>JBPCJP010000097.1:0-11959 GCA_051005175.1 Gemmatimonadaceae bacterium | reverse complement strand
GAGTCTGGAACCTGTCCCCCCGCTCGAGCCCCTGGGTCAGCTCGGCGATTGCCTTTGGCTGGTCGCCGGCGGGCTGGAATGGCGCCTGGAGGTTGAATTCCGCTTTCTCGGGCATCCCTGAAATATAACGAATTCTCGGGGTTTATTCGGGTGGACGAAAAGACGGAAAAGCCTGCGGCGTAACGGCCCCTAACTGTCGCTGGCGAGTCTTTCCTTTCGCGTAACCTCGGTAACTCCCTTCACCCGCCGGGCTGCCTTGAGGATCTTCTGGAGATGAGCAAGGTTCTCGACCTCGACGGCAAGAGCACCCGTCACATGGCCGTCGGCTGAGGCGAGTTCGAACGACCGGATGTCGGTGTCAGTGCCCGACACCGCAGCTGCAAGATCAGCGTAGAGTCCCCGCCGGTCTGTCGCATCGAGAACGAGCCTCACCATGAACCGCTCGCCCTCGAGCTCCTTCCAGTCGATGTCGAGCCTGCGCTCCGGCTCGAGGTCCAGCATCAGCAGGTTGGGGCAGTCCGCCCGATGGATGCTCACGCCGCGGCCGCGGGTCACGTAACCGACCACGGGATCGCCGGGAACCGGCTGGCAGCACTGCGCGTACCGAACCATCAGGCCGTCGACACCCTGGATCCGCACGCCCTTGGGCGCTCCGCGCATCTTGTCGACGATCCAGTCGAGCGGCCCGGGCTTCACCGGTACCGTGGGCGCCTCCTCCTCCGGATACAGGTGCCGCATCACCTGAAGCACGCCGACGTCGCCCTGACCAATCGAGGCGATGAGGTGGTTGACGTCGTTCAGCTTCATCGCCTCTGCTGCGGCCTGGAGCTGAGCGTCGTCGGGCTTGGCGAGACGGCGCTTCTTCACTTCCCTGAGCAGAATCTCGCGCCCGAGCTTGCCGGAGGTGTTCTGCTCCTCGATGCGAAGACGCTGGCGGATCTTGTGCCGCGCACGACCCGTTCGCACATGCTGCAGCCAGTCCCTGCTCGGCTTCTGAGCCGGGTCGGTGATTATCTCGACCGTGTCGGAATTCTTGAGCTCCCGGGCCAGGGTCGCCTGCCGGCCGTTGATTCGCGCACCGCGTGCATGAATGCCGACTTCGGTATGCACGGCGAATGCGAAGTCGATCGGGGTCGCGCCCTTGGGGAGCTGGATCACATCGCCGGTCGGCGTGAAGACGAATATCTCGTCCTGATAGAGATCGAGCTTGAGGAACTCGAGAAACTCGTCGGGAGTCTTTGCGTCGAGCTGAAGCTCGAGCACCTGCCTGAACCAGTGAAGCGCCCGATCGAGTTCGTCGGCGCTCTTCGCGTTCTCCTTGAACCGCCAGTGCGCCGCGATTCCATACTCGGCCGTCCGGTGCATCTCGCGCGTGCGGATCTGGATCTCGAACAGCTGCTTGCCAGGCCCGAAGATGGTCGTGTGGAGCGACTGGTAGCCGTTCGACTTCGGCTGGCCGACGTAATCCTTTATACGCTCCTGCAGCGGCGTGAACTTCTCGTGAATGACGCCGAGCGCGTGGTAGCAGTCGGGGACGCTGTCGACGAGGACGCGGATCGCCATCAGGTCGTAGATCTCCTCGTACGGCTTGTCCCACTTCGTCATCTTCTTGTAGATGGACCAGAGGTGCTTCGGGCGTCCCGTCACTTCAACGTTCGGTATCGCGGCGCCGACCAGCAGCTCCTGCAGCGGATCGCTCAGCGAGGAGATCGTCGCTTCACGCTCGGTCCTCCTCTTCGCCACGAGCTTCGCGAGCGACTTGTACTGTCCCGGCTCGAGGTGCTTGAAGGCGAGGTCCTCGAGCTCCCACCTGACGCGGGCCATTCCGAACCGGTGCGCGAGCGGCGCGTAAAGATCGCGCGTCTCCTGCGCGATGCGGCGCCGCTTCTCGGTCGGCAGGTAGTCGAGCGTCCGCATGTTGTGGAGCCGGTCCGCGAGCTTGATCAGGATGACGCGTGCATCCTTGGCGATCGAGAGAAGCAGCTTGCGGTAGTTCTCGACCTGCCTCTCCTGCGACGAGTTGAGCGGGAGATGGCCGATCTTCGTGAGGCCGTCGACGATTTGCGCGATCTCGGGCCCGAAGATCGACTCGATCTCGGCGACCGATACGTTCGTGTCCTCCACGACGTCGTGGATGAGACCACTCGCGACAGTGACTGAATCGAGCTGGAGGTCGGCGAGGATCTTGGCGACCTCGACGCAGTGCGATACGAAGTTCTCGCCCGAGAGGCGCTTTTGCCCCAGATGCGCGGTTTCGCTGAAGCGATATGCGCGCACGAGCAGCTCATGGTCGAGCCGCTCCGGGAGCGGCTGGCCATCGTCATTCCAGCCGGGGATTACCGCGTGTGTCTCGACAGCGGTCATAGGGGGATTCTCCGCATCTACCGAATAATAATGTCTATGCCGCCGATGAGGGCTGGCAAAACCAGAGGTAGAACCAATTCCACGGATCGTGCGGATCTGACGGATAGGGCAAGCACCACCAACTGGCCCTCGAATGATCAGGCATTTGCAGTTCCGATGTCAGACAAAGAAAAAGAGGAGTGTTGACAATGAGCACGCCACTCTACTCGTAAGCACCAGCGCTCTATCCGTCAGATCCGCATAATCCGTGAAATGTAAAACTCGCAGTGGCGTTGTTTCGCAGTTCCGCAGAAACGCGATGTCCGCCGCGTAACTCCGGTGACTTCACGGGAGCATCCATCCGGTAGAAATGGGAATCCTCAATTCGGAGTCCCATGTCATCTGCGATATTGCATCTCCCGAGCACCGAGCGTCCCCGCGAAAGACTCAAGTATCACGGCGCGCGCGCCCTCAGCTCCTCCGAGCTCCTAGCCATACTCCTCGGAAGCGGCTCCGAGAAGAGCTCCGCCGTTCATCTCGGTCACGAGATCCTCGCCTCGGCCCACGGCTCTCTCCGCCGGCTGTCGGCCCAGCCGGTCGCTGCACTGACGGCAATCACCGGCGTCGGCACCGCGAAGGCTGTCGCGATTCACGCCGCCCTAGAGCTGGGCCGCAGGATGGCGGCAGAGGAGCGTGAGGACGGAATACCCGTCCGCGGACCGCGCGACGTTCACGAGATATTCGCTCAGCGCCTTCAGGATCTTCCGGTCGAGGAATTCCACGTTGCAGTGCTCGATTCACAGCACCGGCTGGAACGGGACATCACCGTGACGCGCGGCCTCCTCAACTCATCGCTGGTGCATCCGCGCGAGGTGTTCCGCGAAGCGATCGCCGAAAACGCCGCAGCGATAATTCTCGTGCACAATCATCCAAGTGGCGATCCGACTCCCTCACCCGACGATCGCATCACGACAGAGCAACTCGTGCAGGCCGGCCGCGTCCTCGACATCCCGGTGCAGGATCACATCATCATCGGCCGCGGCCGCTACCTCAGCTTCGCCGAGGCCGGCCTGCTATGACGCAGCTATTCGCTATTCGCTATTCGCAAGTCGCGAACAACGAACCGCGAACAGCATCAGGCTGCCGTTCCATGGCATTTCTTAAACTTCTTGCCCGACCCGCACGGGCATGGATCGTTACGACCGACGTTCTCCCAATCGGACGGCGTCGCATTCTGCGCCGCAGACAGTGAACGAACGCGGCCCGCACCGGTCACAATCGGCTCGGCGCGCGCGACAGGCTTCTTCGACGGCGGCTCCGAAGGCCCGATGTTCACCACATCCTCCGGCTCGCCGTCCCCGTTCACTGACTCGTCAGGCATGAGATCCTCCAGCACGCCCAGCGCGTTGTACCTCCTCGTCGGAGCGGGCCGCTTGCCGGCATGGTCGCCGAAGACCGGCGCCGGCTCGAACGAAATCTGCGCCATCAGGAAGCGGGAGCTGAACGTGTGATAGATGTCGTTCATGAGGTCGACGAACATCGAGTACGCCTCGTGCTTGTACTCGATGAGCGGGTCCTTCTGCCCCCATGACCTGTAGTGAATCGCGTTGCGAAGCTGGTCGAGATCGTAGAGGTGATCCTTCCACTTCTCGTCGAGCACGTTGAGCATCACGATCGACAGGAGCTGGCCGGAGAACTCGTTGAGCCCGGTGATCTTTTCGTCGAACGCCTTCTTTGCCGCCTCGACCGCCACTTCCTGCGCGGCCGCGAGCGACACCGGCTTGAGCGCCTCTTCCTCGAACTCGGGAACGCTGAGCAGGTACTGCATCAGCAGGTCCTGCCTGAGCACGCCGAAATCCCAGTTCTCCACTTCGTCGAATACGGCGAGCGTGTTCTCAACCCGGCGCGCTACTCCCTTCTCCAGCATCTTCACCGCCTCGCCTCGCAGCTCCTCCCCGCCGTCGAGCGCGAACGCGCGCAGCGAGTAGATGACCTCGCGCTGCTGGTTCATCACGTCGTCGTAGTCGAGAAGCCGCTTGCGCGACTGGAAGTTCTGGAGCTCGACGCGCTTCTGCGCCTGCTCGATCGAGCGCGTGATCAGCGGATGCGTCAGCATCTCACCTTCCTCGGCTCCCATCCTGTCCATCAGCTTCGCTATCCTGTCGCTTCCGAAGAGCCGCATGAGGTCGTCTTCGAGGGAAAGGAAAAACTGCGACGACCCCGGATCGCCCTGGCGGCCCGCTCGTCCGCGGAGCTGCCTGTCGATGCGCCTCGATTCGTGACGCTCGGATCCGATGATGTGAAGCCCGCCGCACTCCTCGACATCCATCGGCTTGTTCTCCGGGTCCTTCACGACCGACGGCTTCGAGATAGTCACGCCTTCCCCGAGCTTGATGTCGGTTCCACGGCCGGCCATGTTCGTCGCGATTGTCACCGCGCCAGGCTGGCCGGCGTTGGCGACGATCTCGGCCTCGCGCTGGTGGTACTTCGCGTTGAGAACGTTGTGAGTGATTCCCGCGCGCTTGAACATGCGCGAAAGTGTCTCTGACACATCGACGCTGACCGTTCCAACGAGGATCGGGAAGCCGAGCTTGTGAAGTCGCTCAGTCTCCTCGAGGATCGCGTTGTACTTCTCGCGTCGCGTCTTGTAGACGAGGTCGTGACGGTCCTCGCGGATGACCGGGCGGTTCGTCGGAACTACAGAAACGCCAAGCTTGTATATCTGGTCGAACTCACTTTCCTCTGTCTCGGCGGTACCGGTCATGCCCGCGAGCTTCGAGTACATGCGGAAGTAGTTCTGGATGGTGATCGTCGCCATCGTCTGCGTCTCACCCTTCACCTGTACGCCTTCCTTTGCCTCCACCGCCTGGTGAAGCCCTTCCGACCAGCGCCGGCCCGGCATCGTGCGGCCGGTGAACTCATCGACGATCAGCACCTGGCCGTCCTGCACGACGTAGTTCACGTCGATCTCGTAGAGCGCGTGCGCCCGGAGAAGCTGGTGAACGATGTTGAGGCGCTCGCTCTTGGCCGCATACTCGCGGTTTATCTCGGCCCTCGCGGCGAGCTTCTCCTCCGGCGTCATCTCCTCATCGTGATCGATCGCGTGAACTGACTGGGAGATGTCGGGGAGCACGAACTCGTCAGGGTCCTTCGGCGACATGAACTCGACGCCGCGATCGGTGAGGTGCACCGTGTGACCCTTCTCGTCCAGCACGTAGAGAAGCTCCTCCTCCGTCTCGCGGAACTGCTGCTTCGACGCCGGAAGCTTCCTGTCGGCGAGGTGCGCGAGCTCCATCTTCTGGACGAGCTGCTTGACGCCTGTCTCCTGGAGAACCTTGAGCAGCCGCTTGTTGGTCGGCGCGCCAAGGCGGGCCTGGTAGAGCTTGAGCCCCGCTGTGTCTGTATCCTCGGCCTCCCAGGCCCTCTCTCCATCCCCGACGAGCACGTTCGCAAGGTCGTTCTGCTTCCTGACCAGTCGGGCGACACTCGCGTTGTGCATCCCATACTCGGCGTCTGATTCGTTTCCGACAGGTCCCGAGATGATGAGCGGGGTTCGCGCCTCGTCGATGAGCACCGAGTCGACTTCGTCGACTATCGCGTAAACGTGACCTCGCTGGACGCGCTGGTCGTTCGATACGACCATGTTGTCGCGCAGGTAGTCGAACCCGAACTCGTTGTTCGTGCCGTAAGTGATGTCGGACTCATAGGCGGCCCGCCTCTCCGGCGTGCCTGGCTCAGTATCGTCGAGGCATCCAACTGTGACGCCGAGGTACCTGTATACGTGGCCCATCCACTCGGAGTCGCGGCGGGCGAGATACGAGTTCACGGTGATCAGGTGGGCGCCCTTGCCGGGCAGCGCGTTCAGGTACAGTGGAAGGGTCGCGACAAGCGTCTTTCCTTCACCAGTTGCCATCTCGGCGATGCGGCCCATGTGAAGCTGAACACCCCCCATGAGCTGCACGTCGTAGTGCACCATGTTCCACAGCTGGTCCTGGCCCGTCACCCGTACTGTCGTATTCAGGAGCCGGCGTGCGGCCTCGCGCACGGTGGCGAACGCTTCAGGAAGGATCTCGTCAAGCACCTCCGCGGTAGCGTCGCGCAGCTCGCCCTCGGCGCCACCCTGTCCGTCCGCGCCGCTCAGCTCAAGGTCTATCTCTTCGCGCTCGGCTGCGTCGACCGTTGCCCGCTTCTGCTCGGTAAGCTCCGCGACACGCACCTCGAGCTCGCCGGTCGCCTGGCGGATCCTCTCCCGGAACCGCTCGGTCTGCGAGCGCAGCTCCTCGTCGGAGACTGACTGGAGCCGTTCATACTCGACGTTTATCTCGTCGACGATCGGCTGGACGCGCTTCCTCTCGCGATCGTGTTTCGACCCGAATACGCCTGCGATTAACCCCTGTAGCATTTCCCTTTCCTCTGACCGGAGCGGCCCGAATCAGTCTGCGGCGCGCTGCCTGTATAGTTTCGCGGCGGAGATGTATGCCTCCACCGATTCTGCGACAAACCCCTTCACCGGCAGCCCGGCTGCAATCCTCTCCCTTATCTCCGTCGACGACACATCGACCCGCCTGGTCGTCACAACCTCGAACTCGCTGTTCTGCGCCTCCGTGTCGTGCGTCTCTGTGTGCCTCGCCTCTGCACCTCGCATCAGACCCGCAACTTTCGCGAGCTCTTTTATGCGCTCCGGCCGCTTCCAGCGGTCGAGCGTCCTCAGCGAGTCGCTCCCGAGAAGGAGCACCAGCTCGGCGCCCTCGTGCTCCGCCCTCAGGGTCTCCAAAGTATCAACCATGAAAGATAACCCGCCCCTGTCGATTTCCACGGAGCTCACCTCGAAACGGTTGTCGCCGCCGAAAGCGAGCCTTACCATGTCGAGCCGCTGCTCCGGCCGGGGGGCGAGGGGGTCAGTACCCTTGAGGGGATTCGCGTTAGCGGGGACGATCACCAGGCGGTCGAGCTTCAGGGCCTCGAACGCGTCGGAAGCGAGTATGAGGTGCCCGATGTGAGGAGGGTTGAACGACCCGCCGAGGACACCGACCCGCAATCGACTATTGGGAGGCAGTCGCTGCCGGCGCAGGGCCGCATGCCCTGCTCACGTCGCGATCTTCCGGATAAGCCTTCCGCATCTCGTCGCACAGGTCACGCGCGTCATCCCGATAGTTGATCGCCTGATACGCGTCATGAAGCCGCAGATACGCTTCCCGCGTCTTCTTAGCCTGCGGGTGGAGCCTAATGATGTCTTTGAAGTAGATGATGGCCGAATCGTAGGCCTTCCGCTTCAGGTAGTGGTAGCCGGTCTCGTAATCCTTCGTCGCGAACCACTCGTCGAGCTTCGTCAGCTGCGCATCTACTTCCGGCATCAGCGGCGATTCGGGATACAGCGACTTGAGGGTCTGGAACTGAGTCAGGGCATTCTCGCCGTACTCGGAGTCCAGCGCAGGTCGCCGCCACATCTTGCCGTAAGCGAGGCCCGACGCAAGGAGCGCATCGTCGGCAAGGGTGTCCTGCGGCATGATCTCGTACACGCGGCTGTACGACTTGGCGGCGAGAAGGTGGTCTCCCCTTCTCTCCTGGGCGCGCCCGAGATACATGTATGCCGTGGCAATTCGGGGGTCCCTGGGCGACAGCTCGGTGGTGAGACGCTCGAACGCCTTGGCGGCATTCTCCCAGCGTCTCGCCTCGTACTCGGTCATCGCCGCCTTGTAGAGCTCGTCGGTGCTCCCGAACGCCCCGGGGTTGAACACCGGCTTGCAGGCGAGTGCAGTGAAGATTCCAAGGATGAAAAGAAAGCGCGGGTTCATGCGTATTCTCCTACCCCCTGAGGCGCAGGGTGTTCAACGGTCCTGCGACCGATTGACACGTAGGTGAAGCCAAGCTCGCTCATCTTCTCGGGGTCGTAGAGGTTGCGCCCGTCGACTATCAACGGACGCTTGAGGAGCGCCTTCACTCTCGAGAAATCGGGATGGCGGTACTCGTTCCAGTCAGTGACAACAACGAGAGCGTCAGCCTCGGTCAGAGCGTCGTAGTTCGTCTCGGCGTAGGTGATCCGGTCTCCGAGCTTGTGCTTTGCTTCCCTGATCGCGGCAGGATCATGGGCGCAGACTGCCGCTCCAGCGGAGAGCAGATCCTCGATCAGAGTGAGTGACGGCGCATCGCGCATGTCGTCCGTCTGCGGCTTGAACGCCAGACCCCACACGGCGATCGTCATGCCGGCGAGATCGTCGCCGAGGACGTCGCGCAGCTTCTCTCCCAGGCGGAGCTTCTGCCCCTGGTTCACGTCCTCGACGGCGCTGAGGACCTTGAGATCCATGCCGATCGCGGCGGCGGTGCGAACCAGCGCCTTCACGTCCTTCGGAAAGCACGATCCGCCGTAACCGGGGCCGGGAAACAGAAACGACGGCCCGATGCGCGAATCGCTGCCGATCCCGCGGCGAACCATGTCGACGTTTGCGCCGACTTTCTCGCAGAGGTTCGCCACCTCGTTCATGAACGAGATCCGCGTCGCAAGCATGCCGTTGGCGGCATACTTTGTCATCTCGGCAGATGCGATGTCCATGAATATCACCGGGTTTCCCGTGCGCACGAACGGAGCGTAGATCTCGCTCATCGTTTCGCGGGCGAACGCGCTCTCAACTCCCAGCACCACCCGGTCGGGCTTCATGAAGTCGTCGACGGCGGCTCCTTCCTTGAGGAACTCGGGGTTGCTGCACATGTGGAACGGGAATCGAGCATCCTTCGCCACTTCCGCCGCGACCTTCCCGGCGGTGCCGACGGGAACCGTCGACTTGGTGACGATCACCATCTCGCGGGCCATGTGCTTCCCTACCTCGCGAGCCACGCCGAGCACGTGCTGGAGATCGGCGGAGCCATCCTCGTCGGGAGGCGTGCCGACAGCAATGAACAGGACGTCCGCCGACGCAATTGCCGCCGGGATGTCAGTCGTGAAAGTCAGCCGCTCGTTCAGCTGGTTGCGCTCGACCAGGTCCTCGAGGCCGGGCTCGTAGATCGGGAGCACGTTCCGCTTGAGACCCTCGATCTTCGATTCGACTACATCCGCGCAGATGACGTCGTTGCCCGTCTCGGCAAGGCACGCACCTACAACAAGTCCGACGTATCCGGTTCCAATGACAGAGATATTCATGAATTACTTGTGATTTCAGGCGATTGCCATGCCGGCACGCACGAGGCCGGCGGTGGCGTTGCGGGTGTCGACGAGCAGGGCGGCAAGGTTCACCACGCGCTGGTAATCGACAGATGAATGATCAGTCACGATGACGACGGCGTCAGCAGAGGAAAGCTCGTCATCAGTGAGCTCGACGCTTGCGCGCTCGTGCCCGTCTTCGCGGAAGGTGCCGACGTGCGGGTCGTGATACGCCACTACCGCTCCCTGCTCCTCCAGCAGCCGTATTACATCGAGCGCAGGACTCTCGCGCATGTCGTCGATGTCCCTCTTGTAGGCGACGCCAAGCACCAGGACGCGGCTGCCGTTGACAGGCTTCCTCGACGTGTTGAGCGACTGCGCCACACGATCGACTACCAGCGCCGGCATCTCGCTGTTTATCTCGCTTGCAAGGTCGATGAACCGGGTCTTGTAATTGAGAGTCCGCATCTTCCACGCGAGGTAATGCGGGTCGAGCGGGATGCAATGACCGCCGATTCCCGGACCGGGGGTGAACTTCATGAACCCGAACGGCTTCGTCGCCGCCGCGTCGATGACTTCCCAGACGTTGACGCCGAGCTTGTCGCAGACGATCTGCATCTCGTTGACGAGCCCGATGTTGACCGACCTGAAGGTGTTCTCGAGAAGCTTCACGAGCTCGGCGGTCTCGGTGCTGGAGACGGGGACGATCCGCTCGAGGCACGACTGATACAGCGCGCTCGCGACCTCCGTGCACGCCGGCGTGATGCCGCCGACAACCTTCGGGGTGTTCTTCGTATTCCACACGGGGTTGCCGGGATCGACACGCTCCGGACTGAATGCAAGAAAGACGTCTTCACCGACAGTGAGTCCCTCCGCCTCGAGCTTGGGTTGCATCAGCTCGCGGGTCGTACCGGGGTACGTGGTGCTCTCGAGGACGATCAGCAGCCCAGCATGCGCGTTGCGGGCAATCGCGTCGGCGGCAGCGATTATGTACGTCATGTCAGGGTCGCGCGTCTTCGCGAGAGGCGTCGGCACGGCGATGGAGATCGCATCCATCTCCCGGAGCCGCGATTCGTCTGACGTCGCCTCGAGCTTGCCGGCGTCGATGAACGACTTGACGTCTGCCGACGCCACATCCTGGATGTGTGACTCGCCGGACATGAGGGCGTTCACGACGCGGTCGCTGACGTCGTAGCCGATTACGCGGAAGCCGGCCCGGGCGAACTCGATCGCGAGCGGAAGCCCGACGTAACCCAGCCCTACCACCCCGATGCACGCGGTCCGCTCGTCGAGCTTCCGCAGCAGCTGGTCCTTCATCGTTTTTTCAACCATTGCCGTAAAATTCCTTCACCGCGCCTATCACTTCATCGAGCTGGGAAGTGGTGAGCTCGGGGTAGATCGGGAGGGAGATCACTTCTCCGGCCGCCTTCTCGGTCTCCGGGAATGCGCCCTTCGCGTAGCCCAGGTATTCAAAGCAGGGCTGGAGGTGAAGCGGCAGGGGATAGTATACCGCGTGCCCAACGCCCTTCGACTTGAGATGCTCCTGCAGGTCGTCGCGGCGCGCCACTCTCAGTGTGTACTGATGGAAGATCGACTCGTTCGCCGGGTCGACGATCGGGGTCCGGACATCGGACATGTTCTCGAATGCGGCAGAATAATATGCCGCGTTGCGACGGCGGGCAGCGCTCCAGCTTTCGAGATGCGGGAGCTTTGCGAGCAGGACCGCGGCCTGCAGCGCGTCGAGCCGGCTGTTGTATCCCACTTCGTCGTGATAGTAGGTCTTCATCCCACCATGCACCCGCAGCATGCGCAGGCGCGCCGCAAGATCCTCGTTCCGGGTGACGGCCATCCCGCCATCGCCGTAGCCGCCAAGGTTCTTCGACGGGAAAAAGCTGAATGTACCGATCGTCGCGATCTCCCCTGCACGGACCGTTTTTTCCCCAACCTTCCGCGTGGCTCCGATCGACTGGGCAGCATCCTCGATTATCGGCATGTCGGGGATCGCAGCAGCGATTGCATCGACCGCCGCGAGCTGGCCGTAGAGGTCCACCGGCACGATCGCCTTCGTCCTGCTCGTGACTGCCGCGGCGGCGGCCTGCGGCGAGATGTTGAACGTGTCGGGATCGATGTCCGCGAAAACGGGCCTCGCGCCTGCGTTGTGGATCGCCCCGGCGGTTGCAAAGAACGTGAACGGCGTGGTGACTACCTCGTCATCGCGACCGACGCCGAGGGCACGGAGCGACAGGAGGATCGCGTCAGTGCCATTCGCGCATCCGACCGCGAAGCGTGTATTGCACAGGCCGGCGACAGCTTCCTCGAGTCGCTCGACCGGCGCGCCAAGGATGAACGTCTGGTCGTCGACGATCGGAAGGATCGCCGCGATCATTTCGTCGCGTATCGTGGCGTGCTGAGCCCGTAGATCTAGAAGAGGAACTGCCATTTATGAGGTAATGGTATAGCCTGTAAAGATGACCGGTTCAC
>JBPCJP010000096.1:0-9855 GCA_051005175.1 Gemmatimonadaceae bacterium | reverse complement strand
CGCGGCGACCCGACTCGACCTCATAATTCTGGTATACGTCGTAGTGGTCAGGATCGTTGTCGGGGCCCGGCGGCAGCACGAAATCATCGATCCCTTCCAGGCCGGCGCGATAGAGGCGCGCAATCTGCCGGCGGCGCTCTATCTCCTCGTCGAGCTTGCGCAGTTTCACGTTGAGGACTGCGGCCTGGAGATTGTCGAGCCGCGAATTGAGCCCCCACGTGATGACGAGCCCTGTCTCATCGCGGCCGTGGTCGCGGAGGAGGGACATCTTCCGCGCCATGTCGGCATCGTTGGTGAGGAGTATTCCGCCATCGCCGAAGCAGCCGAGAATCTTGGCCGGGTAGAGGCTTATCTCTGCCGCGATGCCGAAGGTACCCGCGTTCCGGCCCCTGAACTTCGACCCGATCGCCTGGGCAGCGTCCTCGACGATCACCAGGGCATGCTTGTCGGCGATTGCCTGGAGCGCGTCCATGTCGCAGGTGCGGCCGTTGAGCTGCACCGGCATTATCGCGCGGGTGCGCGGTGTAACGGCGGCCGCTGTTGCGGCGGGGTCCATCATGTGATCGGGCCCGCACTCGACGAGCACCGGAGTTGCGCCGGCGAAATAGATCGAGGCAGCGGAGGCGACGTACGTGTGAGAGGGAACTATCACCTCGTCGCCGGGACCGATCCCCGCCGCGCGGAGCGCGATTATCAGCGCGTCGGTGCCGTTAGCGACTCCGATAGCGTACTTCGCCCCGGTGAAGTTGGCGATCGCGGTCTCGAACTCCACGAGGTCGCTCTGGAGGATGAAAGCGCCGCGGTCCATTACCGCTGTCATAGCCGCCAGTATCTCTTCACGCTGGTCAGCGAAGAGATGCGGGTAGCGGAAAAACGGAATTGACATCGATGTCGATGCGGGCGAAGTCATGCCTTGCTGGTAAGCCTCGTTGCCTGGTACGTGGGCCTCACGCGAAAAGCGTGCGAGTGACCCAACTGGTTGCCGGGATACAATTTATCCGGTTTGGGAGGGCGCGTGCCAGTCCAGTCACGGGTGCCGGGGAGTCCCCTCCCGGTCACCTGGCGGTGATTGAGTAATAAAGGCGCCTCGCGGCTCGTTCCATTTCGTATTTCTCCCTCGTCAGGTGAGCGCCCGTCGTGCTGTGCTCTCGGTGCAGCACCCCCAGCGTGGGGACATAACGGACAGGCAGGCGGAGGCGGACCGCTTCCGCCGCGAGCGTCAGCTCTTCGGCGAACATCGGGATGGAAGTGTCGAGCGACCCTCCTCGCTCGAAGAAAGCGGCGGAGAGAATCACGCACGCGCAATGGGGCGCACGCCGCATCGTAGAGCAACCACTTCATCCGCTTGCCGAACCTTGGGGGGGTTGGAGCAGGGGTTTGATCTCGCTTAATGTGCGTCGAGATGATCGCCGCGCAACGATGGCATGCCTATCGGATCCAGAGATGCCAGTCGCGTGAAGGACCTGTCCTGGAACTCGGATATCGTTGTTACAGATGATCGTCCAGGTGTGGGGGAGTTGCGCTTTCTCTCGAAGGACTCGAAGCGCGTAGTCGGCGCCTCCCCAGAAATAGAGGTTCGAGCCGGCCTCCAGCACGCGTCGCCTGGGAACGTAGGGTTCTCAACCGGGCCAGCGCCACCCTGAAGCGTCGTGGTCAGATTGAGCGTTCGCTCCGCGCGAACGGCCATGCGCGCTTGCGCCCCGCACCGGGCCACGGCTCCTGCAACCGCTGCACTGGCGCCGATCCGACGAGCAACCGGCCAAGGCCGGCAAGCACGCCGACTCCGTGCAGGAAATGATACAGAAAGAAAGCGACGGGGAGAACAACGACGTGCCTCCCCTCCCGGTATCGCACGGCCTGCTGGATTGACGATCCGATTGCGAGAAGGAGGTACAGCCCCGCGATAGCGAGATAAACTTTCCACGCAGGTGGCCAAGCCAGGGCAAGCAGCGCTCCGCCGATAACGCCCGCAGAGAACACACCTGTGACGGCGTGGCGGAGAGCGAATGCGTAGGGCGCGACGTACCACATGTATGCGTTGTACGGCGCCTCGTGCACGATCTGCTTCCTGATGAAAGTCGGGAGGTCGGGCTGCTGGAAGTACCGTACCTGGATCGCCGGATTTATCCATACCTTTCCGCCGCTGGCGCCGATGCGACGGTTCATCTCGTAGTCCTGCGCCCGGAGAAGGCGCTCGTCGAAGAAACCTACCCGCTCGAAGATCTCCCGCTTGAAGAAGCCATAGGGGACAGTATCGGTCTCACCTTCGGTGGCATCGGTGCGGAAGCTCGAGTCGCCGACGCCGAACCTGTGAGTCGTCAGGGCCTGGACGAGCGATGCCTGGTAGCCTTCGCCACGTGGCAGGGTCGCGACTACGCCCCCTGTATTGTGGGCGCCAGTGCGGAGGGCTGTTTCGTAAGTGAGACGCAGATAGTCCGGGGGATAGACTGAATGGGCGTCAAGTCTCATCAGAAAGTCGCCGCTGGCAATATCGATCCCCAGGTTCATTGCCTTCGATTGCGTGCGCCCCGGATTGTCGACGAGCCGTACGCGGTCGTCGCGTTCAGAGAAACGGGCAACTGTCTTGCGTGTCCCGTCCGTCGACATGCCATCGAGGATAAGGATCTCCAGTTCCACGGCGGGAGGCGTCTCGAAGGCAACTATCGATGAAAGGCAGCCTTCAATGAAATCAGCTTCCTGGTAGCAGGGGATCAGAATCGAGATCAGAGTCATCGCGCCCGGTAGGCTACCTCTGTGCAGCCGGGCGGGCAATACCTGCCGCATCCTCTCGTTGGCACTACTTTTCGGTTCTCCTGAAGTAAAGTTTCCGGAGATGCAGTGGTGATCATGGGAGAAATTACAAGAGTGACACAGGCCTATACTCGGTACTACGCGGGAAGAGCTGTCGACCGTGATGACCTCCTGATGAACAGGGAGGTGCTATTTCAGACCTTCGCCTTCGAGAAGGCGAACACGGGGGCATACAGCGTCTCGGCCTTGATCGTTCAACGGCGCGGGTTCTCGACGTCGGGTGCGGGCGGGTCGGGGGCTGGCCTGCTCTCCTTCATGCGATGGGGATTCCCCCCCCAATTTGTCGGGAATCGATATTGACTCGCAGAGAGTCGCGCGCGCGAGACGGGACGTACCTGGGGCCGACATCAGGCACGGCGATACGAGCAGGATGGAGTTCGCGGATGCTTCCTTCGATCTTGTTTTCGAGTCGACAATGTTCATTCTGACTGACGAGGCGAAGGCGACATCGATTGCGCAGGACATGATTAGGGTTACCCGAGACTCGGGCTTCATCGTCCTCGCGGATTGGCGCTATGGCAAGCCCCGAAACCCGGATTTCCGCGGTGTTTCACGGGAGCGGATTTCCCGTCTCTTAGACGTCGGCACGAAGACAAGAATCCTGCGCAGCGAACGCGGGGCGCTCATTCCGCCAGTGGGGAGATTCCTCTCGAGGGTCTTGCCAAGCTTCTATTTCCCGGTGCAAGCGCTGTTTCCCTTTCTGGCCGGGCAGACGACGACAGTGCTGCAGACGATCCCTGTCGGCTGATGCAGGCACAGGAGGCTGGTGAGGCTTCCCTCGATCTCGAGTTCTCCGTAGTCAGTGGGTCCAATCCTGCCATGCTTTTCGGCTGCCTTGCGTCTCTCCATGAGACAATGCGGGAGAGCAGCTACACCTGGCGAGTGACCGTCATCTGCAACGGCGCGGGCGGGGGACTCGCCGCGAGAGTTCGCGACGCCTACCCCGATGCGCGCGTCTTTGAGAACGACCGGGTAAAGGGGTTCGCCGAGAACCATAATGTCGTGCTCCGCGTTTCGGAAGCTCGGTACGTCTGGATCCTCAACGACGACCTGATCATCTTGCCGGGCTCCATCGAACGTGTGACGCAGTTTCTCGATGCTCCGGGAAACGCCAGGGTCGCCGTCGCTAGCCCGCGACTTCTCAATCCCGATGGCACTCTCCAACCGTCGACCTACGGATTCCCGTCGATGCCCCAGATCCTCCTGGCTCATTCAGGATTGAGAGAACGTTCAGTCACAGAAGCGGCTTTGCGCCGGCTCGCGCCGCTGCTGCGACCTCGTGCGGGAGAATCGAGATTCTGGGCGCATGACAGGACTGTAGAAGTGGAGACTCTCAGGGGTGCGTGCGTTGCGGTGAGGGCCGAGGCCGTCCGGACTGTAGGTCTCATGACGGAGGTTGCTCGCGTGGGAGCCGAGGAAACCGAATGGCACCGCCGTTTTGCTCGCGCGGGCTGGAAGGTGACCTTCATAGCGGACGCGGCAGTGATCCACTACGGGAGTCAGACAGTCGGAAAAGAAGGTGCCGCCAACTATCCGGAGTATCTGAAAGGAGCGTTGCATTTCTTCAGATCTGACAGGGCCGCTCCGGTTTACCGGCTCTACTGCATCGCGCTACTCGGACTCTTCACGGTGAGAGCTGCCTTCAATCTCGTCACGCTTGATAGAAATGGATTCCGGTTGGCACGCCGCTACTTCGGCGTTGCGTGGAAGGGGCTATTCGTCGGCGACGAGAACGTTCCCGCCGGGGCCCGCGATCAGGTCTGAAGCCCGGCGTTCCCCCTGCCGAGCCAAGCAAGGGAAGCCACCACCCGCCCGAGCACCGACTGGCGCTTCAGGGTATACTGGTGCTAACGATATGCGCAGGATGTTCCGTCAACACAAGAACTCCATGGCAGCAGCGGGCTCACGCGCAGTTCAGCTCAGGTGAGTTCAACGAAGGACGGTTACGCGCGGTATTACTCGGGAAGAGCTGAAGAACGCGACGACCTCCTGATGAACCGTGAGGTGCTCTTCCAGACCTTCGCGTTCGAGAAGGCGAACACGCGCGCAATTCAAGCGCTTGGTCTCGACCGCGCTACTGCGCGCGTGCTGGATGTGGGCTGCGGATCCGGAGCTGGTCTGCTGTCGTTCGTCAGATGGGGTTTCGCGTCGGAGGGTCTCTCCGGCATCGACCTCGATGCCGATCGCGTGGCGAAGGCGAGGACGGACGTGCCCGCCGCTGACATCCGGCTTGGTGACGCGAGCAGGATGGAGTTCGCGGATGAGACGTTCGATCTCGTCTTCGAGTCCACGATGTTCCTGCAGATGACCGACGACGGACTGGCCGCCTCCATAGCTCGCGAGATGATTCGCGTCACGCGCCGCGACGGATTCATCGTCCTCGCGGACTGGCGCTACGGCAAGCCGCGCAACCCGGACTTCCTCGCCGTCTCGCGCGCAAGAATTGCACGTCTGTTCGATGTCGGCACCGCTACGCGCCTTGTGCGTATGGAACGCGGCGCACTGATCCCTCCCGTGGGCCGATTCCTCTCGAAGCACCTCCCGAGTCTCTATTTCGCTGTGCAATCCATGCTGCCCGTCCTTGTCGGGCAGACCACGACGGTGTTGCGTAAGGTCGCGCCGGGCTGAAGTGGAAACGCTGAGGGGTGCGTGCGCTGCGATGGGTCGAGACTCGCGCGGCGCTACCTCAGGGTTTTCGTGGGACCGGTTGCGCGCTTCAGCACCTCAGCGCGGCAACGCTGCGCGCGATCAGGCCTGAAGGCTCGCGAGTCCCTGCCGAGCCGGGGCAGCGAAGCGACGGCCCCCCGAACGTGCCGACCCGCCGTCCGCCCACTCGTGACTCGATCGTGTGCGCGCAATCCTCGATCATCGGCACCGACGAGTCGCGTGTCAGCGACGAGAGCCGGGCGACATCGGCGGGGAGCCCGAACGAGTGCTGGATGACCACGGCCTTTGTATCCGGCCTGATTTTCCGGGCGAGGTCGACGGGATCCATGTTCGGCGTCCCCGCCTCGACGTCAACGTATCGCGGTTTGGCGCCGATGCTCATCACCGCTTCGGGGACGGCGATGCAGGTGAATGCCTGGATTAGCACATCATCTCCCGCTTTCACACCGAGGGAGCGGAGGATGGCGGCCATTGCCACTCGCCCGCGAAAGTACGTCAGGTGAGTGAGGTCCGTAGAGGATGTTGCCATTTCTGTCACGCCGCGCAATCTAGGGCGTTGACTGCCTTCGAGCTCCGGGCAGCGTTGCCACCGCCCGTCGGAAGCGGTCGCTCTCCGTGTCGCGGCGGGACAGGCGTCGTCGCGTCACTTCCGCCAGGATCACCCCTATCGAGAGGAGAACGAAACCGGTGATTCCGGCTACGGCTGTCTTCATTATTATCCGCTTCCGCACCTTCGGAAGGGCCGTCGGGAGCGGGTCCTGAATGACGACCGTGGGAGTGGATTGAAGCTCCTGCGCATAGGCCGCCTCGCGGTCCGTCGCGGCCTGCGTATAAACCTGTTCGGCGAGCTGTATCGCGCGGTTCAGGCGTTCGCGCTCCAAACCGGCGGACGAATATGCGGGGGCCGCCCGGTTGCCGAAATTGAATGCGCGGAGGCGCTCTTCGGCGCTTGCCAGCTGAGCAGCGGCATTCTCGACACGCGCTTCCTGCGCAATGCGCAGCTGCTGAGCCTGCGCCCGCGACGTACGTACGAAAATCTGGCTTGCGCTGTCTACTACCCGCGACGCGATGAGCCGCGCCAGTGCGCTGTCGCGGTGGCGTATTGCGACGGTGACTGTTCCCGTCTCCTTGTTGGTGCCCACGCCAAGACGTTTTAGCAGCTGCTTCTGCACTTCCTCCGGTTCGTTGCGGGTGTACGGCTCGCCAAGGATTCGATCGATTATGCGGTCGTTTGTGCCCGCGCCGATCGGCGAGAAGCCCACACTGGCCAGCACAGTTCTGGACTGGATCAGCTCGACCATGCGTGCCGGCGTCAACTGATAGCCGGTCTGGAGGGTGGCCCCGGCGAGAGCGGCGATTCCACCAAGCGCCGACGAAGACCTGTTGCTGATGACCGGCGTCAACGACAGCTCAGCCTTGTATTTCCGGGGCTGAATCGCGGCAATCCCACCCGTGATCAGGCCGATGAGAATCGCGCCCAGAATGATCTGCCTGCGCTTCTCCAGCAGCGCCGTCATGTAGGTCAGCGCATCGACGCCTTCCTCGACGTATGGTTCTCTAACGGTTACTGCCAAGTGGCTCCCCTGCTGTTCGGGCTGAAAGTGCGCCGCGCAACACCCGGATGAAGAACACAATCAAACCAATCGCAGCGACGGTCGCAGTCAAGCTGTTGTAAATCCAGAACCACGTTATCGGCGTCCAGAATATGGTGACGTACGCAATGATCAGCAGCGGGACAGCGCTCCAGCGTCCCGCGGCCACCAGGCGAAACCCCGTTCCTCCGATGAACCCGAGCAGGACGAGAATCGTCAGGGCTCCGGGGATTGTGAAATCCTGAATCAGAGGGCGGAAACCAGTATAGATATTACTTGACTCGCCCGCGATGAGGTCTACCACGGAATCGAAAAGGCCAGGGATCCGCTGGCTGTAGCCCAGCATCTCGAGCGGTCCGGCGAAAGTGACCTTGCCAAGTGATGGACCGAACGGTTCGCGCCAGTATTCCGTGAGCCATTGGGAGAACACGGTCATGTGGCCGAATGCCGACGTGAGAAGCTTCATCATGACGACGTTGAGCAACGAGGTGTCGGTCGAAGCCATTCGCGCCAGGCCAACGGCGAAGAAGAAGACGGTTACGGTCGCGCCAACGAGTCCGGCGACGAGAATGTGGCCTTTAGTGAAAACCGCGAGTTTGCCGAAACGCAGCCGCGTCGCGAAGTAGGTCGACAGGAACAGGACCATCGCGAAGAGCACGGCGGCCTTCGTGGTCTGAAGCACCGTAACGGCGATCGCGGGAATGAATGAAGCCAGCGCGAGCAGTTTCCACCGTGCCTCGCGCTTGAGGACGAAAAAGATGCCGCCTACTGCTGGCGCGAGGTAAACGAAGGGAAGCAGCGCCTGGCTGAACGGAGGAGGGGGAGGCGCGCCGGTTTCTGCGTAGCGCTGGATGTAGAGCTGGTTCGACACCACCACGAGTTTCTCGATATCGAGAACCTCGGAGAGCGAAACCGAGGATCCGGCGACGAATGCGACATTGGAGCCGACCCCCAGAACAATCGCCACCGTAAGAATGAGCCCGAAAAGTTTCGTTTCGCGATCGGTCGGCGGAGAATGGCGCGCGATCAGCCGGGTCCGGAACCCCCAGTTACCCGCAACGGACCCGAGGGTAACCGCCATGCTCGAGACGATGAGCCATGCTATGGCGTTCGGGCCGACCGGTTCCTTCGGGGCGAGAATGAGCGGCAGGATGCCCGCAATGCACCACCAGAGCGCGAAAAACGCGGAAGGCTGAAGCCAGGTGCCTGCCAGCGACCGCATGGCAACGGCCCAACCGATCAGCAATGTCGACAGGCTCAGCGCCATTACGTTCGTCAGCACTGGCGAATCACCTCGCAGGCTGCCGGTTCAGAGGGCGGAACTGATGCCCACGCATTGGTCAGAGTCTCGCGAGGTGTGAGCCGTTCGAAAGGTACCAGTCCACCGTCAGGCGAATTCCGGAATCGAAGGTCTCCCGGGCGCTCCAGCCCAGCTCGCGTTCGATGCGCCCGCTGTCGATCGCGTACCTGAAGTCGTGGCCCAGCCGGTCTGTCACGCTCGTCAGCAGGTCAGCGTACCGCCCCGAACCCCTTGGCGCCAGCTCATCGAGTATCGCGCAGATCTGGCTCGCGATGTCGATGTTGCGGCGCTCACTCCTTCCGCCAATCAGATATGTCTCGCCGTCCTCGCCCTCACGGATCACGAGGTCGATCGCCGCGCAGTGATCCCCGACGTAGAGCCAGTCGCGAACGTTGAGGCCCGCGCCATAGATAGGAATCGGCTTCTCCGCGAGAGCCGAGCGGATCACGGTCGGGATGAACTTCTCGGCGTGCTGATACGGCCCGTAGTTGTTCGAGCAATTCGTGATCGTCACCGGCAGCCCGTACGTGTGATGATACGCGCGCACGAGATGATCCGATCCTGCCTTGCTCGCCGAGTACGGGGAGTTAGGCGAGTAGGGAGTGGCCTCGCTGAACGGAGGATCATCCTCGTTCAGGCTTCCGAACACCTCGTCGGTCGACACATGGTGGAATCTCACTCCGCCGTCGAGGCGGCTCTGCCACGCGACACGGACGGCCTCCAGGAGCGTGAAAGTGCCAACGACGTTCGTGGTGATGAACGCGGCCGGGCCCGTGATCGACCTGTCGACGTGAGATTCCGCGGCGAAGTGGACGATCGTATCGATTGCGCCGTCGGCGAGAATCGAGTTGACGAGCGGCGCATCTGTGATGTCGCCCTTCACGAAGGCGTGGCGGGGATTGCCTATAACGCGTGCCAGATTGTCGAGCGATCCGGCATATGTAAGCGCGTCGAGCGTCGTCACCTTCACGGTGTCGTCGGTGTCGAGTAAGTGCTCGACGAAATTCGCTCCGATAAATCCCGCGCCGCCCGTCACGAGGACTGACCGCGGGACATGGGATGCTTCGCTCAAGTCATTTTCTCCACTGTTTCACGCAGCGCGTCGCGCCAGTCGCGGGGACGCAGGCCGAAGGTCTCTTCGAAGGATGTGGTATCGAGAACAGAATAAGCGGGACGTCGCGCCGCCGCAGGATAATCCTTTGTCGGGACAGGAGTGACAGCACCCGGATCCCTGCCGGCAAGCCTGAAAATCTCGCGGGCGAAATCATACCACGTTGTCTCGCCGGCGTTTGCGAAGTGCCATGTGCCGGACCCTCCGGGACTCTTCTGCAGGGCGGCAGCAATGACGAGAAGCGCGTCAGCGAGATCCCCAGCCGCAGTGGGGCGGCCGACCTGATCGCTAACGACGCGCACGGGTTGGCCCTCTCCGGCGAGACGAAGCATCGTCCGCACGAAGTTGCGCCCGCGGTGGCTGAACACCCACGA
>JBPCJP010000095.1:0-4201 GCA_051005175.1 Gemmatimonadaceae bacterium | reverse complement strand
TTGGTGAGCGCGTCAACTCGCAGGGCTCAAGGAAAGTAAAGAGACTCCTGCTGGCCGACGACTACGAGGGAATCCTCGAAGTCGCCCGCGATCAGGTCGACTCCGGCGCGCACGTCCTCGACGTCTGTGTCGCACTGACCGAAAGGGCAGATGAGGCCGAGCAGATGTCGAAGGTAGTGAAGCTGCTTTCGATGTCTGTTGAGACGCCGCTGGTGATCGACTCAACCGAAGCGAACGTCATCGAAGCAGCGCTCGAGCACATCCCCGGCCGCGGAATCGTCAACTCCATCAACATGGAGAACGGCCGTCAGCGCATCGACTCCGTTGTCCCGCTCGTAAAGAAGCACGGGGCCGCAGTAA
Organism: Gemmatimonadaceae bacterium; assembly: GCA_051005175.1. GTDB lineage: Bacteria > Gemmatimonadota > Gemmatimonadetes > Gemmatimonadales > Gemmatimonadaceae > UBA4720. Next base: position 3,841 of record JBPCJP010000095.1, on the reverse strand, counting down.
TCGCGCTCACGATCGACGAAGTCGGAATGGCGAAGACCCGCGAACGGAAGCTCGAAGTCGCGAAAGCCATCTATAGTATAGTAGTGGATGAGTACGGCCTCGCCCCCGAGGACATCATCTACGACTGCCTCACATTCACCCTCGCCACCGGCGACGCCGAATGGATCGACTCGGCCCACGAGACGATCGAGGGCATCAGGCTCATCAAGCGCGAGCTGCCCGGGGTCTCGACGATTCTTGGCGTGTCGAACGTGAGCTTCGGGCTCACACCCGAGGCGAGGGCAGTGCTCAACTCAGTGTTCCTCCATCACTGCGTCTCGGCAGGGCTCGATGCGGCGATCGTCAATCCGGCTCATATCACGCCGTATGCGGAAATCTCGGCAGAGGAGCGGGAGCTCGCTAACGATCTCGTATTCAATAATCGAGCCGATGCGCTGCAGAGATACATCGAGCATTACAGCGAAAAGGGAACCGCGGAGAACGCGGAGAACGCGGAGAAAGCAGACCCAACAGCGGGAATGTCAGCGGATCAGAAGATCCACTGGATGATTCTTCACAGGAAAAAGGAGAACATCGAAGACCGGCTCGACGAGGCAGGCGTCAGGGACAACCCGGTGAGGGTACTCAACGAGGTTCTGCTGCCGGCGATGAAAGAAGTCGGCGACAAGTTCGGCGCGGGCGAGCTCATTCTTCCGTTCGTGCTCCAGTCTGCCGAGGTGATGAAGAAGGCGGTGAAGCATCTCGAGCAGTTTCTCGAGAAGGCCGAGGGTTATACGAAGGGGAAGGTCGTTCTTGCCACTGTTTACGGTGACGTCCATGACATCGGCAAGTCGCTCGTCAACACCATCCTTTCGAACAACGGCTACACCGTCTTCGACCTGGGAAAGCAGGTCCCCGTCAATACGATCCTCGAGAAGGCAACCGAAGTCGGTGCCGATGCAATCGGATTGAGCGCCCTGCTCGTCTCGACGTCGAAGCAGATGCCGCTCGCGGTGAAAGAGCTCGACAAGCGGGGGATGAAGATCCCCGTCCTGATCGGCGGTGCCGCGATAAACCGGAGGTTCGGGCGACGTGCGCTGTTCGTCGAAGACGAGCGCGCGTACGATTCAGGCGTGTTCTACTGCAAGGATGCGTTCGAGGGCCTCGAGACAATGGATGCGCTGCAGGACCCGGAGCGGCGCGTGGGGTTCGTGCAGAAGAATCTCGACGATGCCCGCAATGACGTGTTCCTGAAAACGGCGGTCGGCAAGGACATCGGCTCAGGCGACGACGCCGGAGCGCGCAGTGACGTCGCCGCCGACAATCCTGTCCCACAACCGCCGTTCTGGGGCGCGCGCGTCCTGCGCGACATCCCGATCGACGAGGTGTTCGATCTCCTCGACCTCGACGAGCTCTACCGGCTCCAGTGGGGAGCGCGGGGATCCGGCGAGATCTACGACTCGACAATCAGGAACGAGTTCGAGCCGGCCCTCGCCCGCCTCAAGGAAGACTCGAAAACCAACGCGTGGATCAAGCCGCAGGCGGTTTACGGATATTTCCCTGCGCAGTCGCAGGGGAACGACATGATCATCTACGATCCCGCCGCCTATTCCAGCGACGGCGGGTCGCTCAGGGAGATCGGGCGGTTCCACTTCCCCAGAATGGTGGGAAGGGAGCGGCTCTGCCTCGCCGACTACATCCGCTCGGTCGATTCAGGGCAGGTGGACGTTGTTCCGCTTCAGATCGTCACCGTAGGGAACGAGGCGACGAAACATTTCGAGAAGCTTCAGGGAGCGAACGAGTATACTGAAGCGTTCTACTCGCACGGCCTTTCGGTGGAAGCAGCTGAAGCTGTCGCGGAATGGCTTCACCGTCGTATCAAGGATGAGCTGGGGATCGAGGGCGCCCACCGGTTCGAGGGCGAGCGCACTACCGGGGGCAAGCGGTACTCGTGGGGATATGGAGCCTGTCCGGATCTCGACGATCACGCTACAGTATTCAGGCTACTCCCCGCACAGGAGGCACTGGGAATGGATCTCACCGAGGCGTTCCAGATTCTGCCGGAGCAGTCGACAGCAGCGATAATCATTCACCATCCGGAAGCGAAGTACTATGTAACAAGAGGTGCAGAGGTTGAACAAAGAGGCGCGCAGAGTGACCCACTCAGAGGCGCAGAGTCCATTACAACCCTGGCTGATGCGAGGGCGGACTCATGAGTCTCCCCCCGCGCAGGGCGCCAATCTCGAGGATCGAGACGTTTGGGGACGCGATGATCGCGGTCGCGGCGACGCTTCTCATTATGTCGTCGGACCCGCCGCGCGAATACGGCGATCTCATCGCCAACGTTTACATCTTCAGTCCGGTCGCGTTGAGCTTCGCCGCTCTCTTCTGCGTGTGGTACATACACACGACGCTCTGGCGCAGGTATCCGCTCAACGACGGCCTCTCGATGGCGCTCAACGGAGCGCTCCTCTTGTTCATAGTGTTCTTCGTTCACCCTCTCAAGTTCATGGTGACCACGCTGCTGACGCTGCTGACGTCGCAGTCGGTGGTGTCGATCTGGTCGCCAGGCGAGCTCAGGCATCTGTTCATTCTCTTCGCGATCGGCTGGATAACCGTCTTCGGCCTCATCGCCCTGCTCCATTATCGCGCCCATGTGACACGTGAATCCCTCCGCCTTACGCCTGTCGAGGCATTCGACGCAGTCACTTTCAGCCGGCATTACGCCGGCTTCGTCGCAGCAGGTGTCATCTCCCTCCTCCTGGCGTTTGCAAGGATCGGGATCGGTTACGCCGCGCCCGCCTTGGCTCTGGCGACGTTGTTCATTTTCGCCTGGCTCAACAACAGGGCGAGGGCACCCGGCCGCGAGCTCCTTGCGACGAAGATCGCACAGCATCCGCAGCTCGCCGACACGATGGCAATCGACACCTCGACTATCCGCGACGCGCTGAAATGAGCGACCGCGCTCACCTGCTGAAACGGCTTCTCGATCCGCAGGACGTCGTCGTGTTCGACGGCGCGATGGGAACCCAGCTTTATGCCAGGGGCGTGTTCATAAACCAGTGCTACGATGAGCTCAACCTCCGCGCCCCGGATATCGTTCGCGAAGTCCACCGCTCATACGTCGCAGCCGGCGCTGAAGTGATTGAGACGAACACCTTCGGCGCGAACCGCACCAAGCTCACGCCTTACGGCCTCGAGACCCAGGTTTTCGGGATAAACCGGGCGGCAGCCGCCATCGCGCGCGAAGAAGCGGGCGACAACGTCCTCGTCGCCGGCGCAGTCGGCCCACTCGGCGTGCGACTCGAGCCTTACGGCCCGACGTCACTCAATGAGGCACGCGCGATATTCGCTGAGCAGATGAGGGGACTCAAGGAAGGCGGTGCTGACTTCTTCCTGATCGAGACATTCGCTGACATGGCAGAGATGGAGCAGGCGATACTCGCGGCCCGGGAGACCGACGGCGCCATGCCGGTTGTCGCTCAGATGACGATCGGCACCGACTGCCTGACGCCCTACGGCGCCTCGGCCGAAGATATCGCGAAATCCCTTGATGCCTTCGGCGCGGATGTGATCGGACTCAACTGCTCAGTCGGCCCGCAGATAATTCTCGACGCGATAGAGAAGATGGCGCGGGTGACGCGGAAAAAACTCGCTGCGCAACCCAATGCGGGAATGCCGCGCGAAGTCGGCGGGCGAAGCATGTACATGGCGAGCCCCGAGTACATGGCGACCTACGCGGCGCATCTCGTTCGCGCAGGCGCGAGAATCGTTGGAGGCTGTTGCGGCACTACCCCGGAGCACATCGCGGCGATGGTCGAGGGCATCCGTCCCCTGGCACCGCGCCAGCCGCGCGTGGCGA
>JBPCJP010000094.1:0-6082 GCA_051005175.1 Gemmatimonadaceae bacterium | reverse complement strand
CTGTATTTCCTCTCACTTGGACTGCCGGCGATAACGGCGCTTTTTCTGGTGCCGGTGACAGTGCGGGCCCTGGGACCGGCCCGGTTCGGATTGCTTGCTCTGGCATGGGCCGTTGCTGAAGGCAGCGGGATGTTCGACTTCGGCCTCGGCAGGGCGACGGTTCGCTTCGTCGCCGACGCTACGGAGAAAGGCCTCGAGCGTCTCCGGGAGATAATTCTCGCGTCGGTGTTCTCGCAGACTGCGGCGGGGATCCTTGCCGGGATTCTGCTCTTCGCGCTTACGCCGCTCCTTGTCGAGCGGGTGTTCTCAATCACTCCGGATGCCGCTCCGGAGGCAAGCGCCATGTTCCGGGTGCTTGCGCTTCACCTTCCCGTCCTGCTCGCCGCGGCTGCGCTGCGGTCTTCGCTCGAAGGAGCCCAGCGCTTCGACATAAGTGCGGCGCTTCGTATTCCGGGAAGCATCGCTTCAGTGGCGATTCCAGCAGGGATGGCTCATGCAGGCTATTCGCTCGCCGCGATAATGTGGGCCCTGCTGGGAGTGAGGGTGGTTCTTGTCCTGGCGAGCGCGTTCGCTGTAAGCCGCAGCCTGAAGCTCGGCACCTGGCGACTGCCACGCAGCTGGCTTGTTCTCATCGAGATGCTTCGTTACTCGGGATGGGTCGCGCTGTCGACGGCGCTGGGCCCTGTGCTCGGAAGCTTTGACAGGTTCGCCGTCGGCGCGCTTGTCGGTGTGGCCGGGCTCGGCTTGTACACGGGCGCCGCTGAATCCGCGACGCGTTTTCTCCTCATCCCGATCACCGCATTCAGCGCGCTTCTTCCGGCGCTCGCGGCGACCGACGCGCGAGGCGCGCGCGACAGGGCACTCCAAGTCACGCGCGCCGCGAGGAGGCAGCTTGCGGCGTTATTGTTCCCGCTTTGTCTCACGCTGTTCGCGTTTGCGCCTGCTATACTGTCATGGTGGCTGGGGAGCGAATTCGCTGCGGCCGGGACTGCGCTGCGAATCCTGACAGTCGGCGTGTTCTTCAATGGCCTCGCCCATCTCCCGCTGGCGCTGCTCTATGGATCAAATCGCCCCGACCTTCCCGCAAAGATCCACGTCGTGCAGGCAGCTCTCTACATCCCGCTTACTTACATGCTCGTAAAGGGTCTGGGAATCAACGGGGCAGCCATAGCTTGGGCGGCGCGCTCCGCGGCCGATCTGGTTCTATATGAAACAGTGAGCAGGCGAGCGCTCGGCCGGGCGACGTCGGACGACGGGGAGCGCTCTCGCGCGGGCAGCTTGTCGCTGACCGGAGCCGCGCTCGCGGCGGCATTTCTCGCGGCGCTCTGGATGAGGGATGTCTCTCTGCCAGCGGCGCTGGCAACCGTCGGAGCGGGACTCGCCGTGTATGCGGCGCTGGGATGGACGCGTGTGCTGAGTCCGGCCGAGCGGCACGCGTGGGCCACGACGGTGTTCAGGATGAAAGAGAAGCCACAGTGAGCTCGCGGCATGGCTCATAGCCGTTCTCCCGGCATTTTTCGCCGGTTTGCGCTCGGGGTCCTGACCGCGCTCGCCGGCCGCCCGCCGCAGGGCGCGGGAATCGCGAACGGGGAGGTGCGCCGGATCCTCGTCGTCGAGCTCTGGAACTTGGGGGATGTCGTCCTGCTCCTGCCGTTCCTGTCGCAGCTGAGGGAGATATTTCCTTCGGCGCGAGTGACGCTGCTCGCGAAGCCGCACGCTCGCGAGTTGCTTGGCGAAACGGGTCTCGTCGACGAGTTTCTGGACGACGCCGCTCCGTCAGGCAACTGGCTGTCGCTGAACCCGCTCGTTGGCGGCTGGGGAGATCTCTGGGAGCTCCGGGCGAGACTCAGGTCGCGACGATTCGATATCGCTTTCCAGTGCCGGCTGCATGTGCGGGAGCATGTGATCCTTGCGATGTCAGGCGCGCGCCGCAGGGTTGGATACGCGTTCGGGGAAGGGGACACGATGTTGACCGACGCTGTTCCTGTCGGCGACCCCCACCGGCACAAGGTCGCAGACTGGATGGGGCTTCTCGAAGTCTTCGGGGGTCACGTCGCCACGGGCTACCAGCAGCTCGCCGTCCCGGAGACATCGCGCGCCGCGGCGGGGAAGTTCCTCGCGGACAGTGCTATCCTGCCGGGCGACCTGGTGGTCGGAATACATCCCGGCGCGAGCGTCGCGGAGAAGCGATGGCCGCTCAAGAGTTTCGCTGAGGTTGCGGCAAGTATAGCGGAGCGACCCGGGGTCAGGGTTGTCATGTTTGCGGACCCCGGCGGCTATGGGGAAAGCCTTGGCGACATCGAAGGAGTTGCCCTGGCCCGGACATCGCTTCGAGACCTCATCGCGTTGATCGACAGGTGTGACGTTCTCGTCTGCAATGACAGCGGTCCAATGCATATCGCGGGCGCCCTGGGCGTGACGGCGGCAGCGATCTTCTCGAGCGGCGTTGCGAGGTGGTTCGCGCCACTCGGCGATTCACACGAGCTCATCACTGCGGACGAAGGCGGCATTTCGTCGATTCCCGTGCAGCGCGTCGTCGACGCGGTCGACCGCGTGCTCTTCGTCAGGCGAGCTCGTGATATATCGATGCCATCGATTCAGCCGCTTTCACCCAGCTGAACTGCGGTGCGCGAACTCTCCCCGCCGCGATCAGAGGCGCGGGGTCGGCGATCGCGCGTTCGATACCCGCCGCGATAGCGTTGACGTCGTATGGGTCGACGAGTATTCCCGCATTGCCCACGATTTCAGGAAGTGCGCCCCGCGCCCCGGCGACCACCGGAGTTCCCACCGCCATGGCCTCTGCTGCAGGAAGCCCGAATCCTTCATGCAGCGATGGCAGCGCAAGGCATGCAGCGCGCGCGTAGAGTGACACGAGCTTCTCGTCGCTGACACGGCCGGCAAGCTCGACCTTTTCTGCCTGTAGTTGCACGTCGCCCCATCCGCCACCGCCTGCTACGACGAGCCGGTGGGGATATCCGCGGTCGCGAAGCTCTCCCATCGCCTCAATGAGGCGTGAGAGATTCTTGCGCGGCTCGGGAGTGCCGACAAAAAGCACATACGGGTCGTTGTGGTTAGTCGCCTCACGTTGTGGGGAGAAAAAAATGTCGTCTACGCCATTCCAGACCACCCTGATGCGATCGGGATTGACACCGAGGAGCGAGGTGAGGTCGTTCGCAGTGTCGTTGGAGGGCGTGACGATGAGGTCAGCGGACCGCAGCACGCCGCGCATCGTCGCCCTCCCATAAAGGCGGCTCCACGTCGTCATCGTCTCCGGGAACAGCACCGGCACGAGGTCGTGCACCGTCACGACGAGAGGTGGCCTGCCGCGCATGAACGGCGCGCGCGGAGTCGGGCAATGGTAGACGTCGGCACCTGCCGCGGCTGCACGCCGGCGGCCCAGCAAGGGATACCACAGGAAATCCTGGTGCGCCGTCGCGAGTCGTTTGCGCGCAGTGCCTCGCGCGAGCAGATCGCCGCCGCCAACGGTGACCACACGAAGGTCGTCGCGGGCGCTGAGTGCCTTCACAAGCGACCGGGACGCGCGAGCCGTTCCCGCGGAAGTCTGCCGGGTATGCTCCTCGTCGATCGCGACGGTTATCACGTAACCGGATCGAGCGCCGGCGGGCGATCCGGGAGTCGCTGTGCAACCGTGACGGTGGCGCCGGCGAGCCAGAAGAACAGCCAGCCGAGCGTGATCGAGTTGAACACGACCGCTGTGATGCCGTTAATCGCGATTCCAATCGCAGCGAGCCAGATCGTGATTCCCATCCGCCGCTCTGCCCACGTCGATCCGTTGCGATAGACCTTCAGCGCGGCGAGGCCGATCGAGACGATTATCAGGATGAGCAGCCCCAGCCCCAGCGCTCCCATCTCGACACCGTACTTGAGGTAGAGATTGTCACCCGTCAGGTGTCTTAGTCCGGAGCGAACCGCTGTCTGGTCAGCGGTCCCGAGCCCCATGCCCCAGGGATTCTGGAAGAATATCGCGATGCCTCTCAGCCAGTCGTTCATGTGCGACACGCTGCTGCCTTCCTGCCAAGACAGCGTTTGCCACACGAACATCGGGAATCCCGGGATGAATGTAAACGCCGCCATGAATGCAGCGCCTGCCACGATGAGCCCGGCGACTGCCCACTCCGGCCGTTTTCTGAAGCTCACAAACAGGACGAGCTGTAGCAGAGCGATCAGGATCGTCATTCGCGTCAGCGTGAGCACCAGCGCCGTCGAGATTATCGCGTACGCGATGATCTGACCCCGGGTGATCGAGGGGCGCAGGAAAACCCACGCCGTCGCGAGCGGGAAGAGGATCAGGAATGGAACGGCGAAGCCCTGTCCGCTGAGGTATACCGAGCCCGCGCGGCGGAAGAGATCGCCGCCGATCATCGTCCAGTAGTTGAGAGGCAGGCCGTAGACGTTTCCGACAGTGAACGCCGACACTCCGAGGAAGTCCTGGAAGTACGCCGCCACACCGAGCGCTACAAGCATCTCAGGGCTCACGACCATCCGCTCTATCACGCCTATGACGCCTGTCACCAGCACGAGGACGAAGACCTTTCGCATCGCTCCCTCGTCCGACACCAGCTCGGGCATCGTCCGCCCGATGAAATAGAGGAGCATGAAATAAACTGCGTCGCGAAAGCCGAGGAGCTCGGCCTGCCGCGGGAGGTTCAAGCGAAGCCACGGGTTCTCGATGAGCAGGAACATCAGCGCGGTCGCGATGAGGCCGCCAACCCACATGTCCGGCCACGCAAGAACGGTTCGCGATCCGCGTCCTGTGAACGCCCGCAGCACGACGATCGACAGCAGCAGGGCAAGGCCGATTTCCTTCCACGCAGCGATGCTCCGGACCATGTCGACGGACAGTCCGAACCAGCCAAAGAGAACGGTTATCAGCAGGCTGTGAAACACGAGCCCCCAGGCGAACACCGGAAAGGCGATGCGGCTCAGCGCCGACTTCTTTCCGGTCTCGTCGGGTGCGGGTTGTCCAGGAGCCGTCTGGCGCCTTCCCGCCAGGAACGTCGCAAATCCTGCGACAATGAGTCCGAGAAGCAGTGAAGACAGGATCGCGTTGAAGAGAAGCTGTCCGTAGCGCGGCCAGAGCGCCCTGGTCGGCGCGACAGCTGGATCGACCACGGTTGTGCGCGCGCGATCGCCCAGCTCCTGTGCGCGAGCTGTCTCGAGCTCCTCGCGCTGGGCCATCAGGCGCGCCTCTGCCAGGAGAGTCGCGCGCCTGAGTCGTGCCTCCGCCGTGACGAGCTCAGGTGAGCCACGCCAGAGGCGATTCTGCTCCTCGAAGGAGCGGTGGCGCTCCATCGCGACGCTCATGTCGGTGCGAGCGTCATCGAGCCGTGCTTCGGTGAATAGTCTCCGCTCCCGTGCCCGCACCCCTCGCTGCTCCTGGGCGATTCCGTCGGCAACCTGGACGATTCGTCGCGTTACCGCGGCTGCCAGCTCGGCAGACGGCATCCTGACGTCGAGCCCGACCACGTTCGTGTTGAGGTCGAAGCCGAACGACATTGCGCGCTCGAGCCGCCGGCTCGCGATCTCGAGTCGCCTTGCCGGTTCGCTGGCGCGAACACGCATTATCTCCACGAGCGTCGCGCTGTCCGATCCCGACTTCGAGCGCGGATCGGCGAAGCGGGACAACAGCACGCGGCGCCTCAGCTCTTCACTCTCCAGGAGCTTGGTGTAATAAAGCGGGGACTCGAGTGCAGCGTCCGCAGATCCGAGTGCAGCGCGAAGAGCGACACTGCTCGCATCCGATTCGCCAGCCAGTTGAGCGCTGACACCCGAGCTGCTCGGAGCGATGAACGTAGTGCTGGCGAGGTAGACGGGAGGCAGCACCACGACCGCGACGGCAGCGGCCGACATCGCTGCAAGGGCGACTGTCACTGCGAGCTTCCAACGGGAAACAATTCCCGCGATCCAGACGCTTGGCGTGAGGGGCGGCGTGATGTTCACGACCGGCTCCGCGGCGATTTGCGCGGCCTCAGGCCGGGCGCTGAGTGTTCACGGCCGCCTCGAGATCTTCGGCGGCTGCTGGTCGAGGCCTCCGGCTTACCCTGAATACATTTCTGAGCTC
>JBPCJP010000093.1:0-2966 GCA_051005175.1 Gemmatimonadaceae bacterium | reverse complement strand
GATCGAGGCGACGTTGACGATCCGGCATAGCCGCGCTCGACCATGCCGCGCACCAGCGTGCGGTTGAGATTGAAGACGCCGTGCAGGTTGACGTCGACCACGCGGCGGAACTCCTCGGGATCGTAGTCCATCACCCTGGCGTTCGCCCCGGCGATGCCGGCATTGGCTACGAGAATGTCGGCGGGACCGAACGCGTCCGCCATTTCGGCGGCGGTGGCCTCGACCGCGGCAAGGTTGGTCTGATCCACCTGCCGGAACTCGACGCTGTCGCCGAGCGCCTGGGCCGTCTCGCGGCCAAGGTCGCCGTCGCGGTCCCAGATGGAGACGCGCGCGCCGGCCTCCAGCATCCGCTCCACGTTGGCGCGGCCGATACCCTGGGCGCCGCCGGTCACGACGGCGATACGGTCTGTCAGGTCTGTCATGGAATCCCTTTCCGTCGGTGTGAGCGCCGGGTCAATCTGCAGGGCCGCCAAAAGCGCGCGGGATGAACGGGGTCACCTGCGGCACGAAGGCAATGATCGGCAGGCCGGTCAGTCTGATGAGGACGTAGGGCATAAGGAACCAGATCGCACGTATATTGAGTACTTCCCCCAAGTTTTTCGTTCGCTTCAGACACCACACGGCCGGTCTCGTCTGCCAGCCGCTGTGAAACGCCGCCGCCCATCTTACCGGTGGCCCACGTCCCGCCAGCCTGCTGACCGAAGTTGCTCTTCCCCCGAAAGCTGGACCGTTTGAAACTGGGGTTTTCGGCTACGCCTCCTTGGCTGGGAGAGGAGCTGAGACGTTGAAGGCATCGAGGTTTTCGCTTCGCGGACCTTTGGTTCGGACGCGCGAAAAGCGTTTGTCCTGAAGCATGGCGAGGGGGGGAACGCCGGTGGCGGAGATCGGTCGTAAGACAACAATCAGCCAAGCGACTTACTTCAGCTAGAGGAGGAAACGCGGAGTTGTTGCCCGACGAGAGGTGTCGGCTGAATGCGCTCGAGGACTACCTCTTGCCGGGGGTGACCACGAAGGCAACGATGGATAAATATCCAAGTTGACCTCAGCCGCTTTTACATCCGCTGGGAGTCAAACTAGAAAATCTACTAACTGAAAACAGAATGTTACTCTTTAGAGATGGGGTGGATGCCGCTCTCCCCTGACGGCATCGCAATGTGCCAAGCTTGCGGTGTTGAAACACAAGCTGAAGGAGAGGGCATCCATGGAAGAAGTTAGCATCATCGGCGTCGATCTGGCAAAGAACGTGTTCCAGCTGCACGGGGCGGCGGCGGACGGGTCTGTCGTGTTCCGCAAGAAGCTGTCGCGGCCGCAATTCACCCGGTTCATGTCGGAGCAGCCACCTTGCCTTGTGGCCATTGAGGCCTGCGCCAGTGCCCATCACTGGGCGCGGGAAATGTCCCGTCACGGGCATGAGGTCCGGCTGATCGCACCGCACTACGTCAAGCCGTTCCTCAAGAGGCAAAAGAATGACGCAGCCGATGCAGAGGCGATCGTTGAAGCGGCGCTGCGTCCGACCATGCGTTTCGTCGCACCGAAATCGGCCGACCAGCAGGCCCGTGCCGTCGCATTCCGCACACGCGAGCAGCTCGTGAAGCAGCGCACCGAAGCCGTGAATGCGCTCCGATCTCATCTGTACGAGTTCGGTTACGTCGCACCCGAGGGGATCGGTTATGTGCCGCGCCTGGAACGGGTCGTCGGCGATCCTGAAGCCGACATTCCTGATCTGGCGCGCGATATCTGCCGCATGCTCCTCGAACAGATCGCCCACCTGACCGACCGGATCAAGGCGCTGAAAGCAAGGATCGCCGCCATGTTGAACGAGGCCGAGATGCCACGGCGGTTGCAGACCATGCCAGGCGTCGGACCGATCACCGCGCTCGCGGTCGAGACCTTCGCGCCGCCGATGGAACAGTTCCGCCGGGGTCGTGATTTCGCCGCCTGGCTTGGCCTGGTGCCGCGGCAGCATTCCTCGGGCGGCAAGCAGAAGCTGGGCAAGACCTCGAAGATGGGGCAACGCGATATCCGGCGATTGCTGGTCATCGGGGCGACAGCGGTGATCCGCTGGGCCTCACGCCGGGGTGCTCCCGCGGGCTCCTGGCTTGCGCGGATGTTGGAGCGGAAGCCGATACCGATCGTGGCCGTCGCGCTGGCGAACAAGATGGCGCGGGGCATCTGGGCGATGCTGTCGCGGGACGAGGAGTATCGCGGCCCGGTGCTGATCGGCGCCTGATCCGGCGTCGCGCAGACATCCGGGCCACCGAGTTGTGAGGAAGGCATGATCCGAATGGGCACATGATCGAAAATGATCCGGGTCGGGCAAACCAGAAACCTTCTCCGAGCCTCGAGCTCGCTGTTGGAGATTTGGCCCCGTTCCGCGCATCACCATCCCGGCCAGCGGCGCCAGTCAGCCGCACAAACAGGCCTGACAAAAGTCCGCACTCGATCACATGCTCAAAAGTTCAGAAATTCCTTGCAAACCGAGCGGCATCCACAAAAGAAGGTTAGACGGGGGTCCCGTTTCCTCCGCCACTTGCCCCCGCGAAAGCGTTCTCCCGATCCGGCTGCGGGAGGATTTTTCCGTTGTTTTCGAGGGTTATGCGGGTGGGGCTGAGCACTGGCTCCGACACCAAGAGGCCCGAAAGCGTTCTCTCAGGGCCGATATTCTCCGGACCTCATGACTGCGCCGTTTTGGTGAATTCTTATCAAGTCACTGAAATTGTAACGTATTCTGACAGACGCCGCTATGCACTTCGATACCAGTGGCGAGCGATGAAAAGGAACAGAAATCCAACCAGCGCGTGCGGAGGGCGCAATGGCCCCGCCGGCTAGGCACGTGCGATGAGCCCGTGCTCGTTGATTTGCAGGGTGGGGCCAACCTGCTCATATGGGCTGGATGCTGAGTCCAGTTCACTGATCGTTCCGTAATTACCCACCCCCCTTGCCATCGGTCTCGAAGCCTGAATCCA
>JBPCJP010000092.1:0-3511 GCA_051005175.1 Gemmatimonadaceae bacterium | reverse complement strand
TAGCTAATAGTGTGCGCGACAGACATGAGTCACTCGCCGATCGACCAGCGTGACCTGATTCAGCCGATGCCTGCGTCCACCCCCGGCGGGCGGGCGCGGGTGCGCACGTCAGATCGCGCGGTTCCCGCCGACCTGTTGCGTGAGGCGGCGCAGCGCATCGGCATAATGGCGCTCCTGGCGGCAATCCTCTGGATCGTGGCGAACCTTCTCTGGCATGCCACATGGCCTGCGTTCCATCCCGGCCAACCGCAACCGGGGCTCCGGATTCCGGACGCGATATGCGCCGGGGCTGCTCTCGCTTCGCTATGTCTCTATCTCTACATCCGTCGCTCGAAGAGAAGCCCGCAGTTTTTTCTCAGCCTCGGGCTTGGATACATGGTACTCACATGCCTGGCCATCGGCCTGGTGCTGCACTGGGGTCTTCCAGCAACTGAACCGCTCCTGCCGGCGGTAACCTGGATCGGCGTGGTTATCCTGATGTTCGCCGCTGTCGCGCCAAACGATCCTCGCCGCGTGCTGTTCGCATCGCTCATCGGTGCATCGATGGGCCCGGTCAGCATGGCGCTAACGCACGTTCACTCTCTCGCGGCTGCCGACGCGCTAAGGACCGGGCTGCTTATGCACTACCCGGATTTTCTGCTTGCAGGAGTCGCGGCAGTGATCGCCCGTGTAGTCACCCGACTCGGCCGCCAGGTAAGCAAGGCCCGCGAAATGGGAAGCTACCAGCTCGGGGAACTCATCAGCCGCGGTGGGATGGGAGAGGTTTACAAGGCGACGCATAGAATGCTTGCCCGCCCGGCGGCGATAAAGCTGATAAGAGCCGAGATGCTTGCAGCAGGAGAGGGCGATGCCGCGGACGTGGCGGTGCGGCGATTTCATCGTGAGGCGGAAGCCGCGGCTAACCTCAGGTCTCCTCACACGGTGGAGCTCTTCGATTTCGGGGTCACCGAGGACCAGACGCTGTACTTCGTCATGGAACTGCTCGACGGAATGGATCTCGAGTCGTTGGTCCGCGAGCACGGTCCGTTGCCGGCAAGGCGAGTCATATACGTTTTGCGACAGGCGTGCGAATCCCTGGAGGAAGCTCATTCGCACGGGCTTGTTCATCGCGACATCAAACCCGCGAACATCCATCTCGGCATGCTCGGAATTCGGTACGACTTTGTAAAAGTCCTGGATTTCGGGCTGGTGAAATCAGTTGCGAATGACGATTCCCAGATATCGCTCGCGACCGCCGTTGGACGCACGCCTGGCACACCGTCGTACATGGCCCCCGAGATGGCGCTTGGCGAAACGGTCGATTCACGCTCGGATATTTACGCACTGGGGTGCGTCGCCTATTTCCTGCTCAGCGGCAAACTCGTCTTCGACGCGGAATCCACTTTCCAGATGATCGCCAGGCACCTGAGAAACGAGCCGGTTCCGCCGTCGCTAAGAGGGAACGTGGAGATCCCGCCGGCGCTCGAGGCGCTCGTCCTGAAATGCCTCGCCAAGGACCCCGGCGACCGTCCGCAGAGCGCGAAAGAATTTTCCGAGGCGCTCGCATCGCTACGACTCCCCGAATGGAAGCAGTCGGAGGCTGCCGAATGGTGGGCGGCACATCAGCCGGAGCCCGCCCCCGGCGGCGCTTCTCCTGGAGTCAGCAGCCATTCGGCTGGCCTTCCCGCAGCAATCCAGCCCGTGGATCCAGCCGCGACAGCATCCCGAACCTGATCCGCCAGACGGGAAATCAGCTCGATGCCTGTTTTTCCGGCAGGCCGATGATTGCGCGAGCCTGCGCAGGCGTGGCCGGTTCGCGCTCGGCGGCCTCCGCGAGTCGTGCAATCCGTTCGACAAGTCCCGGATTCGTCGCCGGTCGCTGTTTCGCGACATCCTCGAACAGGTTGTCCTCGAGGCCCACCCGGACATGCCCGCCCATCGTGACACCAAGAGAATTCATCGCGAACTGAAACCGTCCGATGCCCGCTGCGGCCCAGGTCGCTCCCGCGGGAAGCGCCGCAACCAGCGAAGCAAGGTTCAGCGGTGTCGCGCCCGCGGTTCCCAGTGAGCCGAGCAGAAGATTGAAGTAGAACGGCTCGCGCAGAACGCCGCGCTCGATGAGGTACTTCGCATAATCGACCATTCCGTAGTCGAATACCTCGAGCTCGGGGATGATTCCGCGCTCGCGCATTCTGTCGGCCAGCGACCTGATCATCGCGGGATCATTCACCGACGCCTGCTTTGGAAAATTCATCGAGCCGAGTGTCAGCGATGCCATCTCCGGCTTCTCGTCGCCATCGAGATCGAGCACCTCTGATCGTTGCCATAGCTCCTTGTGAGTTCGCCCGCTGGTTGAGACGCAGATAATCACGTCAGGGCACTTGGCCTTCACCGCACGGACTATCTCCCGATAGACATCTGCTCGGTATGTCGCAGATTCGTCAGCCTCCCGCGCATGCAGGTGGAACAGCGACCCGCCCGCCTGGTGACACTTTTCACAATCCGCAGCGATCGATTCTGCCGTCACGGGTACCGACGCATTGTCAGCCGTAGTCGGGACCATTCCCGTCGGGGCAACGTTGATTATCAGCGGCTTGCCTGAATGCATTTGCTACCTCCCCTCCAAGTCCGTCCGCACAACACGCGCTGGAAGTCCCATCGCCTGGATTCTCGTGCGCCCGGTCAGTCCGGCCTCACCCAGTCTGTGGTGCCTTCCGAGGAGATTCTCGACGCGACAAGAGGGAGGGTTCTGCCAGGCTCGTCGCCGATGGTTATGGCCTCCGACAAGACTGCGAGACCATGCCTCGCATCACGGTCGTTGCGCGCATGGATTCGGGCCAGAAGGTCTCCGCGGCTGACAGCCATGCCCGGTTTCGCGGCAATCACGAATCCCACACCGGGGTCTATCTCGTCCACCATCGTCGCACGGCCCCCGCCAAGCGCTATGACACCATGGCCGACGGTGCGAGGCGTCACCTCCACGACGAATCCGTCCCGTCCCGCGAGGCACTCCAGTGTCACGCCCGCAGACGGAAGCCGCGACGAATCGTCGACGATTCGAGCGTCCCCACCCTGTGCCTCGACTATCTCGACGAACTTCGACAGCGCCCTTCCGGATGCGATCGACTCACGCATCATCTTCCACGCCGCCGCATCGGACTCGGCGGACCCCGCCATCATGAGCATCTCTGCACCCAGCGCAAAAGTGACCTCCATCAGGTCCGCTGGTCCGTCGCCCTTCAGCGCCTCGATCGACTCCACAATTTCCAGGGCATTGCCGCACGCGAAGCCGAGTGGCCGATCCATCGCTGTGAGAAGAGCGACAACGGGGCATCCCCGATCGGCACCAAGCTCGATCATTGCCCGCGCCAATCCCGCCGCCCTCTTCGTATCCGGCATGAACGCGCCGGAACCCTGCTTTACGTCGAGCACCAGAGCGGTCAGTCCTTCAGCGAGCTTCTTGCTCATGATGCTTGCCGCGATAAGCTGAATGGCCTCGACCGTCGCCGTCGCATCCCGAAGCGCGTAAAGC
>JBPCJP010000091.1:0-5467 GCA_051005175.1 Gemmatimonadaceae bacterium | reverse complement strand
TCGCACATCGCAAGGAACTTCGCGCTCGTCCCGAAGACCGTGATCTTCTCCCGCTCGGCCATCTCCCACAGGAAGTCCGTGCGCTCCGGGAAAGGGGCGCCATCGTACAGCACAAGGGTCGCGCCTGTCGCCAGCGCGCTCACCAGCCAGTTCCACATCATCCAGCCGAGTGTCGTGAAGTAGAACACCCTGTCTTCGCGTGTGAGGTCGGTGTGGAGAAGCAGCTCCTTGTAATGCTGAAGCAGCGTTCCACCAGCTCCATGCACCAGGCATTTCGGCAGCCCGGTAGTACCCGACGAATAGAGAATGTAGAGCGGATGGTCGAAGGGCAGCCGGTCGAAGTCGATGCGGGAGGCGCCGGCATTCCCGAAGTTATCCCACGACTCGCTCCCGTCGACTGCAGACGTTTCGGGTTGGCTGTCGCCATAGGCCACCACGACCACTGCCTCCACTGATGGCAGCTTTCCAGCCACTTCTGCAACCTTGCCAAGACAGTCGATGCGCCTGCCGTTGTAAGTGTAGCTGTCGGCGCAGAAGAGTATTCGCGGCTCGATCTGCCCGAACCTGTCGAGCATGCCCTGAACGCCGAAGTCCGGAGAGCACGACGACCAGACCGCGCCGATCGACGCGGTCGCAAGCATCGCGATGATCGCCTCGGGAATATTCGGCATGAGTGCAGCAACGCGGTCGCCCTTCCCGATGCCGCGGCGGCGGAGCGTTGCTGCAACTTTCGCGACTTCGGCATGGAGCTCGGCATACGAAAGCGACCTCTGCCTGCCGCTCTCGTTCCAGGCGACTATTGCATCCCTGTCGTCCCTGTACCTGAGGAGATTCTCGGCGAAGTTGAGCCGGGCTCCGGCAAACCAGTGTGGACCGAGCTCGGAGTCGGGCGGAGCCATGCGGTCGAGGCCGTGGACTACTTCGGTCCACGGCATGTTTTCCCCCGGGTCGGCGACGACTTCCGCGAATCGCCAGATTGCCGGCCAGAATTCCTGAGGCCTCAGGACCGACCAGGCGTACGCATCGTAGTATGTCTCCTTTCCGGCGAAGCGCAGGAACGCCGACATGTTCGACTGCGCTATCCGCTCCGGCGAAGGAGTCCAGACCGGCTCGTTCAGTGGCTAGCTCGTCGGCGGGCTGAACTGCTCGTGCTGCGTGTCGAGCCACGACTTGTGGTACGCCGGATCCTCGATGACGAGAGCTTCCTTTGCGACTTTCAGCGGGCGGAAGCTGTCCATCATCACGGCGAGCTCCTCAGTGTGTTTCGCACCGATGCTTGCCTCGGCGCGACCTGGATGCGGGCCGTGTGGAATGCCATCAGGATGATGCGTGATGCTGCCGAACTCGATTCCCTTCCGGCTCATGAACTCGCTCGACGCGTAATAGAGAACCTCGTCGGAGTCGACGTTCGAGTGGTTGTACGGTGCGGGTATCGCCTCGGGATGGAAGTCGTAGGGGCGCGGGCAGAACGAGCAGACGACGAAACCGTCGCCCTGGAATGTCTGATGAACCGGGGGTGGCTGGTGCACTCGACCGACGATCGGCTCGAAGTCCATGATGTTGAATGCCCATGGATAGAAGTATCCATCCCAGCCGACGACATCGAACGGATGGTGGTCGAGCACGAGCTCGTTTATCCCGTCGTACTGTTTCACGAATAGCGGAAAATCGCCCTTCTCGTCGTGCGGGGTAAGCTGAAGCGGTTTTCTGAGGTCGCGCTCCGAATACGGCGCACCTTCAATGAGCTGGCCGAACTCGTTACGGTAGCGCTTCGGCGTGCGGACATGCCCGCGGCTTTCAAATATCACAAGCTTGGTCGCGGCGCTGCCGTCCATCCGGTAACGGTGAAGAATTCCGCGGTGGATGACGAGGTAGTCTCCCTCGCCATAGGGAAGGTCCCCGAACACCGTCTCGAGGACGCCCGTGCCCTTGCTCACATAAACGAGCTCGTCGGCCTGGGCATTCCTGTAGAAATGGGAATCGTGGGTGTCCGGCTCCACGTAGTACATCGCGACGTCCTGATTGAAAAGAATCGGGATGCGGTCCATCGTGGGGCTGCCGCCCTTCCTGGCGAGTGACGTCAGGAAATGGCGATGGTGGAGAGTCCGGTCGGGATCCTCGACGAGTTTCATCTCCTTGACCCGCCTGACCGACTTCACGGTCGTCGGCGGGTGAGTGTGATAGAGAAGCGAAGACGTTCCGGTGAACCCTTCGTGGCCCATTAACTCCTCTGCGTACAGTCCGCCGTCGGGCTTGCGGAACGCGATATGCCGTTTTCTTGGGATGGAGCCGAGCGTGTGGTAGTTGGGCATCGTCAGTCCGGTCTCATGAAGGGTTTGCGGGTCAGTGCCATCGCGGCTGTCCCGTCAAAGATTTCCGCGAAGGTCCTGCTCACGCTCGAGTGCCTCGAACAGCGCCTTGAAGTTGCCCGCTCCGAAGCTCTTTGCTCCTTTTCGCTGAATGATCTCGTAGAAAACGGTAGGCCTGTCCTGCACCGGCTTGCTGAAGATCTGCAGCAGGTATCCCTCGTCGTCCCGGTCGACAAGAATTCCCAGCTCGCGCAGGGGCTCGATGTCCTCATCTATCTTCCCGACGCGGTCGGCGACGCTGTCGTAATAGGTAATCGGAACGCGGAGGAACTCCACTCCCCTCGAGCGCATCTCGGTGACGGTCGAGATTATATCGTCAGTGGCGATCGCGATGTGCTGGACGCCCGGGCCTTCATGGAACTCCAGGTATTCGTCGATCTGTGACTTCTTCTTTCCCGCCGCCGGCTCGTTGATCGGGAACTTGATCCTCCCGTTTCCGTTCGACATCACCTTCGACATCAATGCGGAGTACTCGGTGGAGATCGTCTTGTCGTCGAAAGTGAGGATGTTGACGAAGCCGAGAACCTTTTCGTAGAACCCGACCCACTCGTTCATCTTGCCGAGCTCGACGTTGCCGACGCAGTGGTCGACGTACTTGAGTCCGACCGGCGAGGCCTTGTACGGGGAGCTCACCGGCACGAACCCGGGCATGAAAAGGCCGTTGTAACGGCGGCGCTCGACAAGGCTGTGGATCGTGTCGCCGTAAGTCCTGATGGCGGCAATGACGATTTCACCGTTCTCATCCTTCACAACATGCGGCTCCATGGCCGGTTCCGCGCCGCGCTCCACCGCGAGGCGGAAAGCCTCGCGAGCATCGTCGACCCACATCGCGATGTCCCGAACGCCGTCGCCATGCTTCGCCACGTGCTCGGCGATCGGACCGGTCGAGCGGATGGGTGTCGTGAGGACGAAGCGCACCTTGTCCTGCTGAAGAAGGTAGCTTGCCCTGTCGCGGACCCCGGTCTCGGGGCCGCGATATGCGACAACCTCCATGCCGAAAGCCGACCGGTAGAAATGACTTGCCTGCTTTGCGTTCCCGACCCAGAACTCGATGTAATCGGTGCCGTTTATCGGAAAGGTGTCGACCGCGTTGGCGGTGGTCGGTAAGGTGGCGGTGGTCATGTTGCTCCCCAGCTGATGGATAACTTCGTTTTCGCTGCGCGCCGGCGCTCGAGCCAGTGTTGCCAGTCCTATGCCTGCCGGCTCCGCCCGCGGGCCTCAGCGAGCTTCCGCGCTATGCCGCGGTAGAACGATGCGTCGGCGGGCTTCTGCTGCTCCTCGAGAGTCAGCGCCGCGAGTTCGAGCGCATAGAGAATGTTACCAAGATAAAGCTCCGCGAGGCCTGCGACTGTTTCCTCGGCGTCGTTCACCGGGGCGGGGGGACTGGCGTAACTTCGCCGGTCCCGAACCCCGTGTCCGCCGAGACTACCTTCACGACTATTGCCGTGATATTGTCGATGCCGCCGTTGTTGTTCGCGTCAGCGATCATCGCGTTGACGATGCGCTCGGGGTTGGCGCGGGACTGGAGAAGCTGCTGGAGCCGGCGGTCATCAACCATCCCCGTGAGGCCGTCGCTGGCGAGGAGGAAAACATCTCCCACGTGGGTGTCACCGGTGATGGTGTCCGGGTCGATCTCGCTGCTCATCCCGATGCAGCAGGTGATGACGTTGCTCTGGGGGTGATGTCGCGCCTGCTCGGCCGTGATGAGCCCTGCGTCAACCTGCTCCTGAACCAGTGAATGATCCTTCGTCAGCTGGGTCATTGTACCGTCCCTGACGAGGTAGATCCGGGAGTCACCGACGTGGCCGATGAGGTACCTGGTATCCGAGATCAGAAGCGCGGAAGCGGTGCTGCCCATCCCCGTCTTCTCGACTTCCTTCATCGTCCGCTGGAATACGACTCTGTTCGCAAGTCGGAGGGTCTCCGAGACGCGGGGACCCGATTCGGGGGCCGCCAGGTCGTTGAGGTCGGCAAGCTTTTCCGCGATCAGGTCGACGGCCATCTGGCTGGCGATCTCGCCGGCGGCGTGACCGCCCATGCCGTCGGCCACGATGAAGAGGCCGCGGTACTCGTTGGCGTCCGCGTAAAGGTTGTCTTCGTTCCCCTTGCGCAGCCTGCCCGTGTCGGTTCTCGCTGATACAGCCAGGTGCACTAAGTCGCGCTCCCCGCGCTTCGCGGGATGAAATAGGTCAAGGAATCAGCTCTTTAGAACTGGTCGATTGAGTACACAAACTACGCCACAGTCCGCAGGGGCAGCAAGCGTCATCCTTCAGACAGCACCTTTGGGGGCGTTTCCCCGCTCTGAAGCCGCCATAGCCGCTCATAGAGCCCGCCCTTCGCCAGAAGCAGGTCGTGGCCTCCCCGCTCGACGACCTCTCCATGGTGAAGAACGAGTATCTCGTCAGATCCCACTATGGTGCTGAGGCGATGCGCTATCGCGATTGTGGTCCTTCCCTCCATCAGAATGGCCAGCGCACGATGGATCTCCGCCTCTATCTGGCTGTCCACGGCGCTCGTCGCCTCGTCGAGGATCAGGACCGACGCATCGGCGGCGACGGCGCGGGCAAACGAAAGCAGCTGCCGCTCACCGACGCTCAGGGACGCGCCGCGTTCTCCCAGCCGGTGCGCATAACCGTCGGGAAGGCGGCGGATTATCCGGTCGGCGCCGACCCTGGCCGCCGCCTGCGCAACCTCCTGGTCGGTCAATGCGTTGGAGAGACGGATATTCGTGGTGACATCGCCGGCAAACAGGAAGATGTCCTGCTGGACATACGCAATCAGGCCGCGAAGCTCGTCCAGCGGGAGTTCCCTGATGTCAACGCCGTTGACGAGTATCCGGCCCCGCTGCGGATCGTAGAATCGCATGAGGAGATTCACGATCGTCGTCTTGCCGGCCCCCGTGTGACCGACAAGCGCGAGGCTCCGGCCGGCTTGAGCCGTGAACGATACGCCCTTCAGAACCCACTCGGGTTCGGCAGGAGTGTCGGCCGGCCCGCTCGCAACATGTCCGGTATCGTACGCGAACCAGACATCATCGAATTCCACTTCCACCGCTTTGCGGATTCTCGCACGTGGCGGAGCTCCCCCTGTGCCGGGCG
>JBPCJP010000090.1:0-10732 GCA_051005175.1 Gemmatimonadaceae bacterium | reverse complement strand
GTCTCCATCGCCGCGAACAGGTAAGTCAGGTTCGCGGTTCCATCCATGATTGGCTCGTTAGTCGAATAGTCGCCCAGGTCGTCGTGAAAGACGATGAAGCCGGTATTGAAGGGCGCATACTCATCTGGCTGGATGAGCCTGATTCCCAGCAGGCTCTTGTAGATCGAGCTGTAGACCGGGCCGTCGAGCATCCCGCCAGTGAGCTGCAGGCCGATCCTGTTGGTAACGACTGCGTGCGGATCGCGCGAGAAGTTGCCCCATGATGGAACTCCGATGATCATCGACACACCCCATGGATTTGCTCCAAGGAGCCAGTCGAGCGCAGCGGCTTCGTATTCCCTGAAGCGATTATCGCCCGTCATCTTCCTGTACAGGTAAGCCTGGGTGGCGAAGCTCGCGATGAGGTTGCTGGAGCACCAGATAAACGGCACTCCCATGCGGAATCCGTTGTCAGCCCGCCCCACGACTGCCTCGAGCCCTCGTCTATAGAAGCTCGCCATCTGCGCCTTCTCCCCGGCGGAGCCGTTTCGCCAGATCTCGTAGTGCCCGTTGTTGTGCCAGGGATACCATTGATAATGATTTGCCGTGTCCTTTCCCATCCAGGGCGTGACAGGCTCGTTTCGCGCATGAACCAGCGCGTCTCCCAGGAAATGCTTCTCTCCCGTCGCGTCAACTAGTGAAGCTGCGCCGAGCTCCATGTCGTCGTGCCAGTTGTCCTCTTCATAGAAGTAGGGAGACCGGGCCGGGGCGGTCTGGCAGACGCCGGGGTGCTGCCTGCCAAGCCGATATGCCGCGAGCGCCCGCTCTCTCAACCGTTCAGCGAATGCGGGATCTTCCTTGGCCCAAAGCGACGCGGCTATTCCGAAAGCAGCCGCGTACTTCCCAGCCGTCGAGGCATATCCAGTTGACCTGTTCTTCGCCGTGAACAGTCCCTGCGGCTTTCCGGTGCACGGATACACGGGCCGGTACGAGCCCTTCCCCCAGCCGTAGTCGGACGAGTCGTTCCATGGGAGATCGAAGTACATGTGGTCGCGGTCGTCGCCGAGCTGGTTGAACATGTCGTCGCCGCCGGGATACATGCGGAGAAGCCAGTCAAGCCCGTGCTTCGCCTCATCGAGTACATCCGGGATCCTGTTCGCGCCTGGCAGGCCGCGATCGTCGAACGCGTCGCCGAAGGCTTTCGGGTTATCGCGGTACGCCATCAGCATCACGAAAGTCGCATTCGCCGAAGTCGTGACGTACTGGAGATAGTCCGACGCATCGGCCCATCCGCCCGATACGTTGACGAACTCCTCATTGCGCGTCGGATGATCGACGATCTTTCCGTCGAACTTGTGAATCGAGTCCTTGACGACAGTGTTGAATCCTGAGCGCTGTTGCCGCATGTAAACGAGCAGCGAATCGGCCGCGCCTTTATATGCGCCGGGATCGATTATTACTGGCGGTGACGCCGCGCCGCCCGCGATGATCGTATACCGCCCGGGCTTGCTGAGGCCGGAGAAGTCGAGGCGGTGGGTGGAGACGCACGCAGCGAACGATCCTGACGGCGTGGCCTTCCGCCGGCCACCGACCTGCCGCCCCTCGCTGTCCTGGATCGTGAAGGTCGTTATCGAGACCGGCTCGAGCGAGCATGCGACGGCGATCTTGGGGCCGGTCGGGATGTACCCGAGCTGGTTGATCCTTATCCAGGTGCGCTGCGTTGGCTGGGCGTCGATGGGAAGCGACGCGAAAAAGATTGCGGCAAACAGGAGTGCTTTCGTTTTCTGCATGATGGCCCGTGTCGGGTGAACGATTGTCAGGGAAGCGAGTCGAGAACCCTGCGCTTTCCGAAAGCATCGATGTTGAATGACACAGCGCGCTGCTTTCCGGCGACCGCCCCTCGCACTACAGCCAGTGCATCGTAGTAGTCGAGGTACCTGAATGAGGAAATCTTTCCTCCGACGAACTCGTATCGCGATACTGCATCGTGCCACTGATCTCGTTCTTCCGAAACGTCGACAGAAATGAACGGCTGGAAATCCTCGGCATCCTCCCAGTTCTCGGCGTACCAGATCCCGCGAATTCCCCGATGGGCCGGAGTGCCAGTCACGACACCGGGAAGCGAGGCAAGCAATACCGCATCCTGCACGATGAGGCTCGTATTCGCGTGATCCTTGTGTATGCTCTTCTGCCAGTGGGTGATGATGTATGACGGCTTCACCTGCCGGATGACGTTCGCGACGTAAAGCCGGGTTGCCTCGTCGTTTGGAAGCTCGCCGTCCTTGTATGACGCGAATAGCGTTTCGGCGCCCATGACAGAGTCAACAGCAAGCGCTTCCCGCCGCTTCTGTTCACCGTAGGCAGCCGGGGTCATCCTGGCGTTCCCGCCTTCGCCGAGCGTCATGTGGAGTATCACGACCCGGTCGCCTTGTTTTCGCTGTTTGATCAGGAGCTGGCCGGCCGTCAGCTCCATGTCGCCGGCATGGGCGCCTATTGCCAGGATTGTGCGTTGGGGCTGCTGTGACGCCGCGGTCGAAGGGGCAAGAAGACCCGGGACGAGTGCCGCACCGGCGAGGATGGCTTTGCAGATCATGCGCGAAAGTATCGAACGTGGCGGCAGATCGCTATTGACCAGCCGATTCGGGCGCGAGTATTCGTGAACGACAGTTTTTGCTATCGCGTTCTGCATGGCGGCACTATGATTTGGCCAGCGCCATGGTTCAGTACGAAGCCCCCACTCTTCGATCGAGGCCCACAATCCGCATGCGCAAATTCACAACGGCACTATTCGCCCTCTCGACAGTTTCAGCTTTTTCCGCGCATCAGGCGATGGCGCAGGCGCACGTCGAGCATGGTGTCGACAGGCTGGCCGGTGCGTTTCCCAAAGTTCTTGAAGGGAAGCGAGTCGGACTCATCACGAACCACACGGGACACGACAGCAAGCGCACTCCGACGATCGACCTCCTTGCCGGGCGCAGGGACATGAAGCTCGTGGCGCTGTTCGCGCCTGAACACGGAATACGCGGCGCGTTGCAGGGACGAGTGAATTTCGAGCGGGACGAGAAGACGGGATTGCCCGTGCACTCGCTGTATGGCGACACCCAGAAGCCGACCCCCGCAATGCTCGACAGCATCGACGCTCTGGTGTTCGATATCCAGGACGTGGGCGTCAGACAGTACACCTACATCTCGACGCTTGGCCTCGCGATGCAGGCAGCTGCGGAGAAAGGGATTCCGATAGTGGTGCTCGATCGCCCCAACCCCATCGGAGGAATAATCATCGAAGGCAACATCCGGGAGGATGGGCTCGAGACGTTCGTTGGCCTCTATCCCATCGCGTCGCGTTACGGAATGACGCCGGGAGAGCTGGCCGGCATGTACAATGGCTTCTGGAAGATCGGCGCGGATCTTCACGTTGTTAAGCTGAGTGGCTGGAAGCGCGACCTCTGGATGGACAAGACAGACGTGCCATGGACGGGACCTTCCCCGAACCTCCCGACGTTCGAGGGAGTCATTCACTACCCGGGCACCGTCTTCTTCGAGGGCACCAACGTTTCGGAGGGCCGCGGCAGCCCGGCCCCATTCGAGATGATCGGCGCTCCGTGGATCAACTCACAGGTTCTCGCCGACTCGATGAACGCCCTGCGTCTCCCGGGGGTTCGATTCACTCCGCACACCTATGCGATCGCCGCAACCGGCAGAAAATTCGGAGGGGAGACAATCAACGGCGTGAAGCTGCATGTCACGGATCGCGAGACGTATCGGCCGGTAGCGACATCGATGCGACTGATGGCGATGATAAGGAAGTTGCATCCGAACGATTTCCAGTGGCGCGGCTCGCCCACGGCCGAAGGCGTTGAGAACTTCTCTCTCGACCGGCTCACTGGATCGAGAAGGATCCGCGCAGCGATAGAGACCGGGACACTCGACGAGCTTCTCGCCGAGTGGGATCGTGACGCCGAAACGTTCAGGGAGCAAAGAGCTCCCTATCTACTCTACTAGAGGACGCAGAGCGCCTTCGGCGATAGCAGAGGGCGCAGATAGAAGAACGCAGAGGGCGCAGAGGGCGCAGAGGGCGCAGAGAGAACCAGACTGAGGACCTGAGAAACCAGATTGAGAAAACCGATTGGATTGACAGTGGCAATGGCAGGAATCGCTGCATGCGCGGGCATGTCGCCGGCGCCCCCGGCGTCGTCCGCAACGCGCGAGCAGCCACTTCGTGTCATGAGCTACAACATCCAGTACGGAAACGAGGGCCTCGACAGTGTAATCGCTGTCATCAACGAGGAGAAACCTGACATCGTCGGGCTCCAGGAAGTCGACGTTCACTGGTCGCAGCGCAGCAGCTTCGTCAACCAGGCAGAGCTTCTTGCCAGAGGGACCGGCATGGAGTTCAGGTTTGCCCGGATCTATCAGTTGCCCGGCACGGATTCGACAAAGCCCCCCCGCGAGTTCGGCGTCACGGTGTTGAGCAGATATCCGATCAGGTCGTTCACCAACCACGTAATCACGCGGCTTTCGACACAGCAGGAAAATCCGGTACCGGCGCCGCTTCCAGGGTTTCTCGAAGCAGTCATCGATGTCGGCGGCACCTCGGTTCGCGTGCTCGATGTGCATCTCGACTTTCGCCGCGATCCAGCGGTGAGGCGCCAGCAGGTAGCCGACATGCTGGCCGCGATGGGCGATTTCCCGATGCCCACGCTGATGTTCGGCGACATGAACGCGCGGCCCGATGCGCCGGAGCTCGAGCCGCTGTTCATGCGGCTGCGCGACTCGTGGCCGTACACGCAGGGCCCCGGCCTCACCGGCCCGGCGAGAAACCCTGCAGGAAAGATCGACTACGTCCTTGTCTCAGGCGCATTTCGCGTCACGAGGACGTGGGTTCCAAAGGTGTATGCCTCAGACCACTTCCCCGTAGTCGCAGAGCTAGTGCTCATCACCCCACACCAATGAGAAAGGAGGAAAAAATGTCTATCGAGAAGTTCGCGGGTGGGCTTGCCCACCGATGGATCACGGCGATGGCAGCGACGGCGTCGCTTATGGCGATTCCGCTTGCCGCGCAGACAGGAACGATCACTGGACGCGTCACGGACGCCGCAACGGGTGCGCCCGTCGTTAACGCCCAGGTGATAGTCGTCGGAACCACGATTGGTGCAGCGGTCGACGACGATGGGCGATTCAGGGTTACTGGCGTACCGGGAACTGCCCGGCAGATCCGCGCCAGGAGCATCGGGTACCAGCCGTCAACCGCAACGTTCACGCTCGTCGGTGGAATAGCGACCGTGAACCTGACGATGAACGCCAGCGCTGCAGCGCTCGACGCGGTGGTGATCACCGGAGCGGTAGGCGATACCCGGCGGCGCGCTATCGGAAACGCAGTATCGACGGTCAACGTCGGCGAAGTGCTCGGCCGCTCGAGCCTCAGCAACATTACCGAGGTCCTCCAGGCAAAGACTCCCGGGTTGACACTCGTTCCGGGATCCGGATCGGTAGGCACGTCAACGAACTACCGTCTTCGCGGTGCCGGGTCACTCTATGCCGGGAACAATCCGACTATCTATGTCGACGGCGTCAGGGTGAGCGCCCGAAGCCAGGGTAACTTCAATGTATTCGGGCAGGAAACATCATCCCTAGACGCGATCAATCCCAACGACATCGAGTCGATCGAAGTCATCAAGGGCCCCGCAGCGGCGACCCTGTACGGCGCCGAGGCAGCGGCTGGCGTGATTCAGGTGATCACAAAGAGAGGGAAGCCCGGCAAGATTCGCTGGGAGGGACGCTACGAGATCGGAAGCAGTGAATGGGACGATGACCTCAAGCCCGTGAATTATGGCGTCGCCACTGCAGCCCGAATCGCGGACACTCTGGGCCATCCGGGATACAAGGGACTGCAGGTAGGCGACATCATCTCGCATCGCGTCATGACGGAGCCAGATGCGCTGCGAAAGGGCGGCATGCAGAAATTCAGCCTGTCAGCAAGCGGCGGAAGCGAGAGGTACAACTTCTTCGTATCGGGTGTGCAGACCAGGGAGGAAGGGGTCAATCTCAACAACTTTGCAAATCTTGGGGGACTCCGCGGCAATTTTTCATTCATCCCCTCCGACAAGCTCAACTTCTCCACGAACATCGATTACAGCAAGCATCACGTCAGGCTGCCGCTAAACGACAACATTGCATTCGGGCTGATTATCAGTTCGTATCTGGCAACCCCGGGTCGCAAGTACAATTATCCTGCCGGCCTGAACTACTTCACGATTGCGCCCGAAGTCGCGAACACCTACGACAACCAGACGCGCTCCGACCGATTCATTATCGGAACCAGCGCCGATTACAGGCCGTTCAGCTGGCTGACCAATCGCTTTCGAGTCGGGCTGGACCTGAACGTCGGCCGTGCCGAGCTGTACTTCCCGCCGCAAGCTCCGGGGGTTAACCCGTTCAGCGCGCGTGCGAGCTTCGAGCTCGACAACACGAAGGGATTCCTGGCCCAGGGGCGCCCGCTCAGCCAGGACCTCACATTCAACTATGATGCGACAGCGACGCACGAGCTCTCGAGCAACCTCGTCTCGAACGCATCGGTTGGCGCGCAATATCTGTCGAACGTGTTCCGCCGCACTGACTCATACGGCCAGGACCTCGGTGCTGCGGGAATACGCTCGATCAGCCGTGCTGCCGTGACAAGCAGCGGGGAATCGTTTTCGGAGCAGAAGTCGCTGGGTTTCTACGTACAGGAGCAGCTGGCATGGAGTGACAAGCTCTTCCTGACCGGCGCAGTTCGCGTCGACAACAACTCGGCATTTGGATCCGAGCTCAACCGGGTGTTCTATCCGAAGGCCTCGCTCTCCTATGTGATCTCGGAGGAGCCGTTCTTCACCCTTCCGTACGTCGACAATCTCCGGCTGCGGCTTGCATGGGGACAGGCGGGCAATTCGCCCGGACCATTCGACGCGCTCCAGAGCTACACGACGTCTGTCGTCACGCTGCCGACTGGATCCGCCTCTGCCCTTAGATACGGCTCCTTCGGAAACCCTGACCTGAAGCCGGAACGGGGAACCGAAATCGAGGCGGGTTTCGAGACATCGGCCTTGAATGGCCGCATGAACGTCGACTTCACCTACTACAACAAGAAGACGAAGGATGCGCTGCTGCCGGTGGACGTTCCGCCCTCGAGCGGATTCGCCGGCACGCGCCTCGTCAACCTTGGCGAGATCGGAAACAGCGGAATCGAGCTGATATTCAGCGCGATTCCGGTGCAGATGAAGTCGGTGAGCGTCGAAACGACTGTGGCGCTTTCGACCAACAAGAACGAGCTGCTGTCGTTCGGTGACGATCGCAACCCGATAATCTTCGGGTCCTACGCTCCCTCGCAGCGCTACCAGGTCGGCTACCCTCTTGGCGGCATGTGGGCTCAGCGGGTGAGGTATAACGAGGATGGCTCGTTATTCAAGAACGCGAACGGCCAGCCCGTGATCGATCCCGAGCACGTCTACATGGGACCGTCGGCGCCGAGCCGGGAGGCAGCGTTCTCGGGAACGATTCGCCTCTTCGAGAGGGTGCGGCTGTACGGGCTGCTCGATCACAAGGCGGGCAACTACCAGTTCAACGTCAAGGACTGGCGACGCGATCGTGCCGGCCTCACCTGGGAGACAGTAAACCCTGCCGCGGACCCCAACGAGGTTCTCGTTCGCAGGTTCGCATCGCAGACGTTTCTCCATATCCAGCCCGCCGACTTCACCAAGCTGCGTGACCTGTCGGTGAGCGTCGACCTGCCAATCTCCGGACTGAAACGGTATGCCGAGCGTGCGACGCTGACGGCGGCGGGGCATAACCTGAAGATCTGGACCAAGTACGGAGGGGCCGACCCCGAGCTCAACTTCAACGGCGGCGGCTCGACCTTCAACCGCAACGATTCGTGGACAGTCCCGATGACGAAGCGGTATTCACTCTCACTTTCGGTGAACTTCTGATGCGCGCGCTAAGAGGAATCTGCGTGGGCGCCATGGTCATGAGCGCCGCGGCATGCAGTGATCTGCTCGATGTGAGCGATCCCGGATCGATCCAGGGCGAGCAACTCTCGAATCCAACCCTCGAAAACCTGATAGTCAACGGCGTGATCGGGGAATTTCAGGTCGCGTATGGCAGCTACACGCTGTGGGGAGGCGTCCTGTCGGACGAGATCTTTACAGATCACACGAACGTTGCTGTGCGGGAATTCTCGCTTCACAACTTCATAGATCTCAACGACACGAACGAAGGCGTGTACGTGAACCTTCAGCGGACCCGCCAGTCGGCGGATGACGCCTCAGGGCGGTTAAAGGGAATGCTTGGTGCAGCTGCAGGAAGCAGTCTCAACCTTGCCCGGGTCTACGCCTACGGGGCATACGCCTACGTGCTCCTTGGCGAGGGCTTCTGCGAGGCGCCGGTGAACGTCAGCGCTCCGGTTTCGTCGGATGACCTGCTGCGCCGGGGAGTCGCCCGGTTCGATTCCGCAATTACTGTCGCAAGCGCCTACAGGGCCGGGACGACCGTGGCCGCGAACATCGCAGCTGCGACCGACATCATAAACATGTCGAACGTCGGCGCGGCCAGGGCTTCACTCAAGGTCGGCGACCTGGCAAAAGCCCGCGCTTACGCGATGCTTGTACCGGCCGGATACGAGAAGCTTGTGCTCTATTCGTCGAACTCGGTGCGTGAGAACAATCCGGTGCATCGGCCGGCGCGCACTGCTGACCCGTTCGTCGGCATTCATCCGACATTTCTCGGGTTGAACGACCCTCGTCTTCCGGCTCTTCCAACCGCGAGGCTGGGGCTCAACTCGAACCCGATCTTCCCGCCGCAGCGGCCGCTGATGTACGCCGGATGGTCGGCAACGGCGCTAGGGACGATCGACATCACGACTCACATCAAGGTCGCGACGCATCTCGAGGCGCAGTATGTGATAGCTGAGGCGGACGGTCCTGTCGCTGCGACTCTCGCGTTCGTTAATGCGCGCCGCGCGGTAGGGAATCAGGCGCCGGTCAATCTTTCCGGAGCCGCCCTGATGGCCGAATTGAGAAACCAGCGTGCGCGCGATTTCTTCCTGACAGGGCAGCGGCTCGGTGACCTGCGACGCTACCTCAAGGCGGGGATCAACCTCTTCCCGTCAGGGAAGTATCCAGTGTTCCCGGATTTCTACGGCGAGAACAAGTGCTTCATCGTCCCTCTGAGTGAGAAGGCGGGAAATCCGAACTACTGATCCAGGGTTCCGCTCAGCAGTTCTGGCCGTCGCGGCACTAGCCGCGGCGGCCATTCCCTGTCGTGCCCAGGAATGGGACACGTCGGCCGTGCGCGCGATTGCTCCCGGGGTCACGCACAAGCGGTTCGTGTCGAACGCCGGGCCGTGGCGAATCAATGTTCTCGAGGTCGATCTTCGCCAGCCAGGACTGGTCATACGGGGGGTGCGCGCGAAGGACTCCGCCCAGGCACGCGAGAAGGTGAGCTCGATGGTCGCCCGGTACAGCGGACCAGGCCGCGCAGTCGCCGGAATAAACGCCGACTTTTTCAACACGCGCACGTTCGAGAGCGAGAACAACGTCGTGATCGAAGGCCACATAGATAAGGGGATAACCATCACCGATTCGCCACACGAATCGTTCGACAACGTCCACTACCAGTTCGGAATGGACTGGAAGAATCGTCCCTTCATCGAGAGGTTCACGGTGGCGGCGACGCTTCGAGCGCCGGGGAGAAGACCGATCCAGCTCGAGGGAATCAACTCGTGGCCCGACAGCAACACGCTGGTGCTTTACACTCCAGTTTACGGCGCAGCCACTCCTCCCGATACTGCCGGCCGGCGTCCGACCCTCGTACCGCTGAGGCTGCGCTCCCGACGCGGGGATACAATGGTATTCACCGTAGCCGGCAAAGCGAGCGAAGGGGGAGCGCTGTCGCTCGAATCCGGAGGTGTTCTCGCCGCCAGCGGCGACATGCGAGAGACATTACGCTCGATCGGGCGCCGCGGCGGCACTGTGAGGATAGCAGCCCGGATCCAACCAGCACCCTCGAGGTTGAGAACGGTTGTCGGAGGGTGGCCGCGTGTGGTGATGAGCGGTCGCAGTATCGCCGAGTACTCGAGTATTCTGGAGGGTACGTTCCCAAGGTTCGAGGGAAGGCATCCGAGGAGTGCCGTCGGGATCTCCCGGGACAGCACAACACTCTACCTGATCACCGTCGACGGCCGCAGGCCGACAGATGCGGGCATGTCACTGGTCGAGCTCGCGAACCTGATGCTCCGCCTGGGCGTGCATGACGGGATGAACTTCGACGGGGGCGGATCCACTACTATGGTAGTGGAGGGAAATGTGGTAAATCTTCCGTCGGACAGAAACGGGGAGCGCGAGGTGGGCAGTGGACTGCTCGTAGTGGTGGGCGCCGAAAAGTGATTCTCGTTGTCGGCTCGACGGGGTCGCTAGGCCGTCACGTGGTCAAGAAGCTGCTGACCAAAGGTGAATCAGTGCGGGCGATGACCCGGGACCGCTCCAAGGCCGATGACCTGAAAGCGCGTGGCGCTCAGATCGTGCTTGGCGACCTGCGCGATCCGGAGTCGCTCGAGTTCGCGGTTCGCGGCGCGAAAGCAGTCGTTGCTGCCGCGCATTCCCTGCTCGGCCGGGGTGCCAGCTCATCGGCGGCGGTCGACGATATCGGACATCACGCGCTGATCGATGCCGCAAAAACGGCGGGCGTCAAGCATTTCGTCTATACGTCCGCGGTCGGAGCG
>JBPCJP010000089.1:0-6087 GCA_051005175.1 Gemmatimonadaceae bacterium | reverse complement strand
AAAAAGCGGCCCCGAAACAGGCTGCTCCAAGGAAGGCAGCACCAAAGAAGGCCGCGGTAAAGAAACCCGGACCGAAGAAGCCCGCCGTGAAGAAGCCGGCCGCAAAGAAAACCGTAGCGAAAAAGCCAGCGGCAAAAAAGCCGGCCACGAAGTCGAAGCCGAAGGCGAAGCGCAGGTAGTGCGCCGGGTTCCCGCATTCGCGGGAACCCCGTCCCCATGACCATTGAGATCCCGCGAGGCGATGCGGTAGCTCTCACGCTCGTCCTCACCCGAATCGATTCCCGAAACCCCACCCTCGCCCCGGGAGCCCCGGGCGAGAGGAATGCCGCCAGCGCGCTCGGTGATATCCTGTCCCGGTGGGGTTTTACTGTTGACATCACCGACGCAGCGCCCGGCAGGCCGAATCTCATCGCCCGCATCGGCCCGGCCGGAACACCTGCAATGATGTTCGCGGGCCACCTCGACACCGTAGGCGTCGAAGGCATGACTCACGATCCCTTCGCCGCCTCAATTGACGCCGGCCGGATCTACGGCCGCGGCTCAGCTGACATGAAGTCAGGGGTTGCCGCGATGTGCGTCGCCGCGCTCCGCGCATTCGACGAATGCGGGTCACGCTCAGAAAAGCAGATTATCGTTGCAGCGGTAGCCGACGAGGAATACGAGAGTCTCGGCATGCACGCGCTGCTCGCGAGCGGAATATCGGCCGAGTGCGCCATTCTCACCGAGCCGACACGCCTGGCCATCTGCCCGGCTCATCGCGGATTCTCGTGGATCGAGATCGAGTTCACGGGCCGCGCGGCCCACGGCAGCAGGTACGACATCGGGATCGATGCTATCCGGCACGCAGGTCTCCTTCTCTCCGAGCTCGACACACTCGATGCGGGCGATCTTCACTCGCGCACACATCAGCTCCTCGGGCGCGCATCGCTCCACGCGTCGAAGATATCGGGCGGGACCGGCATGTCGACTTACCCCGACAAGTGCATCCTGGCAGTCGAGCGGCGCACGATCCCGGGCGAAACGGCTGGCCAGGTCGTGAAGGAGATCGAAGACGCGCTCGACCGGGTCAGGCGCCTCCGTCCGGAGCTGGATGCCTCGGTTAGATTGGTTGGATCACAGGCGCCAAGTGACGTGAGTCGCGATGCGCCGGTGGTGAAACTGCTCGAACGGGCTCTCGCAAACGAAGGCCTCCCTGCGCCGATCGAAGGTCTGAGCGCATGGACCGACGCGGCTTTGCTCAACGAGGCCGGGATTCCGGCGGTCTGCTTCGGGCCGGGCGATATCGGCCTCGCTCATGCAGCGGAGGAATACGTTCCCGTCAGCGACATCGAGCAGGCCACCGCGGTGCTGGCTCGAGCAGGCATCAACTGGATGAGTGAATGAAGCATCTCAATCACAGGCAGTACGATTCTCTCGAAAGCGCGATTACGCACGGAAGCCGCGTGATGATCTACAGGCGGGGCACCGAGTACGTCGGAATTCCCCAGCGCCTCAGATCCGAAGGTCAGCGCGAAGCCGTCGACGTCCTTCATCCAACGACCGGCGAGCTGATAACCCTCTTTCTCGACGAGATAGAGCGACTGGAGGTCGTGGCGCGTTGAATCTCGAGCTGTTCGACACCGGACGCCGGCCTCAATCCGAATCCGCAGCTCTCGTTGCGGTCTACGCCGACGAATCCTGCCTCGGCAACGGCCGCGAGGGGAGCAACCCGGGAGGAGCGGGCGGCGTGATCGAGCTCGTCGACCCCGAAAGCGGAAACCTCGTCCGCTGGGATTACTGGATAAGCGAGCCCGCGACGACAAACAACCGGATGGCGCTGCGGTCGGTGATAGAGGCGTACGGCGAGCTTTCGAGCATGGAAAAACCTTTCGGCGTCGTGTTCACCAGTGACTCGAAATACATTGTCGAGGGAATGCGCGCGTGGGTCGCCAGCTGGATAGCCCGCGGCTGGCGGCGCAAGGGAGGTCCGATCGAGAACCTCGAGCTGTGGAAGCAGGCGGTGAGGGCGGTCGAGCCTTTCGAGACCCAGTGGATGTGGGTCCGGGGCCACAACGGCCAGCCGCAGAACGAGTATGCGAATCATCTGGCAACGCGCGCCGCCGCCGACCAGTCGGAGTCGGGCGGACTCGTTCCTTCGGAGTTCGGCACCTGGCTCGATTCGCGCAGGCCATCCATAACCGGATTCAGGGAGACTGCACCGTTCCCGGAAGCCATGACATTCAAGCCAAGCCCGAGAAAATGGACGATCTAGATCGCGTATTTCACCGGCTCGTGAGCAACATCCGTCACCGCCACTCCGAGTGCCTCACGCTCCCGTTCACGGTGCAGGAGCTTTACGAGACACTGATTCCGTACCGGCACCACCGCCGCGAACTTGGAATCGAGACGAATCAGGATTACGAGATAGCGATGATGAGGCTGCTCTCCGGCGAGCGCGACTATCTGCAGACCGATCAGTCGATGCGGGAGAAGCTGAAGTCTGAGCTCGAGTCACCGCACATGGATCCCGGCGCGTTTCGCGAGTTCGCGGGCTCGAAGGTATCGCTCGCTCCCGAGGCGCTGCGCCGCATCCGCGCGCTCACTGCTTCTGGAACCGAGGAGGCCGCAAAGACCGCCCCTCCCGTTTCTCCCGAACCTGCTGGTTCTCCTGGTTCTCCTGGTTCTCCTGCGTCTCCCAGGAACTCTGCGTCTCTTGTTTTCGAGTTGTCCTCACCACCGTCGGGAAGCCCGGCGCCTGCAGCTCCAACGCCCGCAGCGGCGGGAGCGCCCGCGGCCCTCTCATCGATGCTGGGAGCCTCAGTACCGGAAGGCTGCAGGTTCTGTGGCGGCACGCTCCCCGAAGGCCGGAACGTTGTCTACTGCCCGCACTGCGGCAACAATCTCTCGATTTCTCGCTGCCCCGCCTGCGGCAGCGAGATCGAGAAGGGATGGAAATTCTGCGCGACGTGCGGGCGGACGGTCGGTTCGTGACGCGGGACGGAGTTGTATTCCTCTCGGCAGTCCGTTCGCCATTCGGCACTTTCGGCGGAATGCTCCGCGACATGCCCGTCGCCGATCTCACCGCGAGGGTAGCGAAAACCGCGATCGCGCGTGCCGGAATCGAGCCGGGCGACATCGACAGCACGATACTCGGGAATGTTCTCTTCACGGCCACCGATTCCGCATACTTCTCGCGACACGTCGCGCTGAAGGCCGGATGCAGCATCGATTCGTCGGCCCTGACGGTTAACCGGCTCTGCGGATCAGGCTTTCAGTCTGTCATGAGCGGCGCCCAGGAGATCCTGCTTGGAGATTCCCGCGTGTGTCTCGTGGGCGGCGCCGACTCGATGTCACAGGCGCCCCACGTGGCGCGCATCAGATGGGGAACGCCACTCGGCAAGTCTCCAGAGCTGGAGGACACACTCTGGGAAGCGCTCCGCGACAGCCACGTCGACCTGGCGATGGGAGAGACTGCTGAAAATCTCGCCGACCAGTACAAGCTCGACCGCCAGTGCGTAGACGAGTTCGCGCTCAGATCGCAGCAGCTTGCCCGCGATGCCTGGAGCGCAGGCGCTTTCGCCGACGAAGTGGTGCCGATCGAAGTGAAGAACCCGAAGACGCGAAAGGTCGAGATGTTCGAGCGCGACGAGCACATGCGGCCTGACACGACAATCGAGGGGCTCGCGAAGCTCAAACCCGTTTTTCGCGAAACCGGCGTCGTTACGGCGGGCAATGCCTCGGGCATCGGGGATGGTACGGGAACGCTCGTCATCTCGAGCTCGGCATTCGCGACCGAGCGCGGGCTGAAGCCGCTCGGCCGGCTGGTATCGTGGGGAATCGCTGGCGTTGATCCCCGAGTCATGGGGATCGGACCGGTGCCAGCGGCAAGGAAGGCCCTCGCCGCAGCCGGTCTCACGCTTGCAGACATGGACATAGTCGAGGTGAACGAGGCGTTTGCGGCTCAGGCGTGCGCTGTGGAGCGCGAGCTGGGAATCGAAAGGGATAAGCTGAATCGCCAGGGCGGTGCAGTTGCCCTGAGTCACCCGCTCGCCGCCTCCGGAGCGAGAATCACGGCCCATCTACTGCATACGCTACGTGCCGAAGGGAAGCGCTACGGCCTCGGCAGTGCCTGCATCGGCGGCGGCCAGGGCATAGCGCTGATCGTGGAAGCCATGAATTAGGCCCGCGCGAAAGCCGGGCTGAATCCGCCGCCATCGCGGCGCTTACCCGGAGAAATACAATGTCACGACTTGCGCGGTTTGCGACTTCAGCGGGAATCCTCGCGGTGCTCACTGCGTGCGCCAGCGCCGGCGGGCCCGCGACTGACATCGACCCGGGCGGTCAGGCTTCCGTCCCGCCCACCGAGTGGCCCATAAGGACGCAGCATCACGTCGATCTGTGGCTGCATGGCTTCGCGATGATCAGCGACGACACGACGCTTGTCCCGTATTTCCGCCGCGGCTACAAGGCGGAGATGAACGACCTGAGACGGAGAGCGAACGTCTCGACCCAACTTGACGCGAACATGACCCGGTTGCGGGAGAGGTTCGCGGTGCGCAGCGACCTCGTTAACGCGCAGTTCGTCGCCCAGTACTTCAACAACCTCGACGAAATGTCGAGGGCGCTCGACATTTTCCAGCGGGCGGACGGAAACCCGAGGGCCGCCGGCGACAGGGAAACCGCCGAGCTTATCGCGCTGCTCGCGGGATATTTTCCGCTCCCCGCCGACCGCGACTGGGCGCGGCTCTACCTTCAGTCGATAAGCGACGAGAACACGCGGTTCTACCGCTCGTACTGGGACCAGCAGCAGCGCGAGCGCGCGCCAGTCGTCACCGAGGTGACATCACAATGGCAAAGCACCTGGAAGCCGCGATTCCAGCTGTTCCTCAATAATACGCAGCAATCGGGCGGTGAGATTCTCCTGTCGCTGCCGCTGAATGGCGAAGGCCGTACGCTGACATCTGGCAGGACGCAGAACTCTGTCGCTGTGGGCTTCCCGGCCCGGAGCGCCGACGCGCGAGAAGCCATCTATGTCGTCGTCCACGAGATTGTCGGCCAGATCACTGCGACGGCAGTGCGCGACAACGTCACTCCGAACGACGCCCGGCTCGGACTTGCCGACCGGTATATCGCCGTCGGCGCCGTGCGGGCGGGCGCGATGCTCATCCAGAAGGTCGCGCCGGAGCTGCTCGACGGTTACGCGCGTTACTACCTGGCTGCGGCGAACCGGCCGGCCGGTACGAACCCGGTCACCTCGATGACGCAGGTTTACTCGCTGCCGGTGGGCATTCGCGATGCGATATCCCGGCAGATAGACGTGGTGCTCGGGGGGATTTAGGGCAGGTAGTCTCCCCGCGGCCTTATCTTTAACGGGATGCCCGACAACCCAGCGAACCTTCCCGTTCCGAAATCCCAGCTCGACAGGACCGCGATAGAGCGCGTCCTTGCGAGAGCGGCCGAGCTTCAGGTCGCTACTTCCACTGCGGACCAGAGCGGGCTGCTGACCGAGACCCAGCTCGTCGAGATCGCAAAAGAGGCTGGCATCAGTCCGACGGTCGTGTCCCAGGCCCTCGCCGAAGAGAGGTCACGGATCGCGATTCGGGAGGAGGAGGGCTTTGTCGCGAGTGTCACCGGACCG
The DNA here is from genome assembly GCA_051005175.1 of Gemmatimonadaceae bacterium. Classification (GTDB taxonomy): domain Bacteria; phylum Gemmatimonadota; class Gemmatimonadetes; order Gemmatimonadales; family Gemmatimonadaceae; genus UBA4720. The sequence goes on along the minus strand of JBPCJP010000089.1, from coordinate 470 downwards.
GCGATCGCGACAGCGTCGCGTACGGTGCGCGGAACGCCGGCAGAAGTGCTCAATGCTGTCGACAACTGGATGCAGCGCGAGGAGTCGCTCCAGGTGCAGCGCCGGTTCCCCGACAGAATAACGTGGGAGCCGCGCGCGGGGTTCATCGGGCAGATTCAGCGCGGGCTCAACATCAGCGGACGCGGTTTTTACCTCACGCGCGCCAACCAAATCGCCGCCACGATACTCCCCGTCGACGCCGAGAGAGTTCTCGTTCGCCTCGATGCAGATCTATCCGAGAGCAGGAGTGGGCGGGTCAGGGTTGGAACGGGGAGCCTTATAGCGGGAATGCTGGCGAGCGGAGTTGTCGCGGTTCTCGGATCCGTGATGCTCGTCCCGGAAGCGTTTCTCCTTCTCGGCGGAGCAGCGGCAGTCCCCACGCTGCTCGGGGCGGGCGCCGGCTACAGCATCGGCAAGGGTCACCGGCAGGT
>JBPCJP010000088.1:0-11146 GCA_051005175.1 Gemmatimonadaceae bacterium | reverse complement strand
CCGCCCATCACCAGCGAAGCAAGCACGCCCGCGATGAGTCCGACAATAAGCCATGTGAGAAGGTCCATTTAAATCTACGTTATGAGGTGGTGGTCAACATCAAGTTACATCGCCTTCAGCAGTGCTTCATACCGCGGCGTGCCGCGGAGCGGTGCAAGGTCCGGGTCGGTTTCGATCCATTCGCGCTGACCCATGCCACGATCCACCGCGCGCTCGAGCACCTCGATTGCCCGCTCCGTCTCTTTCAGCGAGGAGTAGACGCACGCGACGTTGTACAGCAGCGCAGAATCGTCCGGGTCAACGGCAAGGGCCCGGTTCGCCATGTCGAGGGCCCGCTCCCGCTCCCCGAGCCGGGCGAGGGCGCAGGCGCCAAGAATCATCGCCCTCGTGTCATCAGGATTGAGCTCCATCCGCTCGCCAAGGATCTGCACGCCGCGGCGATACCAGCTTTCCGCGTTTGCCGTGTCTCCGAGTGAATCGTATGCCTGCGCGAGCAGCACCGGAGCCTGATAATCTTCCGGCCTGACAGCCGCGGCCCGCTCGAACAACTTTATCGCATCGGCGGCGCGTCCCTGAGTCGTGCGCGCGCGCCCGTAAAAGTACGGCGCCTCATAGAGCTTGGGATCAAGCCGCATTGCCGTCTCGAACTCCTGAGCCGCCTCATCCCACCGCTTGCTCAGCGACACAGCGAGTCCCCGCGCGGCGTGCGACTCCGCGAGGTCAGGATCGAGCTCGAGCGCTTTCAGGCTCGCCGAATCCGCCTGCTTCAGGTTGAAGTCACGGGCGTCGAAATACATGTAGAGAATCGAGCAGGCGTCGGCGACGCCGGCATGCGCGATGGCGTAATCCGGGTCTATCTGGATCGCCCGGTTGAACATCTGCTTTGCGAACTCGAGGTTTTTTCGGCTCAGCTGGTGAAAGTACTGTCTCCCGCGAAGGTAGTAGTCGTACGCCTGAACATTCGTCACGCGGCCTTTCTCGATCGCCTTCTTCTCACCTTCGGTGAGTATCACGCGGAGTGCCTTCACGATGGCCTGGGAAATGTCGTCCTGGATCTCGAAGACATCCTCCATCTCGCGGTCATATCGCTCGGTCCAAAGCTGATAACCATCAGCCACGTTCACGAGCTGGGCAGTGATTCTCAGCCGGTTTCCGATCCGCCGCACGCTTCCGTCGAGCACCGTCGAGACGTGGAGCTTTCGCCCGACTTCCGCGATGTCCTCGTTTTTCCCCTTCAACGCAAAGGAGACCATTCGTGACGCGACGCGAAGAGACTGAATTCTCGAGAGAGCGTTGATTATCTCTTCCGCCATCCCGTCAGCGAAATACTCGTTGTCGGGATCGTTGCTCATGTTGATGAATGGCAGCACGGCCACCGACTTCGCCGCTGAAACGCTCTGCACGGGAACAGTCACCGTATCAGTCGGCGTGGTGACATTCCCTGATACCAGCGCCTGCCCGAACATCGCTATGCTCTTGTAGCGGGCCGTCGTTTCTGTCGACATCGCCTTGGTGAGCGCCCGCTCGAGGTTCTCCGGGATGTTGGGCCGGATCGCGCGAACTGACCGCGGCGGCTCGGTGAACCGCTTCGACATCACGGCCTGCGGCGATGCGCCGGTGAACGGCCGCTCCCCGCTGAGCATTTCGTAGAGCATGCAGGCAAGGGAATACTGGTCGCTGCTCCCATCGAGATCGGTTGCGCCAGCGGCCTGCTCCGGACTCACGTAGGCCGGCGTGCCGATCATCATGCCCGTTTGCGTCAGTGTGTCAGTCCCTGTTCCACTCAGCGCCTTTGCTATGCCGAAGTCCATCACCATCGCCTCGCCTTCGTAAAGCATCACGTTCTCGGGCTTTATGTCCCGATGCACGATGCCCTGCCGGTGCGCATAGTCGAGCGCCGAGGCAATCGCATTTGTGTGGTGAACTGCTTCGTCGACGGGGAGCTGCTTCTGGCGGTCGAGACGCTCGCGAAGCGATTCCCCTTCGACGTAAGGCATGACGTAGAAGAGGAAGCTGTCGGCCTCGCCGGAGTCGTATAGCGGCAGGATGTGCGGATGATTGAGCCTGGCGGCGAGTTTTATCTCGCGCAGGAAACGTTCGGGTCCGAGTGAGCTCGCCAGCTCGGGATGCAGCACCTTCAGCGCCACCGTTCTATCGTGCTTGGAGTCCTGGGCGAGATAAACCGTCGCCATCCCTCCGCGCCCAAGCTCCCGATCGACTGTGTAGATGTCGCGCAGGGCGTCTTTTAGGCGGTCGATCGGGGGCGCTGCGGGAATGATCTGATCCGTTGTGTGAGGAGACGGTGAACATGGGCGCACCGTCTCACCGGGTCAAGAACGGCGACTTCACGCGACTGTTCCACGCCTCCTCCCGGTCTGCTACCCCTGCTGTCGACCGGGAGGATCAAGCAGGTAAGCCCGGGTCACCTAAGCGGCTGGAGGCGTCGACTCGGGCGCCTTGGGTGCGGCTGCCGGGGCAGGACGCTGCCACTGGGGTCGCGGGTGCACCGGCCTTGCCTTGATGGCAAGAACTTCCTCGTAATACGCCACAATCCGGGCCTGCACCGACTTCTTTGTGTCGGATGACCTGGCCTCGAAAGGGGCATATCGGGTCGTTCCCCCCTCTGAAGCCACGCTGAACCACCACCAGGGTGGCATTCCGGCATGGGTTGGCGTCTCGACCGTGCAGGTGAACGTGCGACCAGCATCCTCGAACTCGAAATTCTTTATCAACATCAGCCCTTGAATTCAGATGATTAAATCTAGCCGATGGACCGGCCTTTCGCCTCTGATATTCGGTATTGATTCAGTGTTTTCCCTCTGGAACCGGATATTTTTCGCTGGTGAACACCGAACGGTTCGACGCTGAGTACTACCGGCGATTCTACGAAAACAGGCAAACGGCAATCATGACCCCGGAGATGCAACGCGACGAAGTCGCGTTCGTCATCGCCTTCTGCCGTCACATAGAGTTTGATCTGGAGCGCTTCACCGATGCCGGCGCGGGCACTGGCTGGTGGGCGAGGGAATTCGCGCGGCAGTATCCGGAGTGCGATGAGATCGAGACGTTCGACGCCAGCGAAGCGGCCTGCAGGCTCTACGGGCACAAGCTCACGCGACTCGAGAAGCTGGCGGGAAAGTCCTCGGATCTAGTGGTATGCAGGGACGTCCTCAGGTACCTCCCTGACGCCGCTGCGGACGAAGCAATACGCCGTCTTGCAAGAAAGTGCCGCGGTGTCCTGTACCTTCAGATCGTTACGAAAGAAGACGAGTTCGACAAGAATGCCAGCGATGCGGAAGGCCACTTCCGTAAAACGGCGTGGTATCGCAAGCGATTGAGCGCAGCGGGGTTCCGAGACTGCGGCATGGGACTCTTTGTGTCCGGCAGGCTCGAGTTCTCGCCGTGGACCATCGAGGTCCGATAGGGTCCCCTACCGGCGGGCGTAGGGGGCAAGATTCATCCGCTCGAGCAACGCAGTGAATCGCGGGTTTCCGCGCAGCGGATTGAAGATCGGGTCAGGAATCAGCGACGCCGTTGTCACGAACGATATGTCCCGCTCCGCCACAGCCTGCTCGAGCGCCGAAAGAGCAGTCTCCTGCTCGCCGAGCCCGAGATACGCGATAGCCATCGCCACCTGAGGCACCTTTCCGCCAGGCCTGGGTACCGCAAGCCGCCCGAGGATCGCGCGTGCCCTCGCTTCGTTCCCGCTCCTCGCCAGGGCGTGCGCCAGATAACCCTGGCGGACAGCAAGCTCGGGCTCGAGCCGCGCCGCCTCCTCGAGCGACCTCACGGCCTGCGGGTAATTGCCGGTGACCATGTAGACGTTCCCCAGCATCGCGTGGATGAGCCCGAGCGTCGGCGCCAGCTCAATCCCCTTCCGGAGCTCGCGCAGCGCATCCTCGTATTGCCCGTTGGCGTAGAGGGAGTAGCCGAGGGCGGCCGGATGGATTGGCGCGAGCGGGTCCAGCTCACCTGACCGGCGGATATGTGCGATACTCGAGTCGGTCCGGCCCGTATGATAAAGAAGCTCACCATACCACTGATGTGCCGTAGGGTGTCGCGGGTCGACCTCGAGGGCCTTGCGGTACGCTGCTTCCGCCTCGCGGAACCTCCATTCGTGCACGCCGGCCAGCCCCATCGCCAGATACGCATCCGCGAGGAGCGGATCGAGCTCCAGTGCGCGGTTTGCAGACGCGATCGCAACCTGAGACGAATTCGGGGGGGGCGTATCGGTGTACTCGGGAAGCAGCGCGTACGTGCTGGCCCGTCCCGCGTGCGCCCTCGCGAACGCGGGGTCCGTGGCTATCGCAGACTCAAAGTACGAAGCGGCAAGCCGCAGATTTTCCGCGCCGCGCGCGTTGAGGTGATGCCGGCCCCGTTGATAACTGTGCCAGGCATCGAGACTGCTCGTGCCGCGGGACTCCGAAGACAGGCTCGCTACCTGCCTGCCGAGCCGCGGCCTCACGCCAGTGGCTATCGCGCGGGCAATCTCGTCCTGCACATCGAATACGTCTTTAGGGTCACGATCGTACGACTCTGACCAGAGTGTGAAGCCATCGGCGACGCTCACGAGCTGAGCGTTGACGCGGAGGCGGTTGCCGGAGCGCCTCACGCTTCCCTCGATCACCGCCTGAACGTTCAGCTTCCTGCCAATCTCGGCCAAACTCGCCTGGCTGCCCTTGAAGGAGTACACGGAAGTGCGCGATGCAACGCGGAGTCCGGGCAAGCGCGTAAGAGCACCGGCAAGCTCGTCAGTGAGGCCGTCGCTGAAGTACTCGTCGTCCTGGTTGCCCCCCACGTTCTCCAGCGGTAACACCGCAACGGATGTGAGGTTTGCCATCGATGCGCTGACGCTCGGCGTACGCGCAGACAACGCATACCATCCGACAGTGAGCAGTGCTATTGTCGCCGCCCCGGCGATCATCCCTCGCTGACGCGGCGTGCGTTTCGGCGTTGGAACGGCCACCGTGGGCGCTGTCGCGCCGGAAATGTTCCCCGTCGCCAGTGAGTCGAACAACTGCAGGAGCTCGTTCGCTGACTGCGGCCTGTCCTCCGGCTGCTTCTCGAGGCACTGCATGACTATCGATGCCAGTGCCGGTGGGATCTCCTCCCGCTTCTCGCGGACAGGTTCCGGCGCCTGCGTGATGTGCGCCGCCAGAGTCGCCTGCGCGGTTTTCGACTTGAATGGCGGCGCGCCGGTAAGCAACTCGTAGGCGACGATGCCAAATGCGTAGATGTCCGCGCGGTGGTCGATCGTCGGATCCGCGAGCGCCTGCTCGGGTGCCATGTACGCCGGAGTGCCGATCGCCATGCCGCCGCTCGTCAGGTTCTGCCCGCCGTCGGAGGTAGCTGATTCAGTGAGCGCCTTCGCGACGCCAAAGTCGGCGACGAGGGCGAATTCTCCCGCAAGCAGGACGTTGTCGGGCTTGATGTCCCGATGCACCACCCCCTGCCTGTGCGCGTAGGCGAGCGCGGACGCGATCTGGCGCAGTGTCCTGACCGCGTCGTTCAGCGGGAGCGCCCCATCCCTCGCTATCCTGGTGCGCAGCGACTCCCCGTCGATGAACGGCATCGTGAAGTAGAGGAGCCCGCCGGCGTCTCCCGCGAACAGGAGGGGAACGATGTGCGGGTGTTGCAACTTCGCCGCGAGCTGGATCTCGAGCCTGAACCGCTCAGTCTTGAGCTCCGCCGCAACTTCCGGGGAGAGCACCTTTATCGCGACCATCCGTCCAAGCGACCGGTCGTGCGCGACAAACACACGGCTCATGCCGCCGCCGTGGAGCTCCCGGTCGAACGTGTATGATTCGCCGAGGGCACCGCGAAGGGTGGCGATCAGGTCAGCCAGAATTTCCTCCCCGGCTGGCGGGGGCGACGGAATGCATCCCCATAAGATTGCACTGCGCGGGCAAACGCGGAATGGCGGATTGCACCAATTACGGTCGGGGCAGCTACCGCGCAGGCGCGCTGCACCACAAGTTTCACACAGTTATCTCACAACAGGGGGCGGATTAATGCCGAAGTTTCTTATCCGGCGCGAAATCCCGGGTGCCGAGAAGCTCACTCCGGAGCAGCTCAATGGGATCTCAAAGAAATCGAACGGCGTGATAAGCGGGCTGAATCACGAGGGACGCGACATCCAGTGGGTTCACAGCTTCATCAGCGACGACCAGATCATGTGCGTTTATATCGCGCCTGACGAGCAGACACTTCGCGAGCACGCGATCCGTGGCGAGTTTCCAGCCAACGGAATAACGGAGGTGAAAGGGATGATCGACCCGATGACCGGGGAAGACCACAAGAGCTGAGTAGCGAGATGCCGGGTGGCACAAGCCACCCGGCTCCCGGCTAATCGACCTCAGCTCCTCCCACCTCGCAGCAGCCACCCGAGCAGGCGATCCAGAGACCGCGACTGCCCTGCACCGCGGCGAACGTCGATGACGTCGCCGACGCGAGGAACAGCTTTGGACCGTTTGAGGCACCAGTCTGTTGAGCGGAGCCGCCGAGCGGCGGGCACCGCGGCTCCTGCAGCTTGACAGCTGGCCCTGTGTGAGGCTCCTGGCAGTATCCGCGCAGATTCAGGTTCACCGGGACACGAACAGCGACGCCGTTGTTCTTAAAAGTGTAGATCGCGATGCCGCGCTGATTCGTTGCGATCTCGCCTATCCACAGATAGCCGTCCTCGAGGGGCCCGAGCCCGAACGGGCCAAGCGGCTTGTTTTCGAGGTTGTAGATCTTCGCCACGAAATGCCCCGGTCCGCCGCTGAGCACTGATTGCCAGTTCACTTCGTTCGAACTGGCCGCGGGAACGATTCTCACGAGTCCCGAGTTGCTGCCCCACGTCAGCTGAGCTTCAACGACCTGGGAGTCGGGGAGGTTGTCTCCCCATCCGAGTGAGAGCAGATAGTTGCGCGTCGCCGTTCGGTCGACGCCCGGAATACCCTGCATGCCGTTGTCGGGTTTCCCAGGTCCACCAACGAGCGGCGGTGGCGGCGGTGGCGGTGGTGGCGGCGGTGGCTCCGCGGCGGGGCGGCATGCCGACGCGGTTAGAATCAAAAACGTCAATGCGGCAAGACCCTTCATGGGCGTGCCTCCCCACCGAGCAGTCCCGGTCATTTCCGACCCCCGCGAAAGAAAGGTTTACCTGCGCGTACCCGCGGCCTTCAACCTCGAGACGATCTCCGGATCACCGCGGCCCCACAAATAATTTGCAGCAACCGCCCACTTCGTGGCGGTCGCCTGGTCGCCGCGGGCTGCGGCGAGCTCCGACCTGAAGAGCATCACCCTGACGAGCGCCGACGGCAGCGTATAATGGTGCAAAAGGTTTGGCGATGCGCGCGACAGACCGTTGAGGGCGTTGTCTATCACCAATATTGCGCCCGTGGTATCACCGATCGCGGCCCTCAGCCATGCTCGATTCAACACCACGTCCATAGTGATCTCCCCGGGGGCGCGCTCGGCATGGAGCGCTGTCAGGGAGTCTGAGAATCCTCGCGCTGCGCGGATGTCGTTCCGCGCGAGTGCCTGAAGTGCGCGACTGAACGGATGCCCGGTCGGCCCGAGTTCTGCCGCGGGCCCCGGGCCTATGAACGTCGCCGCGGTCGCCAGCGAAACTCCCATTATTGCCGAGCGAATCTCCATCACCTGGCTCGCGGGCACTAGGCTCGTCACCCGCCTCGAGATACGGTCGGCTATCATCCGTATGCTGTCGGCGGGCCCGCCAAAAAACGAGAATATCGACAACCGGTTTGCGTCCGCGCCTATCTCGGCGGGGATCGCGCGAACAGCACCGTTGCTGAGATGCACCTGTTTCTCGGTGATGTGCCTGTTCTCGATCTCCACCACTCTCTGAACCCGGCCCGTCAATGCTGCGAGGCCCATCACCACGCTGTCAGCCCGTCCCCGGATCGAGTCCGGCAGGGAAGAGGGCGGAGTAATCGCAAGCGCAGAGTCAGCCACCGAGCCCGCGCTGTCAAACCGGTGAAGCTTGAGCAGGAGCCTGACATTCGTGCTCGCGAGTCCAAGGTCGCGAACAACATCCTCCGGCGAGTTGCGGCCGTCGCGCGCCGCAGAAAGCCGCGCGATCCTGATCTGCTCGATCGCTGAAGGCGAAGGCCCGTCGAGCTTGCCCGTCGCCTCGAGCATCCTCGCGAGCGTCTCGTGCGCCGCCGGGTTGCCTGATTCGGTTCGAGTCCAGTCAGTCGCGAGCTCGAGCAGCTTTCGCATGTTGCGCTCGACCGCTGCAGCAAGGTTTGCTGCGTCCTGCCTAACGGGCTCCGCTCCGCCGATCGAAAATGGCAGGTATGCCAGGGTGTCTCCGTCGATTCCCGGCCATCCGACGAACATCCGGTCGGATATTCCGGCAACGGAGCCGCGGCGCAGCCTGTTCTTGCTCGTCACGAGGAGGCCCTCGAGCCTCGGCATGAGGAACCCGTAGGCGCTGCCATTTCCGGGATTCCTCGCGAGCAGTCCCTCGTAAATGCCGGCGATCGTGTGATTGCTCGCCCTGAAGCGATACCCCGAGGGGCTCGATCTGTCTTCGAGCACCCGTTCGTCGCGCGACATGCATTCCGCCAGGGCGAGCGTGGCGACGAGATTGCTGGCGGCGTCGGCTCCCGTCGACGCGGCAATCTCTCCAAACGAAGCGCACGGATCGGGCGAGGTGTCGCCCGCAAGTTCGGCGAGTGCTGCAGCCCGGCGCTTATCAATCTCGTCGAGACGCTCCGCGCCATCCGCGGCGTGGAGTGCGAACGGCCGCCATTCCGGCGCGGGCGCTCCCTCAATCATCAGCATCTGCGCGAGCCAGAGCTGCGCTGCTGCGTCGTCGGGGTTGCGCTCGACTCCCTTCCTCAACTCTGCTACGGCTGCCGGAAAGTCCCAGGCCTCGATGTAGCTGCCGCTGCGCGCAACGTGGTCCCGATTCGATGCCAGCCACGAGTAGGCACCCACCGATCCGAGCATTATCACGATTGCCGCGCCGAGACCAGCGGCATATTTCGCGCGGCGCCCGGCGAGCCGGATTCCCTGCCGCATGGCGCTGGGCGATTCACGCGTCTCGGAGAGCGCGTCGGCGAATTGCCTTGCCGTCTGCCACCTGTCCGCCGGCGCTTTACAGAGCGCCTTGAGCACGGCGTGTTCAACCTGCGGGGACACGCCCTCCCGTGTCTCTCGGAGGGGCGGGGGAGGCGATGCAAACCTGCGCGCCATCACTGCCTGCGGAGTCGCGCCGACAAAGGGCGGCATGCCCGCTATCATCTCGTACGTGACACACGCGAGCGAATAGATGTCGCTTCTCGCGTCGAGGTCTCCGTCGGCGAGCGCCTGTTCGGGACTCATGTATGCGGGCGTGCCGATCGCGACGCCGGTCGACGTCAGGCGATCTTCCGCCGATGCGATGATTGCCCGGGCGATCCCGAAATCGAGAACGTAAACCGACTCTTCACCAACGAGAATGTTGCCCGGCTTGATGTCGCGGTGAACGATTCCGAGCCGGTGCGCATAAGTCATCGGCTCGACGACGGCGTTCGTTATTCGCACCGCTTCCTCTACGGGAAGCTGCTTCGCCCTGTCGAGCCGCTGGCGGAGGGATTCCCCCTCCACATACGTCATGACATAGAAGGGAAGGCTGCCAATCACCCCCGAGTCGAGGACCTTCGGGATGCGCGGATGATCGAGCTCAGACGCGAAAGCGATCTCGCGAAGAAATCTCTCGACGATGACGGCGCTGCCTAACTCCTCACGGAGGACCTTCACCGCGACCTTGTCCTGGGTTACGGAGTCGGTGCAGAGGTAGACCGTGGCCATGCCCCCGCGGCCGAGTACGCGCTCGACGGTGTATCTGTCCGCGATTACAGTGGGAGGCGGAGTCTCCCGGGAGTTCGGGTTCATGCCGGACGTCAAACCGAGAAACCTCGCCACAAGTTGATCACTGGGCTGCCCACCCGGAGATACGACGGCGGTAGCATAGTGAGGGGCGAACAGTGTTCCCGCAATAGCGCGTGAGACCGCCGGCGGAGCTAGATCAGGATGCGGCGCCTGGCGAGAAGCGTCGTGAACGCGACACCACTCATGCCGATCATCAGGAGTGCGGCACCGGGAACTGGCGCGGACTCCGGCGGGGGTAGCTCAACCGCCGACTGTGATTTCGTAACCGCGAGGGGCGTAACGGCGGCAGACAGCTCGGGCCCCTGAGCCGGCACCGGATCGGCCGGCTCCAGCGGCCCAATCCTGTCCACGTAGGCCCGGTACTGCGCCGGGAATACGGCAACGTGATAATGTGGCGGGAATCTCTCGCGCGTGACATCGAGCACTCCCCTGTTCTCCAGCTGCAGAAGCACGCTCTCGAGCCACTGCCGCGCCTTCGCGTCCTGCGGCACGCGAAAATCAACGGCCATGCCGGCCGGATGCACCGAAAGCTGGTGGGCATTCCGCGGCTGCTGCGAGGTAGGTCTCGTCAGGCTGGTGACGACCAGCGGCGCTCCATTCGCCTCATGGTACTGTTGGCCGAGGCGCTCTAGGAAAAGCTTCACCTCGGGTACGCCGAACGGGTACGACACCTGATGGAGCGTGTAGTACTCGTTTGATTCGATCCGCTCGAGGCCGCCCTTGCCCAGCATCTCCTGAACCTGGGCTGCATCGGCGATGAACTCGAGGTCGCCTTTCACGGCTACGGCGTGCTGGCCGCGCATCGAGGAAACGGAACCCGTCAGCTTCCCCGCGGCATCGGCGACCGATGGCACGGCGAGAAGCGCGGCGATGCCGGCAACTGCAAGCAGAGTCGATTTCATGTCGCGCCTCCCGTGGGGATGGGTTGAAAGAAGTACTGACCGGCAGCGCCGGGCAGCGGGGGCTCGGAGGCAGGTGCACCTCCAGTCCCTCATATGCTTATACGCCCTCGAGCCACGAAATGTTGCGTCGGAGAGGCACCGGGAGCATATTTGTGATATCGTTTGACTGCATCCTCCATCACAAGCTGCTGCTCCCGTTCGTCCGCTGATCGCGGGCCGTCTATTCCTTTGGGGGCCTCGCGCGATCACCCGTTCTGCGCTCGGTGACGTCGCGGTCCTGCCGCCTCCGCTCCCCGGCAGAGTCGATCACCGCAAGCACTGATTGCATCAGGCCGTACGCGGTGACACCAAATGCCGCGAGG
>JBPCJP010000087.1:0-3401 GCA_051005175.1 Gemmatimonadaceae bacterium | reverse complement strand
TGGCGAACGTCGAGGTGCAGGGCAAGCGGTATACCCCGCCCGAAGTTTCCGCGATGATTCTCCAGAAAATGAAGCAGACCGCCGAGGACTACCTCGGTTACAAGGTCGAGAAGGCGGTCGTGACGGTCCCGGCGTACTTCAACGACTCGCAGCGCCAGGCGACGAAGGACGCGGGAAAGATCGCCGGCCTCGACGTTCTCCGCATCATCAACGAGCCGACCGCAGCGGCACTCGCGTACGGGCTCGACAAGAAGAAGGACGAGAAGGTCGCTGTCTTCGATCTTGGCGGCGGCACCTACGACATCTCGGTGCTCGAGCTTTACGACGTCGAGGGCTCGCGCCAGTTCGAGGTAAAGTCCACCAACGGTGACACCCACCTTGGCGGCGACGACTTCGATCAGCGCGTGATCGACTGGCTCGTCACCGAGTTCAAGAAGGACCAGGCGATCGACCTGTCGAAGGATCCGATGGCTCTCCAGCGCCTGAAGGAAGGTGCCGAGAAGGCAAAGATGGAGTTGTCGACGACGCAGTCGACCGACATCAATCTTCCGTTCATCACTGCCGACCAGAGCGGACCGAAGCACCTCAACTACCAGCTGACGAGAGCGAAGTTCGAGCAGCTCGTCGACGACCTCATTCAGCGGACGATGCCGCCGATGGAGCAGGCGCTGAAGGATGCGGGGATCAAGCCGAACGAAATCGACGAGGTGATCCTCGTCGGCGGATCGACGCGAATCCCGAAGATCCAGGAGATCGTCAAGAAATTCTTCGGCAAGGAGCCGAACAAGGGCGTGAACCCCGACGAAGTCGTGGCTATCGGTGCAGCGATTCAGGGCGCCGTTCTCACCGGCGAGCAGAAGGACGTTCTCCTGCTCGATGTCACGCCGCTGTCGCTCGGAATCGAGACGCTGGGCGGAGTCACCACCGTGCTCATCCAGCGCAACACCACGATCCCGACCAAGAAGAGCGAGACGTTCTCGACCGCCGACGACAATCAGACGACGGTGGAGATCCACGTGCTGCAGGGAGAGCGCGAGCTCGCGACGTACAACAAGACGATCGGCAAGTTCCAGCTCACAGGAATTCCGCCCGCACCGCGCGGCATGCCGCAGGTCGAGGTAACCTTCGACATCGACGCGAACGGAATTCTCCATGTCACCGCGCGGGACAAGGCGACGGGGAAGGAGCAGAAGATCCGCATCGAAGCCTCGAGCGGCCTCTCCGATTCCGAGATCGACCGCATGGTCAAGGACGCCGAGACAAACGCGGCAGCCGACAAGGCGCAGCGGGAATCGATCGATGCGCGGAACAGACTCGACTCGATGACGTATGAAGTCGAGAAGAACGTGAAGGAGTGGGGCGACAAGATCAGCCCGGAGATCAAGGAACGGATCGACGCGGCGATCGAGCGCTCGAGGAAGGCGCTTCGCGGCGACGACATGGCGGAGATCCGCTCCGCGCAGGAGGAGCTGACGAAAGTGTTCAGCGAGGCGGGCCAGTCGTTTTACCAGCAGCAGGCGGCAGAGTCGCAGCCCCAGGGTGATCCGGCCCCCGACGGAGCGGCATCGGGAGACGGCGCGGGCGCGGCCCCTGCCGATGACGTAGTCGAAGCCGACTACGAGATCGTGGACGACAAGAAGTAAGGGAGTCGTAAAGGCACCGGCCGCAACCTCACGGGTGCGGCCGGTGTCTTAGCTTTAGGGAATCAACTAGAGGGGTATCTGGTCTTATGTCTTCACTGTCATTTCGCGCACGGTGGACTGTAGCCGTCGCAGGCGCATTCCTCGGCGGACTCATCATCGCCTCCGGCGGGCTCGATCTCTCGAGGCTCGGGTTTGCACAGAGCCGGCCCGACGCAGGCGCCGTGGCGCCGCTGGCGCAGGCAAGCAACGCATTCGTCGAGATCGCCGACCATGTGACGCCGGCGGTTGTCTCGATCGCGGTGGAGAGCCGCCCGACATCCGACGTCCAGAGACGCCGGCAGGGCCAGGTCCCGCCCGGCTTCGAGGATTTCTTCAACCAGATCCAGCCGCGCGTTCCGCAGGTTGAAACCGGCTCGGGGTCAGGCTTCATCGTCTCGAAGGATGGCTACATCCTGACGAACAATCACGTCGTCACGATGGGCGATCGCACGACTATCGCCGACCGCGTCACTGTGCAGATGCTCGACAACCGCATCTACAAGGCGCGAGTTGTCGGCAACGATCCGACTACCGATGTCGCATTGATCAAGATCGAGGGAAACAACTTCCCCACCCTGTCGCTCGGCAACGATGTCAACAGCCGAGTCGGCGAATGGGTGCTGGCAATCGGGAACCCGCTCGGCTTCGACTTCACGGTTACTGCAGGCATCATAAGCGCGAAGGGCCGGAGCCTGCCTGGGCTTCTCAACCGGCGCGGCGATACGAACAATTACTCGATCAGCGACCTGATCCAGACCGACGCGGCTATCAACCGGGGAAATTCCGGCGGACCACTGGTCAATCAGCGAGGTGAAGTAATCGGCATCACAAGCGCGATCGCCAGCGAGACTGGAATGAACGCCGGCTATGGCTTCGCGATTCCGATAACGCTCGCGAAGAAGGTGATGGACGACATCATCAAGCACGGCAAGGTTCGCGTTGGAGTTCTCGGGATTCTCATCCGTGAAGTGACGCCGGAGGATGCGGCGGTTGCAGGAATGCAGGACATCCGCGGCGCGAAAGTCGACGGCTTCAACCCGACCACTGGAAGTGGCGCCGAGCGTGCGGGAATGCAGGCTGGTGACATCATCATCACTGCTGACGGACAGCCAGTCGACCGGGTGAGCACTCTCCAGCGCATCGTCCGGAATCACGCGCCGGGCGAGACGGTTCAGCTCGAGGTGATGCGGTATGGGCAGAAGCGGTCTTTTGGCGTCCGCTTGACCGAGCTCGCCGAGCCCGCGAGAACCGCCGCTGCTGGAAATCGCCCGACCGAAAGGCCGACCGCGAATGCCGGCCCGGCCGCGATAAAGAACGACGCGCTGGGAATCTCCATGGGGTCAGTCCCGGCGGAGCTGGCGACGCGCGCAAACCTGGCGGCGAACAAGCGCGGCGTGATGGTCACGGATGTCGTGCCGCTCGGCCCGTCGTATAACAAGCTGGGGGAGCAGGACGTGATCTTCGAGGTCCTCTTTCCCGCGCCGCGCCGCCCGATCCGCTCGACTGCCGATCTTCAGGCTGTGCTCAACAGCCTGAAGGATGGAGATTATGTCAGCTTGAACGTCCACTCACTGGCCCAGGGTGGCGGCGGCGACCGGGTTGTGAATATCCGCCTCGGGAACTAGAGGGCGCAGAGGGGCGCTGCGCGGCCCACGTCAGAGGTCGCAGAGGGGAACACGCAGAGGGCGCAGAGGCACCGAGAGAGGCGCCTCTGCGTCT
>JBPCJP010000086.1:0-52295 GCA_051005175.1 Gemmatimonadaceae bacterium | reverse complement strand
AAGCTGATCGTCCATGAGCTGCTGACGGGAACCGCTTCTTGATCTTCTGGACACTCGATCGAGTCGCCGCGGCAATCGGCGACAGCGCATCCCGTCGTCACCCGCGCGGAAGCTCGGATCTGGCGGGAATCAGCACGGACTCCCGCAAGGGGGGGAAGGGCGAGCTTTTCGTCGCTCTTGAGGGCGGACAGTTCAACGGGCACGACTACATCGATGCAGCTGTCGAGAACGGAGCGGCGGCGGTCCTCGTGTCGCGGCCCTTCGACAATCTGCAGGTCCCGGTGTTCGTTGTCCCCGACACCCTGGTCGCACTGGGGCAGCTCGCCAACTATTACCGGCGCGCCTGGGGAGGACCGGTGGTTATGGTCGCAGGGAGCAACGGCAAGACCACGACAAAGGACCTGATCAGCGCCGCGTTGTCGAGGGCGATGACGGTTCATGCCACAACGGGTAACCTCAACAACAGGATAGGAGTGCCGCTCACTCTCCTTTCCATCCCCCCCGCGGCCGAGATCGCCATCGTCGAGGCCGGGACGAATACGCCGGGCGAGGTGGCTATGCTGCGCGACATAATCGACCCCGACATATCCGTAATAACCTCGGTGGGCGAGGAGCACCTCGAGGGGCTCGGCGACCTGGCGGGTGTCCTGAAAGAAGAGGCGGCGGCTTTTGACGGAGTCAGGATCGCGATAACACCCGCCGCCCAGCCGGAGATAGCGGAGGCTGCGCACGGGAAGGCGCGGGAGGTCATCACCGCGGGACTTGATGAAGGAGATTTGAGGCCGGACTCGTGGACACTTTCGCCGGAGGGAATCGGGACGCTCAGGTTCGAGGACGTTTCCGTCACGCCTCCCTTGCGGGGCGCTCACAATCTCCGCAACACGATGCTCGCTCTCGCCGTTGCACATTCATGCGGAGTGAGCGATGAAGTTGCGGCAGCGGGCATTGAGGCCATGCCCGTGCCGCGGATGCGCGTTGCCTGGGAGCAGATTGGAAAGGCGACGCTCGTGAACGACGCATACAATGCGAATCCCGGGTCGGCCCGCGCGGCGATCGATATCGTCAGGAGTCTTGATGGCGACCGGCAACGCGTGATAGTACTCGGCACGATGCGTGAGTTGGGATCGGAGTCCCGCCGCTGCCACGACGAGATCGCAGCGTATGCGCTGGATTCAGGCGCGGACGTAGTGGCCGGCATTGGTGAATTCGCCGAGTCTCTCGACCGCGTCGCGCCCGCCGATCCGCGGACCGTTACATCCCCCGACGTGGGGGGGCTCTGGCCGGCGCTCGAGCCGCGCCTGAAGCCGGACGCGGTTATTCTATTGAAGGCATCGCGGGGCGTCAGGCTCGAGCAGCTCGTCCCGCAATTATCAACCTGGGCAAAATCCTAGTGCTCAACTATCTGCTTGTCCCGCTGGTCGGCGAGTTCGGATTTCTGCGGATCTTCAACTACATATCGTTCCGCGCCGCAGGCGCGGCGGTGACGGCGCTTCTTGTCTCGTTCGTGGTCGGGCCGATGATACTCCGCCGGCTCAGAAGGATGAGGCTTCATCAGGTGATCCGCGAAGGGACGCCTGACAGCCACCAGGAGAAGCGGCGCACGCCCACGATGGGCGGCCTGATAGTACTCGCCGCTACGCTGATCCCGACTATTCTCTGGGCGAAGCTGAACAACCGCTACGTGCTGATCGCGATGTTCGTGATGCTGTGGATGGGGTTCATCGGCTTCACTGACGATTTCCTGAAGTTGAAGCAGCGGCAGGCCGGAAAGAAGAACACCGGCCTGATCGAGGGATACAAGCTGCTCGGTCAGATATCGATCGGCCTCGCGCTCGGCTGGTACCTGTGGCAGTATCCGCTTTCCACCCTGCCCGGCGCTTCGACTACGCTGCCTTTCTATAAATACATCCTCATCGTTCCGACCGTTGGATGGCTGTATGTCCTGTTCGTCACGTTCGTCCTGACGGGGACGAGCAACGCGGTAAACATCACTGACGGGCTCGACGGCCTCGCAGCCGGCCTGACTGCCATCGCAGTTCTTACACTTGCCCTTTTCGCCTATGTGATCGGTCGGGTGGATGCCTCGGCGTACCTCCAGGTTTTCTACCTGCGCGGGGCAGGTGAGCTGACGGTCTTCTGCGCCGCGATAATGGGGGCCTGTATAGGATTTCTCTGGTACAACACCCATCCGGCCCAGGTTTTCATGGGCGATACCGGCTCCCTCGCTCTTGGCGGCGCGCTCGGTGCGATTGCGATTCTGCTCAAGTCCGAGTTCGTGCTCCTGCTGGTGGGCGGTGTATTCGTTGCCGAGATGCTCTCGGTCATCGTTCAGCGGGTCGCCTTCAAGGTTCTGAAGAGGATGAAGGGGCTCGAATATGCTCAATCGCACCGGGTGTTCCGGCTGGCGCCACTCCATCATCACTTCGAGAAAGGCGGCTGGGACGAAAGCCAGGTCGTGGTCCGCTTCTGGATTCTTGGAATACTTTGCGCGTTCCTCGCACTAAGCACTCTGAAACTGAGATGACGAAGTCTGAGAGACCGGATGGCGAGGTTGCCATTCTGGGCCTCGGCAGGAGCGGAAGCGCGGCGGCGAAGCTGCTGCTCGCCGACGGGATGCATGTTTACGTTTCTGATTCCTCGTCCACGATCGGCGTCAACGACATCGCGCGCCAGCTCGGTGATCTCGGAGCATCGGTCGAGGTCGGCGGACATGACCTGGGGCGCATCCGGCGTGCTTCGCTGGTGGTGGTGAGCCCCGGAATTCCCCCCTCGTCTCCCGCGCTCGCGGCGGCGCGCGATGCCGGCCTGTCCGTCGTGAGCGAGGTGGACCTTGCGCTGGGTTATCTCTCCGGCTCCCGCATCATCGCCGTGACGGGCACAAACGGAAAGACAACGACTACGGCGCTCATCGGGCATATCCTGCGCGGTCTGGGAGAAGATGCGGTGGATGCCGGCAATATCGGCGTCCCGTTGTCTGACTTCGCTCGGCGCGACAGCAGGCCAGGCTGGATCGCGCTCGAGATGTCGTCGTTCCAGCTCCATGACACGCCTGGTCTCGCGCCGGACGTGGGCGTCCTCACGAATCTCAGCCCCGACCATCTCGACAGGTATCTCACGGCGGAAGAATACTACGCCGACAAGATGCTCCTCTTTGCGAACGCATCGGGTGAATCCCGATGGGTGCTCAACGGCGACGATGCGCGCGTCTCTTCGATGACCGCCGGCCTTGCCGGCAGAATCGCCCGGTTCTCGCTGCGCGGTGAAGCTGATGCGTGGATGGACCCGTCGTCGGGTTCGCTCAGGCTGCTGGGATCGGTTCTCATGCAGCGGAGCGAACTCAAGCTGCTCGGCGAGCACAACGTGGCGAATGCGCTCGCGGCCGCACTTGCTGTGGCTGTCGCGGATGAGAAATTTGCAGCCGCCGATTCACTCGCCCGGATGCGCGAGAGCCTGATGACTTTTCAGGCGATCCCTCACCGGCTCGAGATCGTCGGGGAAAAGGACGGCGTCCAGTGGATAAACGACTCGAAGGCGACCAACGTGAGCTCGGCCATGGCTGCGATACAGGGAATGCAAAGGCCAACTGTCCTTCTCCTGGGGGGTCGCCACAAGGGGGAAGCCTACACCGCGCTGGCGGACGTCATCCGCCAATCGGTAAAGACAATCATCGCCTTTGGTGAGGCCGCTGACGACATAGAAAAGGATCTCGACGGACTGGTGCCGATCGTGAAGCTTGGCGATGACTTCGAGGAAGTGATCGGGAAGGCACGCGCGGAGGCAGAGGAAGGCGACGCAGTGCTCCTTGCGCCCGCTTGCTCGAGCTTTGACATGTTCCGGAATTACGAGGAGCGGGGCGAGCGCTTCAGGCAGCTCGCGCTGGAAAGCTAGAGTGGCAACCACAATCGCGGATGTCCGCTATCGATGGTACATGGGCGCCGAGGCGCGGCTTCTCCTCGTCGTCACTGCGACTCTGCTGGCCTTCGGGCTGGTGACGGTCTTCAGCGCCAGCTCCATGGCGGCGCAGTCGCGCAATCTCGGCAGCAGTTTTTTCTTCACCCGCCAGCTCATCGGGGTCGTCGCCGGGCTCGTCGCGCTGGCAGTGTTCGCGAAGGTCGACGCCGAGCTGTGGAGGAAGTACGCGTGGCCGCTGATGATACTTTCGATGCTGCTGCTGCTCGTCGTCATCCTGCCATTCACCGAGTCAATCGCGCCACGCATCCGCGGATCGCGAAGGTTCCTGATCGGCTCTTCGCTGCAGCCGTCGGAGCTCGGCAAGATCGCCGTGATCGTGTGGACGTCGATGCTCGTCGTGAAGAAGGGGGAAACATTGAGGCGCCTGACGAAGGGCCTGCTTCCGTTTCTCGTCGTGATCGGAGTGCTCGACCTGCTCGTCGCGCTCGAGCCAGACCTGTCGGTCGCCATGATGTACACCCTGATCATGGCAATAATTCTTTTTGCGGGGGGAGTGAGAATCGGTCACTTCGTGGTTCTCGGCATCGTCGCCGTGCCGGTGTTGTGGGGCCAGATGCAGCGGCTGAACTACGCGCTGCTGCGGATGACAGCGTTCTTCGATCCCGGCAGCGCGCCAACACATCTCAACGACCAGCTGCGGCAGTCGTTGATCGCAGTCGGTTCGGGACAGGTCTTTGGCGTTGGTCTCGGGCAGGGCAGGCAACAGCTCGGTTTTCTGCCGCTTGCCTATGACGACTTCATCGCCGGGTCGATCGGCGAAGAGTGGGGCTTCGTCGGCCTGAGCCTCGTGATACTCGCCTTCGCTCTTTATGCGTTCCTGGGTTTCCGGATCGCGCGCAAGGCACGGTCCCAGTTTCTTCAGCTTACAGCTGTCGGGATAACGGCGACGGTAGTCATAACTGCCTTTCTCCACATCGGTGTCGCGATAGGTCTGCTTCCCACGACCGGACTTACTCTTCCTTTCATCTCATACGGACGGTCAAACATGGTGCTGTCGCTTCTGATGACGGGAATTCTCGTCAATATCGGCAGCACGCGTGAAAAGGTCGTGGGGTCGCGGGCGACGGACCCGTCATTCTCGCTGGCACGAGCGTGAGAGTCCTCTTCGCTGGTGGAGGAACGGGCGGCCATCTCTACCCGGGGCTTGCGATCGCCCGCGCCCTTAAGCGAATCGATCCTTCAATCGAGCCTTTCTTCGTTGGCGCGGCGCGTGGCATCGAGAGAAACGTTCTGCCATCGGCGGGATTTCCGTACGAGCTGCTCGACCTTCACCCGCTCTACAGGTCGCGACCGTGGGAGAACTGGAAAACACTTCGCGGCGCTCTGTCGGGCTGGGCGCGCCTGGGCCGGATAATAAAAGCCGAACGGCCTGCCTGTGTGGTGGGCACCGGCGGGTACGCATCCGGCATCGCGCTCGCGTACGCCCGGATGCACGGAATTCCATACGTTCTTCAGGAACAGAACAGCTATCCGGGCCTCACGACGCGACTCTTCAGCGGTCGAGCCGCGCAGATACACAACGGATTCCCGGAGGCGGCGAACCACCTGCGCGCCGGAAAATCGACTAAGGTCTTCGACTCGGGGAACCCCATCGAGCCGCCGCCTGCCGTGGGACCCGACAAGGCCGCGGCTCGGAGGGCGTGGGGATTCCCGGCGGCGGGCGGAAGGGTGATGCTCGTCTACGGAGGAAGCCAGGGCTCGAAAGCAATGAACGACACTGTAGCAGATTGGGTGCGCCGCGGAATTCCTGATGGCCTTTTCCTGATCTGGTCAACAGGTCAGGGGACTCACGCAGATTATGCATCTCTCGAAACCGACCGTGTGAAGGTCAGGGCTTACCTCTCTCCAGTGGCGGATGCGTATGCGGCGGTCGACTTTGCGCTGTCGCGAGGCGGGGCGATTGCTACCGCCGAGCTTTGCGCGTGGGGAATCCCGCCGATTGTGGTTCCGCTGCCCACCGCGGCCGCGGATCATCAGACAGCCAACGCCAGGGCGCTTGCCGCCGCGGGCGCGGCAGAGCTGATCACCCAGCGCGATCTCAACGTTGATTCCCTCAGCCGGGCGGTTGAAGCCCTGTTGGCCGATCCCGATCTGCTCGCAACCCGGTCCGCGGCGGTGCGCGAGCGGGCGAGGCCGCATGCAGCTGAAGAAATCGCGACCCGTATTCTCGAGATCATCCCCGCCCCAGCGTTGACCGGCCAGCCATGACCACGAACGCCGACCGCCCAATTCATTTCGTAGGAATAGCCGGTGCCGGGATGAGCGGACTTGCTGAGCTTCTCATTCGGCGCGGGATCAAAGTGAGCGGGTGCGATTCGTCAGCCGCCGGCAGTCCAGATCTCGAACGGCTTGGGATCCACGTCACTCACGGGCACGACCCTTCTCACGTCGAAGGCGCCGCCGAGGTGATAGTCACTTCCGCGATGAAAAGGGATCACGTCGAGCTCGCGCGGGCTCGCGAGCTGGGGATTCCTGTAACCCGGCGCGCTGAAGCGCTTGGCCGCGCGGTTTCGGTGGGCAAGGTTGTCGCCGTCGCCGGCACGCACGGAAAGACGACAACGACAGTCATGACGACGCAGGCGCTCAGCGCAGCGGGGCTCGCGCCAACCGGAGTGGCGGGCGGCCGCGTCGGCGCGTGGAACGGAAATCTCAGCGAGGGCGGGGAATCGTTGTTCGTCGTGGAAGCTGACGAGTACGACAGGTCTTTTCTCGCACTCTCGCCGGACATCGCTGTCGTAACGAACATGGAGGCCGACCACCTCGACATCTACCCCGGCGGAATCGACGAGATTCGAGATGCCTTCGCGCAATTCACGGGTGGTGCCCGCGTGATAATAATCTGTGACGACGACAAGGGTGCCTCGAGTCTGCCAACGCCGAGCACTGCCGAGATCATCAGGTATGGAACGGTCTCCGCTGAGGCCAGGCTTGTCGCGAGGAACCTGGAGCCGGTGGGTGGCGGGGTGAAATTCGACGTGAGATACGACGGCTCCGAGCTTGGCGCCGTTACGCTCGCCGTGCCCGGAACCCACAACGTGCGGAACGCCCTTGCAGCTATCGCGTCGGGGATTGCGTGTGGCGTCACGCTCTCCGCGATGCGCTACGGGCTCGAGACGTTCACCGGAGTTGAGAGGCGGTTCCAGCTGCTCGGCAGTGCAGGCGGCGTGACTGTGATCGACGACTACGCGCACCATCCGACCGAAATAGAAGCGACTTTGCAGGCGGCGCGTTCGGCATTTCCGGGAAGGCGGGTGATCGCGGCGTTCCAGCCTCACCTCTATACACGGACACGGGATTTTCACGAGCAGTTCGCTGAGGCGCTCGCGGCGGCGGACCTCGTCTACCTCTGTGATCTGTATCCGGCGCGGGAAACGCCGATCGAGGGCGTGTCGGCCGAGATGATTGCTGCGCCGATGCGCAACAATGGCCGCGCGCCCGTGTGGGAGGGTCCCCGCGCCGACCTCGCCGCCGCGCTCGCGCGCGATGTGGCCGCAGGCGACGTCGTGCTCACGATCGGCGCCGGTGACATAACAGTTTGCGGGCCCGAGCTCCTGAAGCTGCTCGCGATAAGGGAGTGAACGACCCTCTCGAGATGGTCATTGACGAGCCTCCGCGCGTGAGCGTGAAATGGAAGCTCATCTCGGTGCTGCTCGTTCTCGCTCTCCTGGCGCCGGCATCCTGGCTTGCCAGAAAGGGCGCATCGAGGATGGATTTCTTCCAGCTGCGCTCCGTCTCGGTCGAGGGTACACGGTATCTCTCCCCTGAGACAGTCATGGAACGGCTCGCGCTCGACACGACGCGATCCGTGTGGGACGACACCGCGCCGCTCACAGCGCGGCTCAGAAGGATGTCGCAGGTTTCGGATGTCGAGATCTCGCGCAAGCTGCCGGGAACTCTCGTCGTCAGGATACGCGAGAACATTCCAGTGGCACTGGTCCCGAGTCCGCGCGGCCTCGAGGCAGTTGACACCGCGGGAACCGTTCTTCCGATCGATCCGACGGCAGAGGACATCGACCTTCCGGTCGCGTCCCAGCGTGACGTCAGCATTCTCGCGCTGCTCGGTGAGATCCGGGCCGGAGATCCGCGGCTCTACCGTCGAATCAGCCAGGTTTCCCGGGACGGCCGCAGCGGCCTCGTGCTCGAGCTACTGCCTGAACCGACTTCGGGAATGTCCGCCGCCACGGCATCCGGGAGGCCTTCGCTGCGTGTAAGGGTTCCGCCGGGGGTGCCCGTTGAGCGATTGGCCGATATCTTTCCCGTCGAATCGGACCTGGTGCGGCGCCGGGCAAATGTCGCCGAGCTCGACCTACGCTACCGCGATCAGGTGATCGCAAGGCTTCAATGAATCAGGAACACGTCATCGCCGCCCTGGATATAGGATCGGCGAAAACAACGGTATTGATTGCCGAGGCGATCGGCGATCTCCACCGGCAGACATCGATAAAGGTTCTTGGCGTAGGGCAGGCCCGGACCACGGGTCTCCGCAGGGGAATAGTCTCGAACATCGAGGAGACGACCCGCTCCATCAAGAAGGCTATGGAGGACGCGGAGCGGATGGCCGGCGTTCGCATCGAGTCGATCTACGCAGGGATTTCAGGCGAGCATGTCAGGGCGATGACAAGCACCGGTATCGTCGCGGTGAACGGTGACGAGATCACGCGGTCTGACGTGAATCGCGCGAATGAGGTTGCCCGCGCCCAGCCGATCCCCGGAGACCGGGAGCTCCTGCATGCGATCCCGCAGGAATACACCGTTGACAAGAACCAGGGAATCAGGGACCCGATCGGCATGATCGGGACTCGTCTTGAAACCGAGATGTACCTCGTGACGATCGGGAGCTCGCCGGCGATGAACCTGCGGAAATCGGTCGAGCGCGCCGGGTACAGGGTAAAGGAGCTGGTTCTGGAGCCGATCGCCAGCGCCCTCGCCGTCCTCACCGAGGACGAGAAGGAACTCGGCGTTGCCCTCGTCGAGATGGGCGCCGGCACCACTGACATCGCGATCTTCCACGAGGGAAAGATCCGCCACGTGGCTATGATCGCTTTCGGAGGCTCGAACGTGACCAGCGACATAGTGCACGGCATGGGCGTGACGCAGGCTGACGCCGAGCGGCTGAAGGAGCGTTACGGGTGCGCCTACGAGCCGATGGTCGACCCGGATGACGTCGTCGAACTTCCGAGCACGGCGTCGCAGGGCGAGAGGCACATCCCGAGAGAAGTCCTTGCGCACATAATCCACCAGCGAATTGACGAGATATTCTCGCTCGTTCATACCGAGATTCAGCGAGCCGGTTTTGGCAACCGGTTGAGTGGTGGAATTGTCGTAACCGGCGGTGCGGCAGCGATGCAGGGCGTGGCCGAGCTGGCGACCGACGTTTTCGGCACGGCTGTGCGGATCGGCATACCGACGGAGAACATCGGCGGCCTTGCCGACTCGGTCGAGGCGCCGCGGTTCGCGACGGTCGCCGGCCTGGCGCTTTACGGCGCGAACAGAGTTGTGATCGGAGGTGCATCGGCAGCAGGCCGGAAGCGGGCGATATCATCGCCGAACATGGACCGCTTCGCCCAGCGACTCAAGACCTGGCTCCAGGATTTTTTCTAGCCGTCCCTCGCAGCCCGACGGGTTGTCGCAAACGCTGCAGCGACAGTCGATTGGGTCTGTCCACATCAAAAACTTTCCAGGTGTTCCGGGATTGTGGGAAAGCGCCTGGTTCACGCTCCCGTAAAAATTCTTTTGCGTTGGGCTGATTCACTATTGGATGCGGCGCCGATGCGCATGTATATTGGCCCTCCGGTCATCCACCCAGCAGCTTCGGAGTCCCCGCCTGATGAATTTCGAGTTTGAGGAAAGCGCGTCTCAGAACGCTCGGATGAAGGTCGTGGGTGTCGGCGGCGGCGGTGGAAACGCCGTCAACCGAATGATCGAAGAGCGGCTTTCGGGGGTCGAGTTCATCTCGATAAACACCGACGCGCAGGCCCTCCTCAACTCGAAGTCCGACGTCAAGATCCAGATCGGGAAGAAGCTCACTCGCGGACTCGGCGCCGGGGCCCGGCCCGAGATAGGCAAGCAGGCAGTCGAGGAGAACCGCGAGGAGGTCTCGCGCGTCCTCACGAACGCCGACCTGGTCTTCGTAACCTGCGGAATGGGCGGTGGCACCGGCACGGGTGCCGCGCCAACCGTCTGCGAGCTGGCGCGGGAAGCCGGTGCCCTGACAGTCGGCATCGTCACCCGGCCCTTCCTCTTCGAGGGCCGGAAGCGGCTCCGCCAGGCCGAGCTCGGCATCGCCGAGATGCGGAAGCACGTCGACACGATGATCGTCGTCCCCAACGAGCGCCTGCTGGCGGTCGTCGGAAAGGGAATTCCGTTCCACGAGGCGCTGAAGAAGGCCGACGAGGTCCTGCTGCATGCGACCCAGGGCATCTCCACGCTCATCACCGTGACTGGTCTCGTCAACGTCGACTTCGCTGACGTTCGCACAGTCATGCAGGAGGGCGGCTCCGCCCTCATGGGAACGGGAATCGGCAGGGGCGAAAATCGCGCGACTGATGCCGCGCAGCAGGCGATCGCCAGCCCGCTCCTCGACAACGTCTCGGTATCCGGAGCAACGGGTGTGCTCGTCAACATCACGGGCGGTGACGACCTCACGCTCGGTGACGTTCACCAGATCGTCGAGATCGTCAAGGACGCTGTCGGCGAGGACGCCGAGATCATCTTCGGCACGGTGAACGAGAAGGCAATGCAGGGCGAGTGTCGGGTAACCGTGATAGCCACAGGATTCGACAAGAGCCCCTCCAACATCGCTGCCCAGGCCGCGGCCGAGCCTCACCTTGCGAGAAGTGCGACGCAGGCAAAATCCGGCACGCCTGTGATACAGCTCCCGGTGCGAAACCGCGCACCAGTGACCAACGGCAGAACGGTTCAGGCCAACGACATTCCCCGGCGCGTTACTCCTCTCTCTCCTCCATCGTCGTCTCCTGAGAAGACAGACGTCAACGGACAGGATCTCAGCGATATGGAGATCCCGACGTTCATTCGGAGACAGATGGATTGACGGTTGGAACAGCGCGGGCGATAACCTATTCAGTAGTCGGAGTTTTCGCGGTGGCGGCGTTGCGCATGACGCCGCCCATCGCTCCAACCCCCGGCACCCGGGTGCTTGGCGGATTCAGCGCCCAGAGCGTCGCCGGCAAGGCAACCGCAACTTCGCGGCACATTACGTTCGCGCCTGTTGTGGTGATTCCCCGGGAGGTGATGGTTTCCCCGGTTCTCGTAGTCGCCTCGAACAGGGACCTCGTCGACACCCTCACAGTCAGCGGCACGATCCAGTCGAGCCTCTTTTCGGCGCTCGACAGGAGCAGCAGCGCGGACCTGCCGAGGTCGGCACGCGCGGAGCTGGCCTTTTCTCTCGCTGACATCTTCGAGTACCGCGTCGACATGACGCGGGATTTCCAGGTCGGCGACAAGTTCCAGGTCCTGGTCGAGCGACTGCAGAAGCCGAATGGCGCGATAATCATCAACAAGGTGCTCGGTGCGCGTCTGGCATTGTCCGGCAACGAGATCGAGGCGATCCGCTTCGCCAGCCGCAACGCAAGCGGCGATTACTTCGATGAATCAGGCAAGTCCCTTCGCGCTTCGTTCCTCCGCACGCCTGTGAACTTCCGCAGGATATCGAGCATGTTCGGCGGCCGGCGTCACCCGGTCCTGGGAGTCTGGCGGGCGCACAAGGGAACCGATTACGCGGCAGCCCAGGGTACGCCGGTGCGATCGATCGGTGACGGTGTAGTGATCTTCGCGGGCAGAAAGGGCGGATACGGTAACACCATAGACATCAAGCATCGCAACGGCTTTGTAAGCCGTTATGGCCATCTGCGCAATTTCGCCACTGGTATCCGGGCCGGAAAGCGGGTGACGATAGGCAGTACCATAGGCGCCGTGGGACAGACCGGTCTGGCCACTGGACCCCACCTTCACTTCGAGATCCTTGTCAACGGAGTGCAGCGTGATCCGCGCATCGCCCTCCAGATGAAGGGTGGCGAGCCGATCCCGAATTCCGAAAGAAGCACCTTCGAGCAGCTGCGCTCGCGAACCCTTGCGACACTGGCGTCGGCCGGAGAGTAAGCCGCGAGGCGTGCCCGGCGGGCCCTGAAGGAATGATGGCCGTTGCGAAGCGATCGCTGCGGCCATTTTTGTTTGCCTGTTATCTTCCTCCACATGGCAAGGATTCTCAAACGCTCGACGGATACCCGCTCACGGTCTCTCTGGCAGCGCATCAGGGACATCGCGATGCTCGATGTCACCACCCTGGCACGCGGCGGCAGCATTGCGGGCTCGCTCGAAAAGCTCGAAGAAGTGCTTATCGAGGCGGACTTTGGTGTCTCGACGAGCATGCAGCTCGTCGAGGAGGTCGAGCGCAAGGCAATGCGGGGAGAGGTGAGGTCCCAGGAGGATTTCCTGCGGGCGCTCGAGGAGGGAGTAGCCACCGCCCTCGGAGCTGATGGTGACGACACTTCAATGCACTTCGCCCCGGAAGGTCCAACCGTCGTTCTCGTGATCGGCGTAAACGGCGCGGGGAAGACGACCTTCATCGGCAAGCTCGCTGCCCTGATGCAGGCGCGCGGCAAGACGGTTCTCGTAGGGGCGGCCGATACCTTCCGCGCCGGAGCGGTCGACCAGCTCCAGCGCTGGGCTGAAAGAAGCGGCGCCGGTTTCATCGGCGCGCCCGCAGGAAGCGACCCGGCCTCAGTGGCGTTCAACGCAATCGACGCCGGCGTGACACGCGGCTCCGACGTCGTGATAATCGATACCGCCGGGCGGCTTCATACTAGCTCCGGCCTGATGGACGAGCTGAAAAAGATTCATCGCGTGATCGCGAGAAGGATCCCCGGCTCCCCGCACGAGACCCTTCTCGTGCTCGACGCGACGATCGGGCAGAACGCGCTTGCCCAGGCGCGCACGTTCGCGGCGACCGTCCCGGTGACCGGCCTCGTCATGACGAAACTCGACGGTACAGCGCGAGGCGGAATCGTCCTCGCCGTTCGCGAAGCGCTGAACGTCCCGGTGAAGTTCATCGGTACCGGCGAAACGATGGCGGACATAGAGCCGTTCAATCCCGTGGCGTTCGCCACCGAGCTAGTCGAGGGATAAGGTATGCGCGCCGGCGAACGAGGCACCTCGGCGACCGGCAAGGTTTATCTCGACATGCCCGTGATGTACCTCAAGGGAGTGGGGCCGATGCGTGCCGAGTCGCTCCGGCGCCTCGGGATCATGACTGCCCGCGACCTGCTCTACCACATTCCGCACAGATACGAGGACGCGAGCACCGTCAGCGCCATCTCCTCTCTCGAGCCGGGCATGCACGCGACGATCGTGGGCAAGGTGATCTCGAAGGGAATCCTGCCTACCCGGAAGGGACTCAGGATATTCCAGGCGGTCGTCAGGGACGACTCGGGCATCATAGAGGCCTCGTGGCCCGGGCAGCCGTTCCTCGACCGCGTCATCGCCAAGGACGACACGCTGCTGCTCAACGGTCCGGTGAAGTTCTATCACGGCCGTCAGCTTCAGCCGCGGGAGTACGTAAACCTCGGAAGCGACGCGACGGGAATCGGCGAAGGTCGCGTGCTGTCCGTCTATCCCGCGACTGAAGGGTTCTCGGCGAAGGTCATCCGGGGAATCATCGACCAGAACCTCGACACGCTGCTGCCACTCGTGCGTGAGTATCTGCCTCGAGAGCTGCTTGCGCCGTCCTCGCTGCCACAGCTGCCCGACGCGATTCGGATGCTTCACAGGCCCGCTTCAATCGCCGAAGCCGCTCGCGGGCGTGACCGCATTGCGTTCGAGGAGCTGTTGTTCGTGAGCCTGCTCCAGATGCGGGCGAACAAGCTTGCCCGCGAGCGGCGAACGGGGATCACTTTCACGAACCGTCGCGAGCTGACTTCGGCCCTGCGGGCTGCGCTCCCCTTCGAGCTTACCACGGGACAGAAGACGGCGATCGCTGAGATCGTAAAGGACATGTGCAGCGACCAGAGGATGCACAGGCTGCTTCAGGGGGATGTCGGGAGCGGCAAGACTATCGTCG
The DNA here is from genome assembly GCA_051005175.1 of Gemmatimonadaceae bacterium. Classification (GTDB taxonomy): domain Bacteria; phylum Gemmatimonadota; class Gemmatimonadetes; order Gemmatimonadales; family Gemmatimonadaceae; genus UBA4720. Next base: position 38,248 of record JBPCJP010000086.1, on the reverse strand, counting down.
CCCTGTTCGCGTGTCTCCTTGCGATGGAGAATGGTTATCAGGCGGCCATCATGGCGCCCACCGAGCTGCTTGCAGAGCAGCATCATCGCACCGTCTCGAAGCTTCTGCGGCCACTCGGCATAGTGCCACTGCTCCTCACGGGCAGCCTGAAGACCGGAGTGCGGGCCGAGGCGGCGTCGAGAATGGCTTCGGACGGACCGCTGCTCGTTATCGGGACGCATGCGCTTGTCCAGCACGCAACCTCGTTTGCCCGACTGGGCTTTGCGGTAATCGACGAGCAGCATCGATTCGGCGTCGGCCATCGTGCGGCACTTTCAGCGAAGGGTGAGCGGCCCGATGTGCTCCTGATGACGGCGACTCCGATACCTCGGTCGCTGGCCCTGACTGTCTACGGTGATCTCGACGTCAGCACTCTTCACGAACGGCCGGCGGGACGGCAGCGGGTCACGACAGTAATGAGGGGCGAGAAGCACCGGGCAAAGGTGCTCGATTTCGTCAGGGCGGAGACTGACGCCGGGCGCCAGGCCTATATCGTCTACCCGGTAATCGAGGAATCGGAGAAGACCGATCTCAAGGCGGCGACGACGATGTTCGAGTTGCTGTCGGCGGGGGCGTTTGCCGGAAAGAAGACAGCTTTGCTGCACGGCAGGATGGGGCCGGCGGAGCGCGACGCTACGATGCGCGCGTTTCGAGACGGGGAGGTGGACGTCCTCGTTGCCACAACGGTGATCGAAGTCGGGATCGACGTCCCGAACGCGACGGTGATGCTCATCGAGCATCCGGAACGGTTCGGGCTGTCACAGCTTCACCAGCTCCGGGGTCGTGTCGGGCGTGGCGCAGAGGCATCGTTCTGTATCCTTCTCGGAAACTTCGGACCGGATGCCATGGAGCGGCTGAGCATCTTCGAATCAACTGACGACGGGTTCGAGATTGCCAGGGCTGATTTCCGGTTACGGGGAATGGGAAATCTCTTTGGTGAGCAGCAGAGCGGGGCGGCAACGTTTCGTGTCGCCGACCTGATCAGGGACGAGGCGCTTAACATTGAAGCGCGCGAAGCTGCCGGAAAGATTCTCGCGATTGACCCGGAGCTCGAGCATGAAGCCCACGCGGGCCTGCGGAAGGTGCTGAGCGCCCGCTACTCCAGGGCGCTCGAATTGTTCAGGGTTGGGTGACGGGCCGGGTCGGGTTTGCAAGCCGCCTTCTGATGCGGTCGAGCTCGGCGTTGGCGCGCGCCAGCTGATCGCGCAGGGACGCTATCTCCTCCTCCCGCGAGACAAACACTGTATCCCTGCCGACTATCCGCGGCTGAGCCTGAGCCGCACTCCTGAGCGCCTGTACCGACTGCGCGGTCCGCCGCAGCACTTCCGCCTGAGCCCTGTACCACCGCGTGCCGGGCGTCTCGAGATAAATGTCGAGAGCCCTGATTCCTTCGGAGATCGACGTGCGCTTGTTCGCGGGGTCTACCATATACAGAGCCCGCCAGAAAGCGACCTCCGTCGCCTCTTCGGTGCCCTGCTGCTTCAGCGCGAACTCCGACAGGACCCGGTCCGCGGCGGCGTGATTCCCGTTGCTGACCAGTGAATCGGCAGCCTCGATAACCTCGGCGAAGGCCTGTCCCGCGGGCACGGGACCTTCGGCAGCGCGCCGCTGCGAGCAACCGGCTAGTGCGAGGATCGCAATCAGGATCCAGCTCGTATTGGCTATTCTTGGTGAGATCAAGCGACTTCCTCGACGACTGGAGTACGACGAAACGGCGTACGACGGGTTATCGCAGCGCGGACGGGCAGGACTATTGAAAAAGTCGTGCCCATTCCCTGGGTGCTGTCTACCCGGATGGTCCCGCCGTGTGCCTCGACGATCTCGCGCGCAATTGCCAGGCCCAGCCCGGTACCCTTGGCGGCAGCGTACGCCTGATTGCTGGCCTGGAAGAACTTCTCGAAGATGTGCGGCAGCTGTTCAGGGCTGATTCCGACTCCGCTGTCCCGCACCGTGATGCAGACCTCGTGCTCCGAACCTTCGAGCGCGAGCTCGACCGTCCCTCCGCGGTCGGTGAACTTGAACGCATTTGAAAGAAGATTCCCGAGAACCTCGTTGATGCGATCCTCGTCCCACAGCACGTGTGTCGGGAGGTCGCCACCGCGGATCACCCGGAAGCTGATCTCGCGCTGCAGCGCCAGGACCTGGAACGAGGTCTCGAAAGAGTGAAGGAACCTGTCGAGATCGACCTGCCGCCTCTCGAGCTTGCCGCCGCCTGCCTCGAACCGGCTGATGTCGAGCAGTCGCTTCACCAGCCGGGTCAGCGTCTGGGCCTGCTTGCCGAGGGTCGCGCATATCTCGCGCTGCTTGGGATTCAGCTCTCCGTAGATGTTCTCCTGGAGCAGTTCGAGATATCCGACTATCACGTTGATCGGGGTCTTGAGCTCATGCGACGCCACCGACACAAATTCAGCTTTGAGCTTGTCGAGCTCGGCGAGCTGTGCAGTCATCCCGTGGTAGCTGTTGGCCAGGCGTCCGAATTCGTCTGTCCGCTTCTCCATGTCAGGAAGCCGCTGGGTGAAGTCCCCGTCAGCGACCGCCTTCATTCCCTTGTCGAGCTCGTGAACGGGGCGGCTGATCGAGCGTGTGAGCCAGATCGCAATGAGCGTGGCGAGAAGGAGCGCTGCGGCCAGTGACCCGGCAGCTGTCCGTTTCGCTTCGCCGGTGGCCGATGCCGCAGCTTCGACGCGATCATGGGTCTCGTCGCGCAGCTTCAGCTCGGTGCGCGCGACTGCGCGCGCGATAACGTTGAGCGCGGGACGTGACCGTTGCGCCGAAATCTCGTCGGCGGTGTTGGCTGCCTGGGCGTTGATCGCTGCCCACTGTGCTTCAGTCGACGCGCGGAGGGCCATGATCGCGTTGCCGACATCCGAAGCATCCTGCCGCGAAGAATACGGCGCGAGGGAATCAGCCATTGCCGCAAGGCGATCGAGCTGCTGCCGCATCCTGAGATACGCAGTCGAGTCGCCGATGATGCTCAGCGCATCTTCCTGCCTGACAACGTCGTCGGTCAACTCGCGGAAGTTGCCGAGTATGAGGGACCCGGCGAACTCACGGTCGCGAAGCGTGCGCGTGGTCTGGTGCACCTCCTCGAGCGAGCGCAGCGCGAGAATGAGCGGCACGAGCAGGATGATTGTCAGCGAAACGATGCCGAGGCCGAGGCGCGTGCGCAGCTTCATGCGCGGTTGACACCCCTATAGGCAGAACCTAGCTTGCCGCGAACCCGCCCTGTCGAACGAAAGACCAATGACTCCCCCATACTTGCGAATAGCCGAACTCAGCCGTAATCCCGGACAGGTAGCCCGTGTTCGCGGCTGGGTCGTTCACCTGCGCTCGTCCGGCAAGGTCGCCTTCATCGTCATGCGTGATGGAAGCGGCACCCTCCAGTGTGTTCTCGTGAAAAGTAGTCTCCCCGCCGAAGCGTGGGAACGGTTCTCCCGACTCACACAGGAAACGACGATCGAGGTGACCGGAGAGGTACGCCCTGACGCGCGCGCTCCGGGAGGGGTCGAGCTGGGAGTCACGGACCTCTCTATTACGGGCGAAAGCCCTGTTGATTACCCGATACAGCCGAAGGAGCACGGTATCGACTACCTGCTCGACAATCGGCACTTCTGGCTTCGGAGCGACCGGCAGAGGGCAATCGCCCGCGTGCGCCACGAGGTGGAGCAGGCAATCCGCGATTTCTTCTACGAGCGGGATTTCACGCTCGTTGACACTCCGATCCTGACGGCAGCGATCGGAGAGCGCAGCGGCCTCTTCTCGACTGAGTACTTCGACGAGGGCACAGCGTATCTGGCGCAGACAGGACAGCTCTACGGTGAGGCGGCGGCTGCAGCTCTGGGGCGCATCTACTGCTTCGGCCCGACGTTCCGCGCCGAGAAGTCGAAGACGAGACGTCACCTTTCGGAGTTCTGGATGGTCGAGCCGGAAGTTGCCTTCAACGACTCCGACGACAACATGCGACTGCAGGAGGAATTCGTTTCGTACATCGTCCAGCGGTCCCTCGAGCGCCGCCGCGACGAGCTGGAGATTCTCGAGAGAGACGTTTCAAGGCTCGAGAGCGTCGCGGCTCCCTTTCCGCGGATCGATTACTCCGACGCGATAAACATTCTCGCGGAGAAGGGCAGCACTGCGAAATGGGGCGACGACCTGGGCGCCGAGGATGAGTCGCTTCTCGTGGAGGGACACGATCGCCCGGTCTTCATCTTCAACTACCCGAAGGAAGCGAAGGCGTTTTACATGAAGGAGAATCCGGCCGACCCGCGCACGGTTCTCTGCAACGACCTGCTCGCGCCGGAGGGTTACGGGGAGATAATTGGCGGCTCACAGAGGGAAGACGACTACGACAAGCTTCTCCATCGCATCCGCGAGGAGGGACTGCCGGTCGAGGCCTACGGCTGGTACCTGGACCTCCGGAAGTATGGGACTTTCGTGCACGCAGGCTTCGGTCTGGGCCTCGAGCGGACGGTTTCCTGGATTTGCGGCCTGCCGCATCTCCGGGAGGCGATAGCGTTTCCGAGGATGATGCACCGGCTCCGGCCCTGAGACTCTGTAACTGCTGTTCTCCGCTTAGAACTCACTCAGTCCTGCCGCTTGCCCTTCACTTCATCCCAAAGTGAATCGAGAACTTCAAGTCCCGCCGATTCGACATCTATTCCCCGCGACCGGGCAAGAGTCTCCACTTCCCTGAATCTCTCCTCGAACTTGAGATTCGCTTTGTCGAGTGCCAGCGCGGCGTGAACGCCGGCCTTGCGACAAAGGTTGACGCACGCAAACAGCAGGTCGCCGAGCTCGCCCTCGAGTCGCTCGTGTGCGTCATCGAATACCGGGGGGGCGTGCGGCTTTGGGATCGCCGCTCCCCGGAGATGCTCCCGCACCTCCGCCAGCTCCTCCTCCACCTTCGCCGCCGGTCCCTCTGTGCCCGGCCAGTCGAATCCAGCACCGGCCGCCCGGTCCTGCAGCCGGTGCGCCCGATGCAGCGGGGGAAGTGCGGCGGGCAGTCCGTCGGCGATCGACTCCCGCTTCTTTGACTTCATCTTCTCCCACGGCTCCTTCACCCCTTCGCCATAAAGATGGGGATGCCGGGCCCTCATCTTGGCGATGAGCCCCCGCGCCACATCGTTCACATCGAACTCCTCGCGCTCCTCGGCGATGACCGAATGAAAGAGAACCTGTAGCAGAAGGTCGCCAAGCTCCTCCCGCATGAGCGACGGATTGCCCTCGCGAATTGCTTCGTCGAGTTCGTGCGACTCCTCGATCAGGTATGGCCTCAGCGACTCGTGCGTCTGCGCCGCATCCCAGTCGCACCGCTTGCGCAAGTCGCGCATCAACGCGACCGTATCGTTCAATGTCGCTCCTTCTTCCATTTCATCTCCCCCCGTTGACTGCAATTCTATCCGGCGGCGTCGCCCGCGGCCAATGCTGACGAGAGCCCGGCTCGAGGTTGACCTCGCGGCGCTCCGGCGCAATGCCGAAACGCTCCGCGAGCGAGCCGGTGTCCCTCTCATCCCGATGATCAAGGCGGACGCGTATGGTCTTGGCGCAGTTCAGGTCGCGGGCGAGCTCGAATCACTTGAACCCTCCGCTTACGGCGTAGCGACAGTCAACGAGGGAGAAGAGCTGCGGTCGGCGGGAATCATCCGCCCGATTATCATCTTTACTCCCGTTCTCGAAGAAGACTTCGCATCGGTTGAAGCGGCGGGACTGACCCCAACCCTTGGGACAGCAGAGGGAATCCGTGCCTGGGCTAGAACCGCCCGGCCGTATGAGCTTTCGATCGACACGGGAATGGCGCGCGCGGGCGTTCCGTGGCGCGAGGTCGGCGCTCTCGTCGAAACTCTCGAGAGATATCCGCCGGACGGTGCGTACACGCACTTTCATTCGGCGAACCTTTCGGACGGCTCGATGGATGAGCAGGAGGACAGATTCCAGGGCGCGATCCGCATGTTGCGCACGCGACCGCGCGTGCTTCACACCGACGCGAGCGCGGCCATCGCCCGCCACGGGAGGTCCCGCTGGGATGCTGTCAGGCCGGGGATCTTCATGTACGGCGTCGGGAGCGGGGACGGCGCGCTGGTCGAGCCGGAATCAGTGGTGAGCGTGAAGGCCCCGATAGTCGAAACGCGATGGATTGAACCGGGTGATACAGTCAGCTACGAAGCCGCCTGGATGGCGACTGAGAGGCGCCGGATCGCCACCATCGCCGCCGGTTATGCCGACGGTTATCCGCGCGGCGCGGGAGATGGAGCACATGGGGTCGTGAGAAGCCGGCGCGCCCCCATCGCCGGCCGCATCACGATGGACATGATAATGCTCGATGTGACGGATACGGAGGCCGAGCCTGGGGACGTTGTCACAATGATCGGGGATGCCGGCGAGCCGGGCGGGCCACTCGATGTCGCAGCAGTCGCGGACCTTGCCGGGATGTCTCCGTACGAGGTTCTGACCGGACTCAGGGGCAGGCTTCAGCGCACCTACCGGAGGTGAGCATTCAATGAAACGGGCGATCATCCTGATTCTCGACGGCGTCGGCGCCGGCGAGGCCCCCGATGCGAAAGACTACGGCGACGAAGGAAGCAACACACTCGGTCACGTTGCGCGGGCTGTCGGCGGCCTCAACCTGCCGGCGCTGGCTCACCATGGACTCGGGAATGTCCTCGATCTCGAAGGGATGCCGCCGGATCCCGGTGCGGCAGGCGCGTGGGGCAAGCTGAATCCGGCATCTTCCGGGAAAGACAGCACCACGGGGCACTGGGAGATTGCGGGTCTCCATCTCGAGAAGCCTTTCCCGACCTACCCCCGCGGCTTCCCGCCGGAGATCATCGCGGAATTCAGCGGGCAAACCGGACGCGGCGTCATCGGCAACGTCGTCGGCAGCGGTACGGCGGTGATCGAGCAATTCGGCGAGGAGCACGGGCGTACGGGAAGCTGGATTCTCTACACGTCGGCGGATTCGGTTTTCCAGATAGCTGCGAACGAGAGCGTGGTCCCACTCGAGGAGCTGTACCAGGCATGCGAGACGGCGCGCTCGATCCTGGTTCCTCCTCACGATGTCTCCCGCGTGATCGCGCGTCCTTTCGAGGGCGGCGCCGGCTCGTTCAGGCGCACCGGTAATCGCCGCGATTATTCGATCCAGCCGCCCGGAGAGACACTACTCGACGCTCTTGTCGCCGCCGGAATCCCCACGCACGGCATCGGCAAGGTCGACGACCTTTTCGCGGGACGGTCAATCACTGCCCGTCACACGGGCTCGAATGGCGAGGGTATCGCCCTCGTTCGAGAGTGGGTTCAGAGTCACGAAAGTGGGCTGCTCTTTGCCAACCTAGTAGATTTCGATCAGTTGTACGGGCACCGCAACGACGTTGCGGGGTTTTACAAGTCTCTGCGGGAGTTCGACTTCGCGCTCCCTTCAATCACCGCCGGGCTTCGCGAGGACGACCTCCTGTTCATCACCGCCGATCATGGCAACGATCCGACCACCGATTCAACCGACCATGCACGCGAGAGCGTTCCCCTGCTTGCGGTGGGACCACGCGTGCGCGCCGCAGACATCGGGGTTCGCCGGACTTTCTCGGATCTTGGCGCAACCGTCGGGGAGTGGCTCGGTGTCTCATTTCGCGGGCGGGGTCAGTCATTCCTTTCCCGGATGATTGCGGAGTAGGGAGTGACAACGGAAAATCAGGGCGCCACCAACGAGCTGCGGGACGCAGCGTTTGCCGCAATGGAGAACGCCTACGCGCCGTATTCCCGGTTTCGCGTGGGAGCTGCCGTTCGCACGTCGACAGGGGTCATCGTAAGCGGTTGCAACGTGGAGAACGCCGCCTACGGTGAAGCACTGTGTGCCGAGCGGGTCGCCGTGGCCGCGGCTGTTGCTCAGGGAATGAAGGGGCTCGAGGAGATCGCCATCGCCAGTGAAGCTGACGAACCGGCGCCCCCGTGCGGGTCGTGCCGGCAGACGATGAGCGAGTTCGCTCCCGACTTGCTGGTGACCAGCTACTCGAAGAACGGAAGGCAGGCAATATGGCGCCTGAGCGATCTCCTGCCGGAGGCGTTCGCGCTGAACCATCTACGTGGAAGGACGTAAGTGCAATTGATATCGGGCCGGCTGAAGCTGGCCGGTTTAGTGATCCTGACAGCAGCCCTCACCGCCTGCACGGAAAAGCTCGACAGCAGTGCCGGGTGCCCGATTCTCTGCCCGGGACGGGGCGGGGAGATCGAGACTGTCACTATCGACGCAGTCACGCTTGATTCGACGGTTTCGGCGCTCACCGGCCAGGGAACCGAGGCGAGCCTCCTCGTCGCAACGCGCGGTGACTCCCTCGACGCGCGCGCCATAGTGCGCTTCGACAGCATTCCAGGTCGATATCGCCGTCCCGGTGCCGACACTGTAAGCATCCCGGTCACGATAGCTGACAGCGTGATCCTCCGGATGCGCGTCGACACGGTCGGCGGCAAGATCCCGTCGTCGATAACTCTCGACATTTACGATGTCGACTCAAACGCTCCTGACAGCGCCATCAACGAGATTGCGGCGCTGTTCACCCCCGAGCGGTTGATCACCTCGGCGACGTTCGCGAAGGCCGCGCTGAAGGACACGATCCTCGTGACACTTCCCTCCGCCGCTATTCTCTCGCGGCTCGACCGGCGGTTGAGGATCGGGATACGCGCGCGCGGTCCCCAGTCGGTCCAGCTCAGGATCCTGTCGCAGGAGGGCGCGGGAATCCCGACGCTGCTCTCATACAGGGTTTCTGCGGACACCGCCGTTGCAAGAGTTTCACTCACGCCGGAATCGAGAACCCCGGTCGACCAGCCTGCACTTGCACTGTCGCTCGCAGACTACACCCTGCTCGTTCGGGGCACTGCGACGGGACCTGCTACCGGCCTTAACGTGGGCGGGCTTCCGGCGCGGCGCGTATACATGCGATTCGATATTCCATCGTTCCTCATAGACTCGGTGGACGTCGTGCGCGCGACTCTGCTTCTGACACAGATATCGAATCCCGGGATCGACCAGACCGATACCGTGAGAATCGCACCGTTCGTTTCGCTGGCAACGACCGCGGTGGTGGATGTCGCGAAGGCAGCCCAGATCACAGCCCTGGCCAGCAGGGACACGCTGCGAGTGACCCCGGGTTCGGCAGGCGAGCGCGGAGTCGAGATCGCCTCGATCCTGAGCCTGTGGCGTGCCACCAATGCGGCGGAGACTCCGAGGGCGATCGTGCTGATCAGCGCGCAGGAGGGCAATTCGCCACTCGAGGCAAGGTTTCATTCCGCTGAAGCAGCGCCGGAGCTCCGGCCGCGACTGCGCATCAGCTACTCTACACGCAAATCTTCGGGGCTGCCCTGATGCGACGCATTCACATCGTTGCCGCCCTCGCTCTCGCGGTAACGCCTCTCCAGCTTTTCGCTCAGGGCACGCTCAGTACCCAGGGCTTCGGGTATCCCACCGGCGAGCTTAGCTCGCGCGCGCGCGCAACCGGTGGAGCGCTTGGCCAGTTCGACCCCGATTCTCCGCTCAACCCCGCGGCAATCGGCACCTCTGTCGATCCGCGCATGTATCTCCAGTATGAGCCCGAGCTCAGGCGGCTGTCTGCCAATGGCGAGACGGCGAATGCAATCATCGCGCGGTTCTCGCTGGCATCGCTGTCGGTTCCGTTCGGCAGCAGAGGCTCCGTGGGAGTTTCGGCAGCGACGTTTCTCGACCGGTCCGCGGAGACGTCGTTCAGCAGGCAGCAGTCGATCGACGGCCAGGACGTCGCGGTAACCGAGAACACAAGAACACTCGGCGCGATAAACGATGTGCGCGTTGCGGTCGGGTATGCAGCCAGCCCGAAAGTGCAGCTTGGTTTCGGAGGTCATGTTTTTGTCGGTCAGAACCGGATGTTCTTTACGCAGTCTTTCCCCGACCAGCCGGCCTTCACTCCGATTTCGCAGGTGTCCACCCTTGGGTTCACGGGACTCGCTGCGTCTGCCGGCGCTGTGTTGAGGCCCTCGAGCGTACTCGGATTCGCACTGGCGGCGCGGAAGGGGTTCGGGATCGACGCCAAGGCGGGAGACAGCACGGTCTCGCAGGCTGACATACCAGACAGATACAGCGCTGCGATTACTTACGGGGGAATCCCGGGAACGAGCATTTCCGCGCAGGTGTCGCGGGATAACTGGTCGAGCCTCAACGGGCTTGGCTCGGCCGATGCAATCGCGGTCGATGGCTGGGAAGGAGGCCTCGGCATCGAGGCGCTCGGTCCGCGGATTGCGGCGAGGCAGACTGTGCTTCGTCTCGGCGGGCGGTACAGGACACTTCCATTCCTCGCCGGCGGCAGCGAGGTCGACGAGCTTTCGCTCGGGGGGGGATTCGGTGCCCAGTTCTTCCGCAATCGCGCCACATTCGACCTCTCGGTCGAACGCGCCTCACGCTCACCGAAGCTGTCAACGGTCGATGCCAGTGAGCGCGCGTACATTTTCAGCTTCGGGCTCCGCGTCAGGCCATAGCTGATGTCCGATCCGGGAAGGGAATCGGGCCCGCTGATTCTCGTCGCTGATGACGTTGCGGCGAACGTGGAGCTTCTGTTCGACCAGCTCCACACTCTCGGATACAGGACCGTAGGCGCGCAGGACGGCCCGTCGGCGCTCGATGCATGCTTCGAGCACAACCCCGATCTCTGCATTCTCGATGTGTCGATGCCGTCGGGCGACCTCGGCGTCGACACCCGGTCGACCGGCTTCGAGGTCTGCCGTCGGATCAAGCGCGACCCGCGAACGTCGCGGATTCCCGTGATCTTCGTGACGGCGATGAACGACACGAGCGATCGCGTGCGCGGAATCGAAGCCGGCGGCGACGATTTTCTTACCAAGCCCCACAACCGTCTCGTGCTCGGCGCGCGCGTGCGCAGTCTCCTCAAGCTCAAGGCAGCGACGGACGCTCTCGAGAACAGTTACCGGAAGCTGAGGGAGCTCGAGAAGGTGCGGGACGATCTCATGAAGATGATCGTGCACGACCTGAAGAGCCCCCTCACCTCCGTTCTTGCGACACTCGAGTTGCTCGGGGACGGCGTCTTCGGTGAAATGACCGACGATCAGCGGCGCGCGGTGGGGGAAGCAGAGGGGAAGTCCGAGGACCTGCTCGCGCTTATCGAGGATATCCTCGAGGTGGCGAGGATCGAGGAGGCAGCCGTCACGCTGACGCCTGAGCCGATAGCACCGGCAGCGCTGGTGAGCGAGTTGATCCACGAATGGCGGCACAGGTTCCAGCAGGAGGGGACAGTCGTGACGGTGAGAGTCGACGACGAAACGCCGGTATTCCACGCTGACAAGGGGCTGCTGAAGCGGGTCTTCTCCAACCTGATTCAGAACGCTGTGACTCATTCGTCGGAGCCGATCGAGCTTGTGATAACCGCGAGGCAGGCCGGCGAATCAGTCCTCTTTACCTTCACCGACAACGGACCGGGGATCCCCCCGGAGTATCACGAGGTGATCTTCAGGAAATTCGGCCAGGTTGCCGGACCGGTCGCGCCGCGTGTCAGGAGCTCCGGGCTTGGCCTCACGTTCTGCAAGCTTGTCGTCGACCTTCATGGCGGCATGATCTGGGTGCGAAGCCGTGAGGGAGAGGGAAGCTCGTTCCACGTCCAGCTTCCGATTCCTGCCGTCGCGCCACCCCCGGGACCCGCGTCCGGCAAAGCTCGCATCCGGGGCACGCACTCCAGCTGATGAAAGTGTTCCTGCGCACCTTCGGCTGTCGCGCGAATCAATACGACACCGAGGCGGTTAGGGCCCTGCTTGCGGGCGCCGGCATCGAGGAGGCTACAACGCCCGGTGATGCGGACATCGCCGTGTTCAACAGCTGCACCGTCACCGCCGAGGCTGAAGCGGATCTGCGGTCGGGAGTTCGCAGCGCGGCCAGGATGAATCCGTCCATCCGCACGGTAGTCACGGGGTGCGCCGCAGGGGTCGCAGGCCGCGATGAGCGCATCTCTCCGCTCGGGACTCTCCCGTCCGTCGACGCGGTCATACCCGGCGCAGACATCACGGCCCTGGCAGCAGCTCTTGGAATCGCCGGCTCTCCCTCAATCGCTGGCGAGCAATCGGGCGCGAGGGCGCTGCTGCGGATTCAGGATGGCTGCGACGAGCACTGCACTTTCTGCGCGACTACCCGCGCGCGGGGGGCAAACCGCTCGCGTCAGGCCACGTCACTCGTTGCGGAGGCGCTGAAGCTCGCGGAATCCCACCCCGAGATAGTCCTTACGGGCATTCACATCGGAACGTACGGGCGCGACACTGGCTCATCGCTCGGCGCGCTCGTCGAGCTGCTCGTCACTGAGGTGCCGACGGTCAGGTTCCGTCTTTCATCGGTGGAAGCCACTGAGGTCGATGACAGGCTTGCGCGGCTGCTTCTCGACGATCCGTCGCGACTCGCTCCTCACCTCCATGCGCCACTTCAGTCGGGATCGGATGCAGTGCTGCGGAGGATGGGGCGCAACTGGTATGACGCCGCAGCGTATGAGCAGGCTGTTTTGCGACTCACGCGCCACCGGCCGGTGTTCGCCTTGTCCGCCGATGTGATCGCAGGATTCCCCGGTGAGTCCGAAGCTGACCATCTCGCGACGATGAGGATTGTGGAAAGGCTGCCGTTCACGTCCCTTCACGTTTTTCCGTACTCTGCGCGACCAGGCACACCCGCAACCCGGCTCTCCGGTCCGGTATCCGGCGCTGTCGCGCGGCGGCGCGCGGCCGAGCTGCGCGAGCTTGCACAGGCGAAAGCTGTTGCGTACGCGGGGTCGCGTCGCGGCACAACGTGTGACGTGGTCGTAACCGAGAGGGGCAGGGGACTCACCGAGGATTATCTTTCGGTCTCACTCCCCGATCGCACGATTCCGCGCCGCTCCCGTTTCCGGGGCGTGCTCGGCGGCGACGGCGAGCTTTCCGCGACCGCCGCATGACAACTCCGAAACGTTCGACTGTCTACATCGAGACCTACGGCTGCCAGATGAACGTGAGCGACTCCGAGCTGATACTCGGAAAGCTCGCTGCCTCCGGTTATGACCAGGTCGCGACTCCCGATTCGGCGGATCTGATCCTTGTCAACACCTGCGCGATAAGGGAGCACGCGGAGCAGCGCGTGATGGGACGGCTCGGGGAGATGAAGAGCCGGATGAAGAAGGACTCCGTGCTCGGCGTGACCGGGTGCATGGCGCAGCGGCTCGGCCCGAGAATATTGGAGAGCGCGCGTCACGTGAGCCTCGTGGTCGGACCCGACGGATATCGCTCGCTCCCGCTGCTGGTGGAGAACGCCCGCCGCGGTGAGAGAGCCGCAGCGACGGACTTCGACCTCGAGGAGCATTACGAGGACTTCAAGCCGCGCCGGTTCGACAGGGTGAAGGCATGGATCCCGGTGCAGCGCGGTTGCGACTATCGCTGCACGTACTGCATCGTTCCAACGACACGCGGCCCCGAGCGAAGTCGCCAGCTGGCGGAGGTCGTTCGCGAAACGGCGGAGGTTGTCGCGGACGGAATGTCCGAGGTCGTCCTTCTCGGCCAGACCGTGAACTCCTATAACGACGGATCTCACGACTTCGCGGATCTCGTCCGTGCCGTGGGGTCTGTGCCGGGACTCAAGCGGCTGCGCTTCACGAGTCCGCACCCGAACGATTTCAGCGACAAGGTGATAGCCGCTCTCGCGGACACTGCGGCTGCCTGTGAGCACGTGCATCTCCCGATGCAGTCAGGTTCAACCCGGGTGCTGAAGAGAATGCTTCGCCGCTACACGCGCGAAGGTTATCTGGAGTGCGTCGAGAGGCTTCGTTCGGCCATTCCGGGCCTCGCTCTCACGACTGACATCATCGTAGGCTTCCCCGGCGAGTCGGAGGAGGATTTCGGGGAAACGTTGAGCGTGGTCGCGGAGGTTGGATTCGACGATGCATACACGTTCAAGTTCTCGCCGCGGGAAGGGACACCTGCCACCAGAATGCCTGCAAGCGAGACGGTGTCCGATGAGATCGCGAGCGAACGTCTCGGCCGCCTGATATCGACCGTTCGCGCCGGGTCGCGCGACCGCAACCTCTCTCTTCTGGGTCAGAGGCGGGAGGTGCTCGTGGAAAAGGAAGCGCGCCGGGGCGGCCTGCTCCAGACGCGGACGCGCGATTTCAAGACGGTGATCGTCCCGGGTGATTCGGACCTGATCGGGAGTTACCTCAGCGTTGAGCTGACCGGGACTACCGGTTCGACATTCACCGGAGCGATCCTGCGGGAGCGCATGGCGCTGCCGATGGCGTCCGCGCAACCCATTCATTGCTGATGCGCTGAAGCGGTTGAAGTTGTGCCGGATGCACAGACGATGATCCGGTGTGCCACTCATTGCTGCAGCATACCTGTTCTTCGCCGCCGGACTTCTGACGGCGTTTGCCGGTATCGTATGGTTGCCTGTCGCGGTGGGAGTTCCTGTCATCATCTGGGCCGCGGTGAGCAGGGATGCGAGGCTTGCCGCCCTGGCCATGCTGATGATTGCCGCTGCCCTCATCGCGGCGACTACTCCGCCGGTCGACAAGTGGAAACGGCGCTCGAGCGGCGCGGCCGCCACCGATTCGGGAGTGCTCGACGCGGCGCGGGACCGCGCCGCCAGTGCGATCGACCGGGTCTTCGCCGACGATGCGCCGATGGCCCGGGCACTGCTCATCGCCGACCAGCACCGGATCCCGCGCGAGATGCGCGACCGCTACGCGAGCGCGGGGATAATTCACATGCTGTCGATCTCCGGGCTTCACGTGGCCATTATCGCCGGTTCGGTGATTCTGCTGCTTCAGGCGCTCCGTGTCCCGCGCGTCGCTGCGTCGATACTCGCGGTGCTTGTTACCGGAATCTATGTAGCGATAATCGGAGCCCAGCCGCCCGCGGTGCGCTCGGCGGTCATGCTGGCTGGAGTGGCGGCGTCGAAGCTCACCCAGCGCCCCACGTCGCCGTGGGCCGGCCTGGCCCTCGGCGCGTTCGTGCCCCTCGTCACTCCGCGAACGGTTCTGGATCTCGGATACCAGTTGAGCGTAGTCGGGATCGCCGGGATGATCGCCAGCGGGTCGCTCTCGAAGCGGTTGCTGAGGAAGCGACTGGAAGGGTGGAAGCTTCACGTCGGCCGCGAGCTGCTCACGTCGATTGTAGCGACGATAATCACAGCGCCAATTATCGGATGGTACTTCGGTCGCATAAGCATCATCGCGCCCCTCGCGAACCTCGCCGCCGGTCCGGTCGTCTCAGTGCTCCAGCCGCTCCTCTTCCTCACGCTGCTTGTCGCACCGCTTGATCCGGTCGCCTGGTTCCTCGCCGACGCTTCGCGGCCGCTGCTCAGAGCGTTCGACATGATAGCAACTGTATCCGCGTCGATCCCGGGTTCATCCGTCGCGGTTGTTCCGTCGCTGGCGACGGTCGTATCGGGAGGCGTGGCAGTCGTCGCGCTGACTGTCGCGACGGCGAGCCGGTATCCTGCCCGCCCGGTCATCGTGGCGACAGGGTTTCTCTGCATCGCGTCGTGGGCTCCCGCGCTTCCAGCGCCCTATCACGGGAGCGTCGAGATGCATGTGCTCGACGTGGGCCAGGGCGACGCAATACTCGTGAGAACCGATCGGGGAAAGTGGATAATCTTTGACTCGGGGCGCGCCTGGAAGACCGGCGATGCGGGCAGGAGCACGATTATCCCGTACGTGAAGAGCAGGGGAGGACAGGTCCGCGCTTTCGTACTCTCTCACGCCCATCTCGACCACGTGGGTGGCGCAGTCTCGGTAATACGCGGCCTTCGCCCCCGTGAATTCTGGGACTCGGCATTTCCACAGGGAAGCGCGGTGTACGAACAGACGTTGCGCGCCGCGGCTGCCGCAGGAATTGAGTGGAATCGTGTGCAGGCTGGCGACGTGATGGCGGTCGACGGGGTGGTGGTGAGATTTCTGGCCCCGGACTCGGTCTGGACGATGGCGCTCTCCGACCCGAACGAGGCGAGCACTATCGCGCTCGTCGAGTACGGATCGGCACGGTTCCTGTTGACGGGAGATGCGGAGCAGGCGGAGGAGGGATGGCTTCTCGATCATGCGCGGGCCGATCTGGCCGCCGATGTCCTGAAGGTCGCGCATCACGGGAGCTCGACCTCGAGCGGCGACAGGTTTCTCCAGGCGGTGAATCCGGCGCTGGCGGTTATATCAGTTGGGGCCGATAATCTTTACGGCCATCCAAGCGCTGACGTTATCGCGGGGCTCGATCGCGTGGGGGCCAGGATCATGCGCACCGATGAGTCCGGAACCATTGTCGTGCGAACGGACGGGACCCGCATCACAGTCACTGCCTCGGGAGAACAGTGGGACTTATCGCGAAGATAAACGGAGGCCTCGCCGGTGAGCGAATTAAGCTCCCGTCGGCGATCGCGACGCAGTGGCCGGAGCTGCAGGACCTTCGCCTGCGCCGGGGCGGGTTTCCCCTTCGTGTCGGTGGATGGATGCTCGGACAGGCGACCGTGGCCGCCATAACACTTGGCCGGACTATCTTTCTCGCCCCCGCTACCCGCCTCGATCCCGCGCTCCTGCTGCACGAGCTGAGGCACGTCCAGCAGTTCTCCGAGCGCAGAACCTTTCCCCTCCGTTACATTTGGGAGAGTCTGCGGCGCGGATATTACGCCAACCGCTACGAGGCGGACGCCCGCAGCTATGCGGCGCACTGCCTCGCCCGCGCCGCCGCCCCCGGTTCCGATGAGGATGCATAACGTGGTGAAACATACGGCTACCTCCGTCGTCACGATCGAGCGATACATCATCGAGCAGGAGAAGATGCACCCGGCCGCCACAGGCGAGCTGTCGGGCCTGCTCTACGACCTGGGTCTCGCCGCGAAGATGATCGCCAACAAGGTTCGCAGCGCCGGCCTGGCCGACATTCTCGGATCGGCCGAGAATGTCAATGTGCAGGGTGAGACGCAGCAGAAGCTCGACGTCATCGCCAACGAGATCGTCATAAAGGCGGTCGATCACGGCGGCCGCCTGTGCGCCCTCGCCTCGGAAGAGGAGCCGGGGATCATCCAGATCCCCGACAACTTCAAGTGCGGCAAGTACTGCCTCCTTTTCGACCCCCTCGACGGCTCGTCGAACATCGACGTCAACGTGCCCGTTGGAACGATCTTCTCCGTGGTGAGGAAGATCTCGAGCGGATCGCGCGGCGAGATGCAGGACATGCTCCAGCCGGGCCGTAACCAGGTCGCCGCGGGCTATGTGATCTACGGCTCGAGCACGATGCTTGTTTACACCACGGGGCAGGGTGCCCACGGATTCACGCTCGACCCGCAGATAGGGGAGTTTCTCCTGTCACACCCCAACATCTCGATTCCGCGGAGCGGACGCTACCTTTCGGTCAACGACTCGTACGAGGCGCTCTGGTCGGAGGATGTGCGCGGGCTGATGCGCCGCTATCGCGGGCTCGATGGTGAGCGCGCCGCGATGAGTGTCCGTTATGTCGGCTCTCTCGTCGCCGATTTCCACCGCAATCTTCTCGGCGGTGGCATCTTCGCGTATCCCTCGAACCAGAAGAGCCCCAACGGCAAGCTGCGGCTTCTCTACGAAGCGAATCCTCTCGCGTTCATCGTCGAGCAGGCAGGCGGGGCGGCGATCGACGGCGACAGGAGGATTCTCGACATCGAGCCAACCGACCTGCACCAGCGAACGCCGCTGTACATCGGGAGCAAGGGAGATGTCGAGATAGCGCAGTCGATGCTCCCTCAGTCGGCAGGCGAAGAGATCCCGCTAGCCGCCCAATGAGCTCGCGCGGCGAAGACGCCGCTCCGGCAGCGCTCTCTCCGGCAGGCATACCCCTGCGCGTCGCTTATCGCCCCGACGACGCGAAGATCGACTACGAAAGGGACCTGAACGACCCCGGGACCTGGCCCTATACACGCGGTGTTCAGGCCACGATGTACCGTGGCCGGTTGTGGACGATGCGACAATACGCCGGGTTCGGCACAGCGCGCGAGACGAACGAGCGATTCAGGCACCTCCTGGGCGCCGGGCAGACGGGCCTTTCAGTGGCATTCGACCTCCCGACCCAGATGGGTCTCGATTCCGATTCTCCGCGATCGCTCGGCGAAGTCGGCCGGGCAGGCGTGGCGATCGACAGCGTCGAGGACATGCATCTCCTGCTGGCTGATCTGCCGCTCGACGCAGTGTCAACTTCGATGACGATCAACGCCACGGCGGCAACGCTTCTCGCCATGTACATAGTTGTTGCCGAGGAGCGCGGGATTCCGCGGAGCGCGCTGAGCGGGACGATCCAGAATGACATCCTCAAGGAATACATCGCGCGAGGCACGTATATCTATCCACCCGAGCCGAGTCTCCGGCTCATAGCCGAAGTGTTCCGCTTCTGCGCGACAGAGGTGCCGAGCTGGAATCCGATTTCGATATCGGGATATCACATCAGGGAAGCGGGAGCCACTGCCGTGCAGGAGCTGGCGTTTACGCTCTCGAACACGCTCGAGTACGTCAAGCGCGCGGTCGCCGCCGGGCTTCCCGTCGACTCGTTTGCTCCGCGGCTTTCGTTCTTCTTCGCCGCGCACAACGACCTGTTCGAGGAGATAGCGAAATTCAGGGCGGCAAGGCGCATGTATTCACGGCTGATGCGCGAGAGATTCGGAGCGTCGGACGCGAGCTGCCGGTTCCGGTTCCATACCCAGACGGGCGGAGTGACGCTCACGGCGCAGCAACCTCTCAACAATGTCGTCCGGGTCGCGGTGCAGGCGCTCGCGGCGACGCTCGGCGGAACGCAGTCGCTGCACACTAACGGATACGATGAGGCTCTCGCTCTCCCAACCGCGGAGGCAGCCACCCTGGCGCTTCGTACACAGCAGATCATCGGCTATGAATCAGGTGTGGCCGCGACAGCGGATCCGCTTGCGGGAAGCTATTACGTCGAACACCTGACGAACGAGCTGGAGGCGCGCGCAATGGAACTCATCGAGCGATCCGACGCGCTCGGTGGCTCGGAGGCGGCAATCGCGGCGGGATTCTTCCAGGAGGAGATCGCGCGCAGCGCTTACGAACATCAGCTGCGCGTCGAGAGCGGTGCGACGACGGTCGTCGGCGTGAACCGGTTTACCGATGGCACCGAGCATCCGCCCATTACCGCGCCGGATTATTCCGGACTCGAGCGCGGGCAGGTTGACGGGCTGAGGGAATGCCGGTCACGACGCGACCCGGCAGCCGCCGCGCAGGCACTTGATCGCCTCGAGCACGCGGCAGTGCACCTGATGTCGGAAGAGCAGCGCGAATCGGGAATCATGGTGGCTATAATCGGCGCAGTGAGGGCCCGGTGCACAGTGGGCGAGATCTCCTCGGCCTTCGAGAAGCAATGGGGCCTGTACCGCGCAGACGCATGAGCGAGGGGGTTTGACCAGACCCGGGGATGTAGTCGACGCGGCGGAATGGGACAGGTATGGGTCGCACTGGGTGGATTCGCGACCTCAGCAGAACTGGCGGCGGCATAGCGACGCGGTGAACGTCCGCCTCATCGAGGAATGGCTGCCCGTGCGCCACATCAAACGTATTCTCAAAACCGACCTGTTCGACGAGGCGGTTTCGGGGGGCATCTGCCCGATGCTCACAGGTCGGGCGTCTTCCGTAGTCGGGATTGATGTGTCCGCCTCTGTGCGTCACGAAGCTGCGCGGTCATGCGCGTCTCTCTTGTGCTCGGGGTCCGATGTCCGCGCGCTGCCGTTCAGGTCCGGAGTTTTCGACGCTGTCGTGTCCCTTTCAACTCTCGATCATTTCCCGGGAACTGGCGACGTGGTGGATGCCGTGAGGGAGCTTCACAGGGTTCTGGCTCCGGGAGGAGTGCTGATCCTGACCCTGGACAATCTCGCAAATCCGGTGATCGCGCTGCGGAACTCCCTTCCATATCGCCTCACGCACGCTGCGGGACTCGTCCCTTATCCGGTGGGCCGGACATTCGGGCCCGAAGCGGCGCGCTCCCTGGTCGAGGAGGCGGGGTTTCGCGTGAGCGAGGTGACCGCCATCATGCATGCCCCGCGGGTGCTGGCGATTCCGCTGATGAACGCGTTTGGAGGCAAATCCAAAGGCCGCGTCGACCGCCTGTTGTTGAGGGGGGCGATGCGGTTCGAGCGGTTGCGCGGCCTGAAAAGCCGCTTCAGAACCGGTCATTTCATTGCCATCCGCGCGGAGAAACTGGTCGGCTGATCGGCGATTGCAGTTAGTCCTGAGCCTGCAAGGGTCCTCGATCCGCAATCGAAGCCGAACGTCATCAGATGACTCGGTACCAGCAACGTGGGTAGTGGTTCAGTTTCAGGTATGCGAGGCCTCACAACCCGCGTTTTGTGTGTCCGTTGATCCGTTCTCCGCTTGCCGTTTCCGTTTGACGGGGAAAGGTCAACCGGGGCATGCCAACCAGGGGCGCAGACAGCAGGCGACAATCGGAAAACGATCGCCCGCAGGGGCGACCCCTCATGACAGGACCATCAACCTGTGCCACGGTCGCAGCGTGGAGGTTGAGACTGACACGGGAATTTCGTAACTTTCAAGGTTGGTATCCTGCCGCCCTTCCCCCGCAATACAGAGAATGCCGCTTCACGAGTTCAGGTGCCCACAGGGGCATGATTTCGAAAAATTCTATCGCTCGATCGCCGCCGCGCAGGCGGAGGAGAAGTGCCCGGAGTGCGGCGGAGTCGCAGGCCGGCTGATGTCCGCGTCCGGTCTGGTGTTCAAGGGCTCCGGCTTCTACATAACCGACTATGGCAAGGACGGAAAAAAAGCGGAGCGGGATGCGGCAACGGCTCGTGAAGCAAAGCCAAAGCCGGGAGCAGCGGAAGCAAAAACCCCTGACACACCGGCGGCTCCGGCCGAGAAGGCCGCTGCAACACCAGCTAAAGCTGCGCCTGAGGCGAAGCCGGTTCCTGCCCCGAAGCCGGCGCCTCCAACAAAAAAAGCAGAATGACGGCCGCCGAAAAAATACGCGCGGAGCTGATTGCTGCTGCGCGCGACATCGGTGCGACTGAAAGCATCGACCCCATCATCGAAAGGCCGCGCGACGCATCACTTGGTGACTGGACAACCAACCTTGCGATGACGCTCGCGAAGCCGCTGAAGAAGCGACCCGCAGAGATTGCCGGATTGCTGCGCGACAGGATGAGCCTGGCCGGCGCGGGAGTCGAGAGAGTCGACATTGCCGGGCCGGGATTCATGAACTTCTTCCTGAAGCCGGCAGTGATTGCGGAGGCGGTGCGCCAGATCGTTGCGGATGATGCACGGTTCGGGAGAAGCGACGGCGGGCAGGGCAAGGAGGTCAACGTCGAATTCGTGTCGGCGAACCCGACCGGTCCCCTCCACGTCGGACACGGTCGCCAGGCAGCACTAGGCGATGCGATCTCCACGCTTCTAGAATGGACAGGCTGGCGGGGGTCACGTGAGTACTACTACAACGACGCCGGGGTGCAGATAGAGAATCTCGCGGCGAGCGTGAAGGCGTGGCTCGTTGCCGGCGAGGGGGAGCCGGCAATCCCCGAAGGCGGCTACCATGGAGAGTACATAAGGGAGATCGCGGAGCGTTTCAGGAGTGAGCGGGACGATGCGGGAGCGACGGAGGATTCCGATGCAATCCGGCAGTTCGCGGTTGCCGCTCTCCGCGCGGAACAGGACCTCGATCTGCAGGCGTTCGGCGTGAAGTTCGACACGTACTTCCTCGAGTCATCCCTTTACTCCGACGGGAAGGTCGAGAGCACGGTCAAGGCTCTCACCGAGGCCGGGATGACGTATGAATCGGACGGGGCTCTCTGGCTGCGCACGAGCGCCCTGGGCGATGACAAGGACCGCGTGATGCGCAAGCGCGACGGCAGCTACACCTACTTCGTGCCTGACATCGCATACCACGTGACGAAATGGGAGCGCGGGTTTCGCCGCGCAATAGATGTCCAGGGCGCGGACCACCATAGCACGACCACCCGCGTCCGCGCCGGCCTCCAGGCGCTCGGCATCGACATCGGAGCCGGGTACCCTGAGTACGTGCTGCACCAGATGGTGACGGTGATGAAGGGCGGCGAGGAGATGAAGATCTCGAAGCGGGCAGGCAGCTATTTCACAGTTCGCGACCTGATCAACGAAGTCGGGCGAGATGCCGTGCGATTCTTCTTCCTCATGCGGAAAAGCGACTCCCAGCTCGTCTTCGACATAGATGTTGCCCTGAAGCAGTCTGAGGAGAACCCGGTTTATTACGTGCAGATGGCGCATGCGCGCATGTGCGGAATCTTTCGCGTGGGAGAAGTCGATCGTGAATCCTTCAGCGCTGCAGACGTCGATCTGTCAGTGCTCCGTGAGCCCGAGGAGCTCGAGCTGATAAAGGCGCTCGCTGATTTCCCGCAGACCGTGATCGGAGCCGCCGAGAGTCTCGAGCCGCACCGGATCACTACATACCTGACAGAGACAGCACGGCTGGCTCACCTGTGGTATCACAAGCACCATGTGCTGGGAGAGCCTGAGGATATACTCGCGGCGCGTCTCGCCCTCGCCCGGGCAAGCCAGATTGTCATTCGAAACTCCCTCACGATTCTGGGCATCGACGCTCCGGAGCGCATGTAGCTCAAGACTACTCATACACTCTCTCGCAAAGACAAATGTCAGTACTCGTAGTGGGTTCAGTCGCCCTCGACTCAGTCGAAACGCCCTTCGGGAAAGCCGATGACGTACTCGGCGGATCTGCAACTTTTTTTTCCGCCGCTGCCAGCATTTTTACGCCGGTTCAGCTCGTCGGCGTGATTGGGAGCGATTATCCGGTGGAGAAGCTGGAGCCACTGGTGAAGCGTGGAGTCGATCTCGCGGGACTCGAGCGGGCTGACGGTTCGTCGTTTCGCTGGCGGGGGCGTTACAGTCATGACCTCAATTCGGCAGAAACTCTCGAGACGCATCTCGGTGTATTCTCGCGGTTCAGTCCCAAGATCCCGGAGCAGTTCAGGAACGCCCCGTTCGTCTTTCTGGGGAACATCGACCCACGGCTGCAGCTCGACGTATTGAAGCAGGTCGAGCGTCCGAAGCTCGTTGCCTGCGACACGATGAATTTCTGGATCCAGAGCAGGCGCCCCGATCTCGTGGAGCTGCTTTCTCACGTCGATCTCGTGACCCTCAATGACGGCGAAGCGCGCCAGCTCACCGAGAAGGTGAATCTCATGCAGGCGGCCAAGTGGATAATGGACTGCGGCCCGAAGCACGTGATAATCAAGAAAGGGGAGCACGGTGCATTCATGTTCAACCGCGAAAGCACCTTCTTTGCGCCCGCATTCCCGCTCGAGAGCGTCTTCGATCCGACGGGTGCCGGTGATTCCTTCGCTGGAGGATTCATTGGATACCTCGCGCGAACGGGCGACCTGAGCGAAGCGAACATGAGGAGGGCGGTCATGTACGGTTCGGCCATGGGATCGTTCGCGGTCGAGAAGTTCTCGACCGAGCGCCTCATGACTCTTACCCGCGAGGAACTTGCGTCACGCATCGGTGAGCTGAAGCGCCTGGTGGCGTTCGAGGAGGAGCTGCCCGCTTGAACAGCGAAGCGCTCCAGTACCGTAGTGCCGGCGTCGATCTCGGCGCGTCTGACGAGGCGAAGTCGCGGATCGCGAAGCTCGTGTCCTCGACCTTCACCAGCGGCGTACTCGGCGCGTTCGGGGGATTCGGCGGAATGTTCCGCGTCCCGCCGGGCATGCGGTCGCCTGTTCTCGTCGCCAGCGCCGATGGAGTCGGGACCAAGATAAAGGTCGCGATCGAGAGCGGCCGCAACGACACGATAGGTCACGATCTCGTCAATCACTGCGTCAACGACATCCTTGTCCAGGGCGCGAAGCCGCTCTTTTTTCTCGACTACGTCGCGTTCGGCAAGCTCGATCCCGTAACACTCGAGCAGGTAGTCGCCGGTGTCGCCGCCGGCTGCCGGGAGAATGAATGCTCGCTCATTGGCGGTGAAACGGCGGAAATGCCGGGGCTTTACATGCCTCCCGACTACGATCTTGCGGGTTTCATCGTCGGAGCCGTGGACGAGGATGAGATCCCCGGCCCGCACAAGGTGCGCGACGGCGACGTCCTGATCGCGTTCGAGAGCTCCGGTCTCCACACCAACGGCTACTCGCTTGCGCGAAAGATCGTCAGCGAGCGGATGAACCTGCGATTCGACCAGCCGTTTCCGGGAATCGATGCAACCGTTGGGGACGTGTTGCTCGCGGTCCATCGATCGTACCTTCGGGCTCTTGCCCCGGCGCTCGGGAAGATCAACGCGATGGCGCACATTACCGGAGGCGGCCTCCCGGGAAATCTCGACCGGGCTCTTCCCGCAACGCTTGACGCGCATATCGACTCGGGTACGTGGGAAATTCCACCGGTGTTCACGGCACTTCAGGAGGCCGGAAAGGTTGCGCGCGACGAGATGTTCAGGGTCTTCAACATGGGTGTCGGCATGGTCGCTGTCGCGCCCGCCGCCGCAGCTGACGAAATCATCGGCGCTGCTCGCGTTGCCGGAACAACCGGATGGATCATCGGCGAAGTCAGGCCAGGCACTGGCGGGGTAGTGATTGCCTGAGGACCGTGCCGCCGCTGACAACGCGCGGATGGACCGCGCACTCGCTCTTGCCGAGGGTGGCTGGGGGCTGACGTCGCCAAATCCGATGGTGGGGGCGGTGATATTTGCGGACGGGGAGAATGCGGGGGAGGGATTCCATGCGAGCTTCGGCGGCCCCCACGCTGAAGCCGGCGCAATTGCCGCAGCCGGAGATCGCGCACGAGGTGCGACTATGTACGTGAACCTCGAGCCATGCAATCACCACGGTCGAAACCCGCCCTGTGCAGACGCCATAATCGCGGCGGGAATCAAACGCGTCGTTGTCGCGGCGCGTGATCCGAACCCGGTTGCCGCCGGCGGCGTCGAGAGCTTGCGCGCTGCGGGAATAGATGTCGACGTGGGGATTCGGGAGAATGAAGCCCGTGAGCTCAATGCGCCATTCTTCCAGGCAGCGACCGGGGGCAGGCCGTGGATCACTCTCAAGCTCGCGATGTCGCTCGACGGCGCGATCGCTGCGGCGAGTCGAAAGCGCGGATGGATGACAAACGGGAAGTCGACCGCGGCAGTCCATCGCTTGCGCGCAAACAGTGACGCCATCGCGGTCGGGATTCTTACTGCAATCGCTGACGATCCACAGCTCACGGCGCGTACCGAGCCGCCTCCGCGCATGACTCCGCTACGGGTCATTTTCGATCGATCCGCGCGACTGCCGGCCGATTCGACCCTGGCCAGAACGGCGCGGAATATTCCGACACTCCTGGTCACCGCATTGGGAGTCTCTTTCCCATCCGCGCTCGAGGACTGCGGGATAGAGTCGATTCAGACACGCGACCTTTCAGAGGCGATAGCGATGTTGAAGGCGCGGGGGATCAATTCAATTCTCGTCGAGGGGGGCGCGGGCCTCGCGGCGTCGTTCATTGCCGGCGGGTGGGTTGACCGCCTCGTGATCTTCCGCGCGCCTATCGTGCTTGGCGAAGGCGCGCTGAACGCGTTTGCGGGGATCTCGTCGCACGAGGTCGAGCACGCCCCCCGCTTCGAACTCCTCCGCTCCGACGCACTTGACGGGGACGTGATGTCGGTCTATTCGGGCATGCGCTGATGTTCACCGGACTTGTCGAGTCGGTCGGAACCATCGCGTCGGTCGAGAAGGTAGACGAGAAGGTAGATGAAGGTGTCGTGCTCAGCATTGACAGCTCGTTCTCCGGATTGGTCGATGGAGAAAGCATCTCGGTCAACGGCGTATGCCTGACCGTAACCGGAGCGACCGGCGGCTGGTTCGGCGTTGCGGCAATGGTGGCCACGATGAGCCGCACGACGGTTGGGGAGTGGGCGGCCGGGCGGCGGGTCAACCTCGAGCGGGCCGTTCGGGCGGACAGCCGGCTTGGCGGTCACATCGTGCAGGGTCACGTCGACGGAGTCGGCACGATCGAGGCTCTCGAACCCCATGGCGA
Source organism: Gemmatimonadaceae bacterium (assembly GCA_051005175.1). GTDB lineage: Bacteria > Gemmatimonadota > Gemmatimonadetes > Gemmatimonadales > Gemmatimonadaceae > UBA4720. The sequence goes on along the minus strand of JBPCJP010000086.1, from coordinate 12,212 downwards.
CGCGACGCTGATGGACATCGGGCTTCCCGCTGGCCTCTCGGAGACACTTGTTCTCCACGGATCCATTGCCCTCGACGGGGTGAGCCTTACCGTTAACCGCCTCGAAGGTGATAAGTTGCAGGTAGCGCTGATCGACTACACCCTTCGCAACACAACCCTGGGAGAGCTCCGGGTCGGCGAAAGGGTGAATGTCGAGACTGATGTCATCGGAAAGCACGTTCGAGCATTGGTCGCGCCGTACCTGAACCGTTAGCCCGCGAGCGGGCTCGAGGCATGACAATGCGATTCGGAACCGTCGAGCAGGCGATCGCCGACATCAAGGCGGGAAAGCTTATCCTCGTGGCAGACGATGAGGACCGCGAGAACGAGGGCGACCTCATTTGCGCGGCTCAGCTCGTTACGCCCGGGCTCGTCAACTTCATGATAAAAAAGGCCGGGGGCTGGATCTGCCTGGCCCTCACCGGTGAGCGTGCTGACCAGCTTCAGCTGCCGCAGCAGAGCGACGAAAATACCGAGGAGCAGCGTACGGCCTTCACCGTGAGCATCGACGCTGCCGCGAGATTCGGCGTAACTACGGGCATCAGCGCGCAGGACCGCGCGCGAACGATTCAGGTTGCAGTAGATCCCGCGACAGTCCCCGCCGATCTTCGGCGGCCCGGTCATATCCCGCCGCTCCGTGCGCGGGACGGCGGAGTGCTTCAGCGCGTCGGGCACACCGAGGCCGCTGTAGATCTTGCGCGTCTCGCCGGCCTATATCCGGCCGGGGTCGTATGCGAAGTGCTCAACGAGGACGGCACGACAGCCCGCCGCCCACAACTCGAGGAGTTCGCGGAGGTTCACGAGCTGACGTTCATAACCGTGGCTCAGCTGGTTGCCCACAGGCTCAAGTCTGAGCGGCTCGTTCACCGCGTCGCGGAAGCGCGGCTCCCGACCGAGTTCGGCGTGTGGAAGGTTGTCGGATATCGCAACGATGTCGATGGCCACGAGCATGTCGCCCTGGTGTTCGGCGAGGTTGATGAAACGAGCACCCTTGTGCGCATGCACTCGAAGTGCCTCACCGGCGACGTCTTTCACTCCCTCCGCTGTGACTGCGGCTGGCAGCTTCACACTGCGATGAAGACGATTTCGGAGGAAGGGCGTGGCGTGATCGTGTACCTCGACCAGGAAGGGCGGGGTATCGGCCTGCTCAACAAGCTGAAGGCATACGAGCTCCAGGATACCGGTGTGGACACTGTCGAGGCGAACGAGCAGCTTGGCTTCAAGCCCGACCTGCGAAACTACGGCATCGGCGCGCAGATACTTCTCGATCTCGGAGTGCGGAAGCTTCGTCCGCTGACGAATAATCCGCGCAAGCTCGTCGGACTCGAAGGTTATGGGCTCGAAGTCGAGGAAAGGGTGGCGATAGTCCCCACCGCGACAGAGGAGAATTCAGGATATCTCGACGCGAAGCGCGACAAGCTCGGACACCTGCTAGCCTCGTGAATGGCTGAATTCTCGGGCACTCCCGCCGGCGCAGGCCGGCGAGTGGCGGTCGTCGCAAGCCGCTTCAATGAAACCGTCACCCGCGCCCTCGTCGAAGGTGCGCTCGACGCGCTCGTCAGGCACGGCACCGCATTCGACGACATAGACGTTTTCTGGGTCCCCGGTGCGTGGGAGCTACCGTCGGCAGTCCGGCAGGCCATGCGGACCGAACAGTACGATGCGGTAGTTGCGCTTGGCGCCGTGATTCGCGGCGATACACCTCACTTCGACTATGTTGCCGGCGAAGCCTCCCGCGGGCTCGCCGACGCCTCGCGCGACTCGGAGATACCGCTGGGATTCGGGCTTCTTACCTGCGACACGATGGACCAGGCAGTCGCGCGGAGCGGCGGCGAACACGGAAACAAGGGATGGGACTCGGCGGTCGCCGCGCTCGAGATGGCGGACCTGCTCGACCAGATGAGCGGTCCCGATGAGAGTTGAATCGCGCGGGAGGGCGCGGGCGCTTCAGGCGCTCTATGCGTGGGATATGCGCTCGGGCGAAGACCTGACGCGCGTTGCGACAAAGGTGTGGGACGATCTCGCTGTCGCACCCGAAGAACGAAAATTCGCCGGCGGGCTCGTGCGCACATATGCCGGATCACAGGCCGAGGTGGATGCCGCCCTGATGGCGGTGACAGACAACTGGAGACTTGAGCGCGTCGGCGCGATCGAGCGCTCGGTCCTGAGGCTCGGTGCGGCAGAACTCGCCCGCAAGGAAGCGCCGCCCCGTGTCGTGATCCAGGAAGCAGTGCGCCTCGCCGAGCGCTTCGGCAGCGCGGCAAGCGCGAAGTTCGTCAACGGCGTGCTCGACGCATACGCCAGGCGAGCCGGTGTTCTCTAGTGCGAATTCTCGTCGTCAACTGGAACGACAGGGAGAATCCGCACGCCGGCGGCGCTGAAGTTCATCTTCACGAGATATTCGGGCGACTCGCTTCGGGCGGGCACCGGGTCGACCTTCTCGCCAGCTCATGGGAAGGGGCTTCCCCTCGGGCATTTCTCGATGGAATCGACGTCCATCGCGTCGGCACCCGATACACCTTTCAGTTTCGCGCCCGCCAATATTTTCGCGACAGTCTCATGTCGGGCGGGTACGACGTGCTGATCGAGGACCTCAACAAGATTCCTCTCTACACTCCCCGATGGGGCGGACCGCCGGTGGTCGGACTCGTTCATCACCTCTTCGGGCGGACGATATTCCGTGAAGCGCCACTGCCGATGGCAGCGGCGGTGTGGGTTGCCGAGCGCGGCATTCCGGCATCGTATCGCAACGTGCCCTTCGAGGCGGTCAGCGAAAGCACCGCAAACGACCTCGTCGCGCGTGGAATCCGGCGGGAGAACATCACGGTCATCTACAACGGAATAGACACGTCTTTCTACACCCCTGTGCCGGCGGCGCGCAGCGATGTGCCGGTATTTGCCTACGTGGGCAGGCTGAAGAGGTACAAGGGAATCGACATGGTAATTCAGGCATTCGCCAGGGCGGGCATTCCGCACGCCCGCCTCGAGATCGCGGGCTCGGGTGCCTGCAGGGAAGAGCTGGAGCGCCTGGCCAGCGCCCTTGGACTCACCGATCGCGTTCGATTCCTCGGGTACATCTCTCCCGAGGAGAAGCGCGACATGCTCCGCCGCGCCTGGGCGAGCGTGTTCGCATCCCCGAAGGAAGGCTGGGGCCTCACGAATCTCGAAACCGCCGCTTGCGGAACCCCGGTCCTCGCAAGCGATTCACCCGGCTTGCGCGAGTCGCTCATCGACGGGGAAACGGGCTTTCTGGTGCCGCACGGCGACATACCCGCAATGGCGGAGGCGATGGGCAGGATCGCTGGATCGCCCTCGCTTGTCGCGACCTTTGGAAATTCTGGCAGACGCTTTGCCGAGCGCTTCACATGGGAAAAATCGGCAGAAGACACTGTATCCCACCTCGAGATGGTGGTGCACGGAGGCACAACCAAGTGGAAATAATCTTTCACGCACATCACGCCAACATTTCAGAGCGCATGCGCAAGCGTGCCGAGGCTTCGGTCCGCCGCATTGCCGCCCGCCTTACCCGCGCTGTTGACGCGATCATCCGCTTTGAGCAAGATGGACGCGTGAAGCGCGTCGAGATCGTCCTGCACGCACCCCGCCAGCGAAAGCTCATCGCGCGCGGGGAAGGGAGTTATTACGGCCCGGCACTGTCAACTGCGATCGACCGGCTCACCAACCAGGTCCGGACGCTTCGCGCCGAACGCCGCCGCGCCGAGCGCGCTCGCGTCGTGGGGAGGGTAACAAGCGCGTGAGCCGCTCGCTCACCGTAGGACAGTTTCTCGAGAGGACCGGCGAGTCGCTCAGCCTCCGCGACATTGGCGGGGGCGTGGGCCTCGACAAGGTGATAACCAACTCCGACATATCAAGCCCGGGACTCGCCCTCGCCGGATATGTCGACCGGTTCGTCGCTGAACGACTGCAGGTTCTGGGGGAGACCGAGATCACGTATCTCGCGTCTCTCCCCGAATCAGAGCGCGCGCGAATCCTGAAAAGCTTCTTCAGCTTCGATATGCCCGCCGTGATCGTGACGAAGGGGCAGGATCCGCCGCCTGAACTGAGCTCGGCAGCTGCCGCCACCGGAACTCCTCTCCTTGGAACCGCGCTGAAAACGGCGGAATTCTACAGGCGCATAAAACCGGCCCTGGAGGGAGAGTTTGCCGAGGCGACGACCCTTCACGGGTCGCTTGCCGACGTTTTCGGCGTCGGTCTTTTCTTCACCGGGAAGAGCGGAATCGGAAAGTCGGAATGTGTGCTCGACCTCGTCGAGCGGGGTCACCGGCTTGTCGCCGACGATCTGGTGATAACGACGCGACGGGGCAATGACGTGCTGATCGGCCGCGGCCACGAGCTTCAGCGCCATCACATGGAGATACGCGGAGTCGGTCTCATCGACATTCCCTCGATCTTCGGGATCCGCGCAGTGCGGCAGCAGAAGCGCATCGAGGTAGTCGTCAGGCTGGAGGAATGGGACCAGAACGGGATAGTTGACCGCACCGGCCTCGACACCGAAACGACTTCGATTCTCGGCGTCTCGATTCCCATCATCACCGTTCCGTTGAATCCCGGAAAGAACATCACCGTGATCGCCGAGGTGATCGCCCTCAACCATTTGCTGAGGTACTCGGGAATCAACCCGGCCGAGGTTTTCAACGAGCGCCTGATTGGCCGGATGCGCCATGCCGCCGCCGGAAACGTCAGGGAGTATCTACAGGAGGATGATGAATAGCCCGGAGGGAGAGGACGGAGGCGAGCTTCCGGCCGTGCCTCGGGCGATCGTCGCGGGACACGCGGCATTTTCCGAAGGGCTTGTGAGCGCCGTCCAGCAGATCGCTGGCGCCGGCGAAATCTTTCTGCCGCTTTCCAACACCGGACTCGGCGGCGATGACATCGAGGCCGCTTTCCTCAGCGCAGCCGCCGAGCACCGGATCCGTGTCTTCTTCACTGACTTGCCCGGAGGCAGCGCGACGCTTGCCGTGCGGCGGATCATGCGCGCCGATCCCTCGATCGTGCTCGTCACCGGCGCGAACCTGGCTACGCTTCTCGAGTTCGCGTTCCATTCGACCGGGGAACCCGCTGAGGCAGCGCGGCGCGCCGCCGAGAAGGGCCGGGCATCGCTCGTCGCTCATGGCGGCACCTGATGGGTATCGTGCTCTACAGGATAGACGACAGGCTCATCCACGGTCAGGTCGTAGTCGGCTGGGGGCAGCCGCTGGATATCGGCTTCATCGTCCTTGTCGATGACAACGTCGCCACCTGCGACTGGGAGCAGGACCTCTACCGGATGGGCGTACCGCCCGAGATGGACATCGTCTTCGCCACTGTCGACGAAGCGGTTCGCGATCACGAGTCGATGACCTCCGACCCGAGGCACGGCATTCTCGTGACTCCCGACATCGAGACGATGAACCGGTTCGTCGAGCGAGCCGGCAACGTTCGCGAGGTAAATGTCGGAGGCATTCACCATCGTGCGGGCCGGATCCAGAAAATGAGGTATGTGTTCCTCGCGCCGCCGGAGGAATCGCTGCTTCGCTCGCTCATCGAAAGCGGCGTGAAGGTGGCGGCTCAGGACGTCCCGACCGCCAGGCCGGTACCGATGACCGATGTGCTCGGTCCCGGTCCCGAGGCGGGAACGCCTTGAGCGTCGTCGACCTGCTGCCGATCGCTCTCCTCGGAGCCGTTCTGGGGATGGATGTCGTCACTTTTCCGCAGGCGATGATCTCGCGGCCAATCGTTGCCGCGACAGTCGCCGGAGCGTTCATCGGCAACGCTCCGGCAGGATTGATCATCGGCGCGCTGCTGGAGCTGCTGGCGCTCGAGATGCTTCCGTTCGGCGCGTCGCGCTACCCGGAATGGGGGTCGGCAAGCGTCGTGGGCGGTGCGCTCTACGCTTCGGAGTTCGGGGAGCCTGCCGGGGCACTGACGGTCTCGATAGTCGCAGCTCTCGCGACAGCCGTACTGAGCGGGAGGAGTATGGTATGGCTGCGGCGCATGAATGCATCGCGCGCGACGCGCCAGCGAGTGTATCTCGAGCGCGGTTCGAGCTCGGCTGTCACGAGCCTTCAGCTTTTCGGACTAACCGGGGATCTGGTGCGCGGATTTGTCGTGACACTACTCGCGATGGTCGCGTTCGGAGCGCTGCTGCCGCTGGTTGTCTCCGAATGGGGAATTGACGCGAGAAGCTCGCGCGGTGTGATCGTGGCAACCTGCGCAGCCGTATCCGGCGGCGCGATATGGAAGATCTTTCACAGCGTTCCGCGTGCCCGGCTCCTGTTCATCTCCGGACTGGGTATCGGGGCGTTGATGCTGGTGATGGGATGACGCAGGACTCTTCCGCGCAGCCACGCGTTGCGCTTCCGTTCGGCATCTGGATGAGGATGTACCTCAGGCTCTTCGCAATTCAGGGAGCGTGGAATTACGAGACGATGCTCGGAAACGGGATCGCGTTTTGCGCCGAGCCGGCGTTACGACTCCTGCCGGGTGGCATGAAAGGCGATCGCTACAAACAGGCGATGGTTCGTCAGGCGAGGTACTTCAACGCTCATCCTTATTTCGCCGGTGTCGCCGTGGGCGCGCTCGCTAGAGCCGAGCTCGACAACGTCTCTCCTCAACTCATCGAGCGCTTTCGCACGGCGCTCGGCGGCCCGCTCGGAAGCGTCGGTGACCGTCTTGTGTGGGCGAGCTGGCTGCCGCTCTGCTCGCTCCTCGCGCTCGGCGCGTTCGGTCTCGGCGCGCGTCCCGTATCTGTCATCCTTATCTTTCTTGTCACTTACAACCTGGGGCACTTCGCGCTTCGCGCCTGGTGCCTGAAGGTCGGATTCGATCGGGGCCTTCGCGTGGCTGATGCGCTCGCGCATCCAGTCCTCCGTCGCGGGCCTCAGTACGTGGGGAGTGTCGCAGCGCTTCTTGCGGGCATAGCAATACCACTTGCTGCCCGCGAGGTAATCGGAGGCGGCCGCTTCCTTGCCGCGGCCATCATCCTGATGGCGATTGCGGGGGGCCTCCTTCTCGCCCGCTTCGGCGAGCGGGTGGAAGGCTGGCGTCTCTCGCTCGCTGTGCTGACGCTGTTCGTTCTCTTCTCGGTGATTCGCTAATGGCTGAACGCAGCGTTCAGATAGTCAACAAGCTCGGAGTCCACGCGCGTCCGGCTGCCGAGATAGTCAAGCTCGCGGCAAGATTCAGGAGCAGCATCACGATAATTCGCGACGATATGGAAGTGAACGGCAAGAGCATTATGGGTGTGATGATGCTTGCGGCCGAATGCGGGTCGATGATTCTCCTTCGCGTCGAAGGAGAAGACGCAGACGCGGCTCTCGACGCGCTCGCAGCGCTCGTAGCCAATGGGTTCGGGGAATAGGTGACTCCCGAGCGCGCCACTGCCGACGGGAAGCTTGTCGGGATGCCGGCTTCGCCCGGCATCGTCATCGGCCCGGTGCACCTGCTGCTCTGGGAAGTCCCGGAAGTCGCGCACCGAATCATCCCCGACGAGGCGATCCCCGCCGAAACAGAGCGCCTTCACGCCGCCATAGAGCAGGCGAAGCAGCGGCTCATGACCGTCCGGCAGCGCGCCGAGCGTCATGCCGGTGAAGAGGAGGCCGCGATTTTCGAGGTCCAGATCGTCATCCTCTCGGACCAGGAACTGATCGGAAGCGTCGAGGCGCTGATAAGGCAGAACATCGGCGCCGAGAAGGCATTCGACCTCATTCTCATCGAGTGGCGCCAGAATTTCGCAAGGCATGCGCAACCGATGATCAGGGAGCGGGTCGGCGATCTTACTGACGTTCACATCAGGGTCCTTTCGATACTCCTCGGACTGCCCGACCACGACCCGGTGGACGTGATGAAGGGAGCCAATGCGATCCTCGTCACACACGACCTCACGCCAAGTCTCACCGTTCAACTCGATCGCGAGGCAATCGCGGCGATTGCGACTGATGAGGGCACCCGCACCTCACACGTCGCTATCCTTGCGCGTTCTCTCGGCTTGCCCGCCGTAGTGGGATTGCGCGATGCGACCCTTCGCCTCCGGGCAGGCAGCGAGATAATTCTCGACGGATCATCGGGCGTCCTGATCCCGAATCCAACTCCGGCCCAGATCGCTGCCTACGCGGCGCGTGCCTCACGTGAGGCAGCAGACACAGCCGAGCTCCAGGCACTGTCGATGGCGGAGCCGGTGACGTTGGACGGAGTCAGGATCACACTGCGCGCCAACGTCGACCTGCCGGAGGAAGCCGAGGCGGCAGCTCACTCAGGGGCGGAGGGCGTGGGGCTCATGCGCACGGAGTTCCTCGTAGTCGGACGCGCAACGATGCCTGACGAGGAGGAGCAGTACAAGTCCTACAAGAAAGTAGTCTCGGCGTTCGGAGACATGCCCGTCGTCATCCGGACCTTCGATGTGGGAGGCGACAAGCTTCCTGTAGGCGGGTATCCGACAGAGCCTAATCCGTTCCTCGGCTGGCGGGCGATAAGAATGTGTCTGGATGAGCCGGAGCTGTTCAAGACTCAGCTTCGCGCGCTTCTCCGCGCCGCAATGCATGGGGACGTGCGGATCATGCTGCCCCTCGTCGTAAGCGTTGACGAGGTGAGGGCCGCGCGGGGCCTTCTGGAGGAAGCTGCGGCCGAACTCGATGCCCGTGGAGTCGATTACCGGCATGACCTGCCACTTGGCGTCATGGTGGAGACGCCCGCCGCGGCAGTTGCTGCCGACACGCTGGTGAACGATGTAGCGTTCTTCAGCATCGGCACGAACGACCTGGTTCAGTACACGCTGGCCGTGGACCGGGGCAATGCGAATCTCGCCGAGCGATTCACCCCGCTGCACCCGGCAGTACTCTCCCTGATCAAGCGAACAGTCGATGTCGGCCATGCGGGTGGGCTCGACGTGAGCGTTTGCGGCGAAATGGCCTCGCAGCCGGTCATGGCTTTCGCCTTGATCGGGCTCGGCGTAAGGCAGCTAAGTGTGGCTGCGCGATCAGTGCCGATCGTGAAGCGCATTGTCCGCGGTGTGAGCGCGGAGAAGGCGAGGGAAGCAGCGATGGCTGCTCTTTCGGCTCAAACGGCACGCGACGCGGAGCGCGAGCTCAGGCAGCGTCTGCTGGCTGCTTTCGGTGATGCGGAGTTCCTGCGGGACGGGTTGCCCGACGACCTCGACGGGAATACGTTTGAGGGAATCAGCGGACCCTGATGACCGATGCCGGCACGAATCGTACGGCGTGCCGCGCAGTCCGCTACTCCAGTCCCAACCTCCAGGGGATATCGTGCTCGATCGACATCTGTTCACCTCTGAGTCAGTTACCGAGGGTCATCCCGACAAGGTAGCCGACCAGATTTCTGACGCCATTCTCGATGCAATTCTTGCTGACGACCCGGTGGCGCGCGTCGCCTGCGAGACTCTCGTCACCACAGGCCTTGCCTGCATCGCGGGCGAGATAACCACCGAGACCTACGTTCCCTTCGCTGACATCGTTCGGCGGACCATCGACCGAATTGGCTATACCGATGCGAATTATGGCTTCGACTCGAAGACCTGCGCCGTCATAAGCACGATCGGGCGGCAGTCACCCGACATCAAGCAGGGCGTTGATACCGGCGGCGCCGGCGACCAGGGAATGATGTTCGGCTACGCCTCGGACGAAACTCCGGAGTTGATGCCGCTCCCAATAGTGCTCGCCCACAAGCTTGCATCGCGCCTGGCAGATGAACGGCGCAACGGGAGCAAATGGCTCCGTCCTGATGGCAAATCGCAGGTGACCGTCGTGTACGAGGACGGTGTGCCGATCGCCGTTGACACCGTCGTCATTTCGACCCAGCATGACGACAAGATAAGCAACAAGAAGCTCGCACAAGTGATAACATCGGACGTCATAGAAGCCGTTATCCCGAAAGAGTTTAGACCACGTGGGATCAAGTATCACATTAATCCTACCGGCCGTTTTGTCATCGGCGGGCCTCAGGGTGATGCCGGACTGACGGGGCGCAAGATCATCGTCGATACCTACGGCGGCATGGGCCGCCATGGCGGCGGCGCGTTCAGCGGAAAGGATCCCTCGAAGGTCGACCGCAGCGCTTGTTACGCCGCGCGCTGGGTTGCCAAGAACATCGTCGCCGCGAAGCTGGCCAGGCGCTGCGAGGTACAGCTCGCCTATGCTATCGGCGTTTCGGAACCCGTGTCCGTGATGGTCGACACGTTCGGTACGAATACGGTTCCGGAAGCATCGATAATGCGGGCCGTGAGGCAGGTGTTCGACCTCACACCGCGCGGGATCATTGTTGACCTGGAGCTGCGCAAGCCGATCTACGAAAAGACTGCGGCGTACGGGCATTTCGGGCGGTCGCCCGAGAAGTCGGGAAGCGGCAAGTCAGCGAAGACGTTCTTCACCTGGGAGCGGACCGACCGCGTCAAGCAGTTGCAGAAAGCGGTGAAGGTCTAGCTCCCCCGCTCAAAGTCCGGCAATTACATTCCGGACATGCAGCTAGTTGAAGTGGAAGTGATGAGGCTGGGGCTTGACCGCTCCAACAACTCATACGTCGTGATCCTCAAGGAAAAGGATGGAGACCGCCTCCTGCCGATATGGATCGGCCAGCCGGAGGCGGAATCCATCGTGATAGAGATGAGCAAGCTCAGGCGCGAGCGTCCCCTCACTCACGACCTCTGCAAGACGCTGATCACCGGCCTCGGCGGAACGCTGCGCCGCGTGCAGATAACGAAGGTCGAGAACCGCACCTACTACGCCGAGCTGCAGATTGCGAGGGACGCGCAGGTTATCAACATCGACGCGCGCCCATCGGATAGTATTGCCATCGCTCTCAGGTTCTCGGCGCCGATGTTCGCGCAGGATTCACTCCTTACTTCGTTGATCTTCGAGGATTCATCCGAGGACTCATCCGGGGAGCCGGATTCGTGGTCCTCGCCGAATCCCGCAGAGGCACCGTCGTCGGATGTGATGACCCCCGAACAACTCAAGGCGTATCTGGAGAATCTGCGTCCCGAAGATTTTGGGAAGTTCAACCTTTAGCTCTCTCGTCCTGCTGCTTGTCGCGAGTGTAGCGACTGCGCAGGTTTTTCCCGGTCAGCCTGCGGAGGTCCTCACCGGGCCTCAGAGAGTCCAGGGCACGGTGGTGAGGCCGGGACCCGCGGACATGATTCCTGTTCCCGGAGTATGGGTCACGCTTCATCGAGTGGGGACCGACGCCTCCGGCCCGCTCGATTCCGCCCGCGCTGACGCTCGTGGAGAGTATTCATTCGACTTCGCGCGGACCGGCGACGAGGGCGCGATCTACTTCGTCTCCGCGAGCTACAGCGGCATCGCCTACTTCACCCCGCCGTTCCATCATTCGGTGACAGTCGGCGACGAAGCAGAGATTGCGGTATTCGACACGACTTCCGCGCCGGTGCCGATGAGCGTGCGGGGACACCACGTAATCGTGTCGGCCGTGAGTGCGAATGCGACTCGAAGCGTGACGGAAGTCTTCGAGATCGCGAACGACAGCTCGGTGACCCGTGTCGTGGGGGCGGGGCCCGGGGCGTCAGTATGGAGCACTTCACTCCCCGCGAAAGCGACAGCTTTTCAGGTGTCGCAGGGAGATGTGCCCGCCGGGGCAATCAGGTTCGAGGGCGGGCAGGCTCACGTTCTGGCGCCGATCGCGCCTGGACTGAAGCAGATCGCCTTCACCTACTCGATTCCAGCCGCGGCATTCCCGCTCCGCTTTCCGATAACGCGACCCACTCAGGTCTTCGAAGTGCTGATCGAGGAAGAGAGGGGAAGTGTCACCGGCGCACTGCTCAAGGAAGTTGATCCTGTGTCTCTCGAGCAGCGAAGCTTCAGGCGGTTCCTCGCTGCAGACGTCCCGGCGAACGAGGAGTCGCTGATAGATCTGCCCGCCGCCGGTGTGGATCGCAAATCGAACCGGACGTTTCTCGTCGCCCTGACTGTAGTGATTGCCGGCGCGATGGCTTTCGTCCTTGCCCGCGCGCTTCGGCGGCAGTAACCTTAACGTATAATCGATTCGCGAGACGGAGCCACGGAAGCCGGTGAAACGCCGGTGCGGCCCCGCCACTGTATCGGGCATTTTAACGCGCGCTCGTTGCACCACTGGCCAGTTGGCCGGGAAGGTGAGCGCCGCGGCCCGGAGCCAGGAGACGACTCCACGCTCGCGCCACGTTTCAGAAC
>JBPCJP010000085.1:0-4001 GCA_051005175.1 Gemmatimonadaceae bacterium | reverse complement strand
GAACCATGTTCATGCCACAGGCGAACACGAACTCTCCGGCCTTGTCGGGAGTGAACTCGATCGACGTCGACTTGAACGCGGGAAGATCCCGCGCGATGCCGAAATCTCCGAAAACTACCTGCTCGGTACATGTCGCGGTCTCATCCCGGTAGAAATCGAGCTTCACCGGCACCCCCTGCTTCACGACTATGACGTCGGGAGAGTAGCCGCCCTTGACGGTCACTTTTATCTCCTGGACACCGCCTTCCGATAGCGAGGCAGCAACGGCTTCCCGCTCGCCGAAGAAGTACCAGACTATGAAGCCGATGAGTGCAGCGGCGCCGGCGAGAACGAAAATCTCTGTTGTGTCGATCATGCGGACCTCGCTGGTGACGCCATGGGCGGGCGGAACCGTTTCAGTCTCAGGCTGTTCGTAACCACTGATACGCTCGAAAGCGACATCGCGGCGCTCGCGATGATCGGCGAGAGAAGCCATCCGGTGACGGGATAGATGACTCCGGCAGCGATCGGTATCCCGATCACGTTGTAGATGAATGCCCAGAAAAGATTCTGCTTCACCGTGCGGATCGTCGATCTCGATAATGCGATCGCAGTTACGACGCCGCGAAGATCACCTTTCAAAAGGGTGATGTCCGAAGCTTCTATCGCGACGTCAGTGCCTGTGCCGATGGCGATTCCGACGTCCGCCTGCGCCAGGGCAGGGGCATCGTTGATGCCGTCGCCGACCATTCCCACTCTGGCCTTGCCTTCCTGGAGACGCCGCACTTCATCACTCTTTCCCTCAGGCAGAACCTCGGCGAGAACCCTCGAGATGCCAACCCGCTTCGCGACTGCTTCCGCCGCCTGCCTGTTGTCGCCGGTCATCATCACCACCTCGAGGCCCATCGCCTTGAGGGCAGCGATCGCGTCAGCGGCTTCGGGCTTTATCTGGTCGGCGACTGCGACAACCGCCGCGATCTTTCCATCTGCCGCGACGAACATCGGGGTCTTCCCCTGCGACGCCAGCCCTGCGGCATGATCTTCGGCGGCCGTGACGTCGATTCCACGGTCGCCCATCATGCGGGAGTTGCCGAGCAGGAGCCCTCTGCCGTTGACTGTCGCCTCGAGTCCGCGACCGGGTACCGCGTTGAAGGCCGACGCCTGAGGGATCTCGAGCCCGCGTGATTCAGCGCCGCGCACTATCGCCTGGCCCAGCGGATGCTCGCTCTGTCGCTCCGCTCCTGCGATCAGGCTCAGCATTTCTTCCTCGCTCGATCCGTCGAGAACGAGAACATCGGTGAGTTCGGGCCTGCCCTCCGTGATCGTGCCCGTCTTGTCGAGCACGAGCGTGTCGAGCTTGTGCGCCGTCTCCAGGCTCTCGCCACCTTTTATCAGCACGCCATTCTCGGCGCCCCTTCCCGTGCCGACCATGATGGCAGTGGGCGTTGCGAGGCCGAGCGCGCAAGGGCATGCGATGATCAGGACTGCAACGAAGTTCACGAGAGCCATCGTGAACCTGACGTCGGCAGGCGCGAGGACGAACCATGCAGCGAATGTCGCGACAGCGATGATGAGAACGATCGGCGTGAAGATGCCGCTCACGACGTCGGCCAGCCGCGCGATCGGCGCCTTCGATCCCTGCGCGTCCTGCACCATCCTCACTATCTGCTGGAGCGCTGTCTCCCGCCCGACTTTCGTCGCCTCGAACCTGAACGCGCCTGTCTTGTTGAGAGTTGCGCCGAAGACCTCGTCTCCGGCTGACTTGTCGACAGGCATGCTCTCGCCCGTCAGCATCGCCTCGTCGATCGCCGATGCTCCGTCCCTTATCACGCCATCGACGGGGATTTTCTCGCCGGGGCGGACTTCGATGATGTCGCCGGGGACTACCTGCTCGACTTCTATCTCTTCCGCTTTTCCATCACGGATGACTCGCGCTGTCTTCGCCTGCATTCTGATGAGGCGTTGGATCGCTTCAGAAGTCCTTCCTTTGGCGCGTGACTCGAGCATCCTGCCGAGCAGGATCAGCGCGATTATCACGGCCGCGGCCTCGAAGTAGACGGGCACCATCGGCTCGGCCCCCATGCTCATTCCCGGCATCGCATCCGCTGCGGATGTTCCAGCGAAGAAGCGGGGAGCAATCGTTGCCGCGGTCGAATAGACGAAAGCGGCGCCGGTCCCGACGCCGATGAGCGTGTTCATGTCGGCTGCGCGGTGCCGGAGCGCGGCCCATGCTCCACGGTAGAACTGGGCTCCACTGTAGAGGACGACAGGCGTCGTGAGAAGGAGCTGAATCCAGTTCGCGCCGGCGAAGTCGAGCGCCGCGATTCTTCCGTGCGACATCGCCATCACAAGCACAGGCAGCGAGAGCGCTGCCGCGACCGAGAATTTCCTGCGCAGATCGCGGTACTCTGCCATCCGGGCATCGTCTTCGTCTTCGGATTCGGGAGCGATATCGTAGCCGACGTCTCTTACGGTATCGGCTAGCTGCTTCACGCCTGTGGCCGCCGGGTCGTATTCAACTGTTGCGCGCGATGTGGCAAAGTTGACGTTCGCTTTTCGCACGCCTTCGGCCTTGTTGAGCGACTTCTCAATCCTGTTGGCGCACGCGGCGCACGTCATCCCGGTAATGGGAAGATCTATGCGCTCAGCCAGGCCGTCAGGCGTCGAGCGGGTGTGGCGGTCCTTCGTTGCGGGCGCGCTCATTTTCCGCTCTTGTAGAGGAGGTCGACTATCTCGTCATACATCGCGTCCGCTTCGTCGCCGCCGGACCTTATTGCCGCGGCTGCGCAGTGGCGGAGATGGTTGCGCATGAGCTCCTTGCCGACACCCCTCAGCGCTTCGCTGACTGAAGAGATCTGGATCATTATGTCGGCGCAGTAGCGGTCTTCCTCGACCATTTTCTGAAGGCCTCGCACCTGGCCTTCGATCCGGCGCAGGCGCTTGATGTTTCTCTCCTTCCGGTCGGGGTCGACGTGAAGGGCCTTGCGAGCGGCTTCCTCACCGGGCCCGATGACGCCGCACCCACAGGCAGACTGAGGGATCTCGCCGCCGCGCACGGTCATGCTGCCTCCGCCTGGTACCCCGCGGCTTCGATCGCTTCGCGGATCTCTTCGGGGCCCGTGAGGGAGGGATCGTATGATACAGATGCTGATCCGACGTTGACGCTGTTCACTGTCACACCGTCGACCTTCTTCAGCGCGGAAGACACTGCGGCAACGCAGTGGCCGCACGTCATTCCCGAGATTGCGAGGTTGAGCTCGTCCATTCCATCCTCCGTTGGGGTGGGGGTGGATACCCCCATACGGTATAGTCTATATACCCCCACCCCCTATGTCAAGAGTCTGGGTCCGACAGGGCTCCCCCCTTTGCTGTTTCTGTCAGTGAACCATGCCGGCGTGCGGGTCCTTGGGTGGGGGCTTCTTCGCAGGCGCAGGCTTCTTCGCCGCCGCAGGTTTTTTTGCCGCCGGCTTTACTGCCGGTCGGGGAGGAGTCAAAAGCTTGCGCATCTCTGAGCGATGATCGGCGGGCATCGAGTCGATCAGCTCGTTCATCATCCGGCGCATCTCGGGGTTTGCCCGGATCCGCTGGCGAATCGTCGCGTCGCGCAGCATCCGCATGATCACCGGCATCATCTCGTCGGCTGACGCGGCCTTCCCGTGCATCGCATCGTGATCCGTTCCGGCCATCGGTGAGGCCATGGCAGGAGTATCACCATGCGCGTGACCGGGTGCGGCTGGCGCCGGCGAGACAGTGTGCGCGCTGTGATCGCCAGCGTGAACAGCGCCTCGCGCAACTGTCGGCACCGGCAGATCCGGAAGGAAATCCATCGCCGTCCCGCCCATGTTGTTGACGCCCATCGCGCTCGACATGCTGAGCCATTCCGCGCGAGTCATGGCGAACGACGTGTCGTCACGATAGCGAGCGGCGGCCTTCAGGATCTCCGCGCGTTTCATGTTTCGCGGAACGCGCGTCGAAGCAAGGATGTCGGATATCACATCGTGCATCGAGTGGAGGTTGTCGAA
>JBPCJP010000084.1:0-11244 GCA_051005175.1 Gemmatimonadaceae bacterium | reverse complement strand
TGCTCTGGCGCATCCGGAAGGTGTTCCAGGGCTACTCGCGCGAGTATGAGATCGTCGTATACGACGATGCGAGCACCGATGGCACGTCGGATGTCCTCTCGCCGTATGCCGAAGTCGCGCCACTGACGGTCATGCGGGGTGAGACAAGGATCGGGTACGGGAAAGCCCTCGAGATCCTCGTGCGCGAAGCATCCCGCCGCACGAGGTACCCCCGCCGGGACGCGATGATACTGATGCAGGGCGACTTCACCGACCAGCCCGATGGTCTTCCCGATCTCGTGAAGCGGTTCGAGGGCGGGGCCGATATCGTGCTCGCCACGCGGGGCGTCGCAGGGGAGCCCGCGGCGGTCCGCCGGCTGCGCCAGCTCGCGCCATGGGCGCTCCGTTTCTCTGTCAGTATCGACGGTATCGCCGATCCTTATGCGTCGTTTCGACTCTTCCGGATCTCCCTGCTCCGCGACCTCATGAAGTCGATGGGCGAGAAACCCCTGCTGTCGAGCGACGGGTGGTCGGCAAACGTCGAGCTGCTTATGAACACCTTGCCGCTTGCCCGGCGCGTTGAGACTGTCCCGCTCGAGAGCCGCTATGACCTGCGCGTGCGACCCTCGCGCATCAGGCCGTTCGGCGAGGCCATGGCGATTTTCCGCTTGGGCCGCTCTCTCAAAGGGCGCCGGATCGCTCTGCCGGCTCCGGCGGCTCAATCCGCCACGTCGGCGCCTGTCGCGGCCAGGGGAGCCCGGCGACAGCAGGCGACGTCATGACCCGCGTGTTTTCCAGAGCGGCGATCGGGTCGCTGGTGGTTTTTGCGGCGGCGTACGTTTCATCCTCCCGTCACCCGGCTCACGCGCAATCGCCGGCAGCCGCCTTCTCCGCGGTGGCGCCCGATATCGCGAACGTTCCATTCGGGCCGGGTGAGAAATCATTGTACGAGGTGAGATTCGGGGCTGTCCGCGTTGGCACGGGTTCCCTCGAGGTCAAAGGCATCCAGAGCGTCCGCGGACGCAGCGCCTGGCACACAGCGTTCACGGTGCAGGGTGGCACGTTCTTCTATCGGGTCAACGACGTCTTCCAGAGCTGGATAGACCGGGAGAATCTCAACTCGCTGATGTTCATCCGGCAGATCGAAGAGGGGAATCGGCGCCGGACGCAGAGCTTCGAGATTATTCCCGAGCGAGGGATTTTCATCGAGCGCACCAGACAGAAGACGGAAATCGAGAAGACTGTCGCAGCGCCACTCGACGAGGGAGCCTTTCTCTATTTCGTAAGGACGATTCCGCTGAGAGTCGGGGAGACATACGACTTTCACCGGTACTTCATGCCTGACCGGAACCCGGTCCGCCTGACGGTCCTTCGCAAGGAGCGAATCACGGTGCCCGCGGGCACTTTCGACGCGATCGTGATCCGTCCGGTCATCAAGACATCGGGAATCTTCTCGGAAAAAGGGCAGGCCGAGATCTGGCTCTCCGACGATTCATCGCGCATGCTTCTACAGGTGAAATCAAGGCTGTCCTTCGGCTCCCTCAATCTCTTCCTGACATCGTACACTCCCCCTCAGGACCAGGCGACGACCCGGCGGTAGCCGGAAACCCCCGTACGGCGCCGGACGAAGCCGATCTCTCGAAGGTCCGGACTGTGCCGATCGAGCGCCGTCCGAACAAGGTGAGAACGGAGGAGTTTGCATCTCCGCCCCGCGACGACCGGTCTTTCGGCGCGTTCGTCAGGTCACTCCCCGACGTGCTCGTGTCAGCGGATTTCAGGTCAGTCGTCGGCGCAGTTGTCGACGCGCACCGCGCGAAGAAGGGCGTCGTAGTCATGTTCGGCGGTCACATCGTGAAGACAGGAGTCGCACCGCTGCTCATCGACCTGATGGAGCGCGGTGTCGTGACCCACCTCGCAACCAATGGATCAGGCGCGATCCACGATTACGAGATCGCAAGATTCGGCGCGACGTCGGAGGATGTCGCGAGAGGCCTCGCTGACGGGACGTTCGGGATGGCCGACGAAACAGGGCGCGGCATGAACGAGGCATTCATCCGCGGAATGCAGCAGGGATGGGGGATGGGAGAATCGCTCGCCCGCGCACTGGATGAAGAGGCGGATCTCGCCCATCCCGAAATGTCGCTGCTCCTCGCCGCGGACCGTCTCGGAATACCGTTCACGGTCCACGCCGCCCTTGGCGCCGAGATAATTCATCAACACCCCTCCGCGAGCGGCGCGGCCATAGGAGATACTAGTCATCGCGACTTCCGGCGCCTCGCCGCGTCACTCCCTTCGCTTCACGGCGGCGGTGTCGTGCTCAACCTCGGCAGTGCGGTGATAATGCCCGAGGTATTCCTCAAGGCGCTGACGATAGCGCGTAATCTCAACGACAAGCGGCCGGCCGACTTCACGACCTGCGACCTCGACATGCAGCGTCACTATCGCCCCCGCATGAACGTCGTGATCCGCCCGACCCTGGCCGGCGGAAAAGGGTACGAAATAACAGGGCACCATGAGATCATGGTGCCCCTGCTCGCCTGGGCGATCGTGGATCGCCTCGAAGTCTCTTCCTCGGGTTCAGCCGCTGCCGGATAAGTATCCGGAACTCGAGCTCAGTATCTGTCGACGCTCGAGCCGGACCATTTCTCGCGAAGACGTTTCGCGGTGTCGGGACTCGCGATGCGGATCGCCAGGTACGCGATGCCGCCGACAATCAATGCCTTGATTGCGAATCCGAGCAGCATGAACGTCAGCCCGATCAGACCGCCGAAAATCTTGAAGACGAAGCCAAGCGCAAAAACGCCGAGCATCACCATTATGCCTGTCATCAGTATCGTGCGAAGCATCGACATTTCTCCGTTACGTGGATGATCACATTACGCCGGCAGGTCCTCCCCGGTTTCAGGCAGTCGAATGCCGGCACCTGACCTGGTTGTTGCGGGAGCCGGGATCATCGGTCTCTGCTGCGCCACTGCTGCCGCCCGCCGAGGGTTGACCGTCGCGCTCGCAGGGCAGCCCCGGAGCGGCGAAGCGTCGGCGGCTGCAGCGGGAATGCTCGCGCCGTCAGTCGAGAAGTCGGCCGGGCCGGCGCACCGATTCGCTCTTGCCGCACGGGATTTCTATCCGTCATACCTCGAGGACCTGGCCGAGCTTACCGGCCTTCGCGTTCCCCTCAACCGGCTCGGGGTTCTTCAGGTTGCGCTCACTGAGAAAGGCGTGACCGGGTTGCGCAAAGCTGCATCACCCGAGTCTCAATGGATCGACCGCACAGCTCTCGGGTCGCTCGAGCCGACGCTCGCTCACGCGCTCGGTGGAGTGCTCAACCCCGACGATGGCTCTGTCGACAACGTCGTCCTCCTCGCGGCACTCGAGGAGCTCGTGACGCGCACGGCTGGTATTCGAAGGGTAGCCGGAGCGGTCACAAGCGTGGCAGCCAGCACGGGTTCGGCCACCGCGACTCTCGACACGGGGGAGGTGATCACCGCCGGACACATCGCGCTCGCTCCCGGCGCGTGGGGCGCTCAGGTAGCGGGCGCGCCGTATCTGGCAGCCGTGTCGCCGTCGCGCGGCCAGCTCGTCTCGTACGACGCAATCGGCCTGCGGCACGTGACTTACGGACCCCGCGGCTACCTCGTCCCCCGGACAGCCGGGACTCTCCTGGCCGGCAGCACAATGGAGAATGTCGGATTCACGCCGGGCACTACCCCCGAAGGCATCGCCCGGGTTCGATCGGCCGCGGAAGAGATAGCGCCGGCCCTCGCGGTTTCCGGCGTCAACGCCACCTGGGCCGGCCTCCGCCCCGTAACACCGGACATGCTCCCCATCCTCGGCCCAGATCCGGAAAATCCCCGGATTGTATATGCCTGCGGCCACTCCCGGAACGGCATCCTCCTGGCGCCCCTGACGGGCGAATCGGTAGCCGAACTCGTGACCGAAGAGCCCCTCTCCCACGACCTGAGTCAGTTTCACCCGGCCCGGTTTTCGGGTTAGATTAGCCCGGACACATGAGCGAAGTGTTATACCAGATCATGGGTCGCCACCGTGCCGATCCGCTCCCTGAGCGGAAACCTTCGTGGTTGAAGGTAAAGGCGCCTGGTGGGCCTAACTACTTGCGGCTCAAGCAGATGATGCGCGAGCTGGACCTCCATTCAGTATGTGAAGAGGCCCACTGCCCCAACGTCGGCGAATGCTGGGAGCACGGGACGGCCACTTTCATGATCCTGGGGGACGTCTGCACGCGCAACTGCGCCTATTGCGCCGTGGCCCATGGAAGACCGCCAAAGTACGATATCTCGGAGCCCGACAGGGTGGCCGAGGCGATCGCCCAGATGCAGCTCCAGCATGCGGTCATAACGTCGGTGGACCGCGACGACCTGCCCGACTTCGGCGCTTACATATTTGCCGAGACCATCAGGCAGATTCACGCACGGGTGCCGGGATGCTCGGTCGAAGTTCTGGTGCCCGACTTCCAGGGCAACGTCGACAGCATTCGTACGGTGCTCGAGGCCAGGCCCGAGATCTACAACCACAACACCGAGACGGTGCCGCGCCTGTACAAGAAGGCACGTCCCGGCGGAAGGTACGCGCGGGTGATGGAGATATTCCGCACCTCAAAAAGGCTCGCCCCGGACATTCCCACGAAGACCGGAATCATACTTGGCATGGGCGAGACAATCGAGGAAGTGATAACTGTCATGCGCGACCTGCGGGCTGTCGATGTGGACATTCTGACGCTTGGGCAGTATCTCCGTCCTTCCGACAATCACATCGCACTCGACCGCTACTACACGCCGGACGAATTCCGCCGCCTGTATGAGGTGGGAATGGAGATGGGCTTCCGTCACGTCGAATCGGGCCCGCTGGTCAGGTCGAGCTATCACGCGTGGGAGCAGGTGCAGGCGGCCGGAGTATGACCGACACAATCTCGCGCGATGAGACCCGCAAATCCGGACAACGAATGGCGAAGAAAAAAAATGACAAATCTTCGGCCTCCGCGGACGTGCAGAAGAAAGCAACGATCGCGGGCGACGCCGACATAGACCTGCGCAAGGACATGCTGCGCTCGATGCTTCTCCAGCGCCGCTTCGAGGAACGCTCGGCGGAGGCTTACGCGCTCGGTAAGATCGGCGGGTTCTGCCACCTCTATATCGGGCAGGAAGCGATCTCGGCAGGCACGATGTCGCTGCTCAGGCCTGACGACTATGTAGTTACGTCATACCGGGATCATGGCCAGGCGCTCGCCCGGGGAATGAGTCCGCGCGCGGTGATGGCAGAGCTTTTCGGGCGCTCCGACGGATGCTCGGGTGGCAAGGGCGGATCGATGCACCTGTTCGACAAGGAGCTCAATTTCCTCGGCGGCCATGGCATCGTTGGCGCTCACATTCCGCTCGCGGCGGGAGTCGCATGGGCGATCAAGTATCGCAAGGGCGACCAGGTCTGCGTCTGTTTCTTCGGCGAGGCCGCGGTGAACATCGGCGCTTTCCACGAGGCGTTGAACATGGCGTCTTTGTGGAGCCTGCCGGTCGTCTTCGTCATCGAGAACAATCGGTACGGCATGGGGACGGCTATCTCGCGCGCCACGGCCAACGAGGACGTCACGGTGCGGGCGGCAGGCTACCGGATGATCGGCGAGTCCGTGGATGGGCAGGATGTTTTCGCTGTGCGCGACGCGATGGGGCGCGCGATAGAGCTGGCTCGAAAGGAGGCACGGCCGACGCTGCTCGAGATGCGGACGTTCCGCTTTATGGGGCACTCGATGTCGGATGCTGCAAGCGGTACATACCGCTCGAAGGAAGAGCTCGAGGAGAGTATGAAGAAGGATCCGATCCTGCTGCTTCACGATCGCATGCGTGCTGACGGGCAACTTTCCGAGGGCGAGTTCGCGAAGCTTGACGAGGAGCAGAAGGCCATAGTGCAGGATGCCTGGGATTTCGCCGATGCCAGCCCCGAGCCTTCGCTCGAGGAGCTGTACACCGACGTTCTCGTAGACACGACGAGCTGACGATGGCAGTGGTTACCTACCGTGAGGCGCTCACGCAGGCGCTCCGCGAAGAGCTGACTCGCGACGACAGGGTCTTCCTCATGGGCGAGGAGGTCGCGCAGTACAACGGCGCTTACAAGGTGTCGAAGGGACTGCTCGACGAGTTCGGGCCGATGCGCATAGTCGACACGCCGATCACGGAGCTTGGCTTCGCGGGCATCGGCGTAGGCTCGGCGATGGTGGGCTTGAGGCCGATCATCGAGTTCATGACCTGGAACTTCGCGCTGCTGGCGATCGACCAGGTTGTGAACGCGGCAGCCAAGATGCTCTACATGTCTGGTGGCCAGTTTCCCATGCCGATGGTGTTTCGCGGCCCCAACGGTTCCGCGCTTCAACTTTCGGCGCAGCACTCGCAGGCGTGGGAAAGCTGGCTCGCTCACATTCCGGGACTTAAGGTCGTAACGCCTGGAACCCCCGCCGACGCGAAGGGACTTCTCAAGTCGGCGATCCGCGACGACAACCCGATAGTGTTTCTCGAAGGCGAGATGTTGTACAACACAAAGGGCGAAGTGCCCGAGGGTGAGCATCTCGTTCCGATCGGGAAGGCCGACGTGAAGCGGGAGGGCAGCGACTGCTCGATCATCGCGCACGGGAAAATGGTGCTCGTGGCGATGCAGGTGGCCGAAACGCTCGCGAAGGAGAACATCTCTGTCGACATCGTCGACCTTCGCACGGTGAGGCCAATGGACGTCGAGGCGATCGCAGCCTCGGTCCAGAAGACGAACCGCGCTGTCGTGCTCGAGGAGGGCTGGGAGATCTGCGGAGTTGGCGCGCAGGTCGTCGACTTCATTCAGCGCGAATGCTTCGACGATCTCGATGCACCGGTCATACGCGTTCACCAGGCCGATGTCCCGATGCCGTACGCCAAGAATCTGGAGAAAGCCGCGAAGGCCGACGCGCCGAAAGCGCTCGCAGCCATCAAGAAAGTCATGTACCTCGACTAGCGACTCATGGCCACAAAGGTTGTAATGGAGGCACTCTCTCCGACAATGGAGGAGGGACGCCTCGTTAAATGGCTGAAGAACGAAGGCGACGCCGTCAAATCCGGCGACGTCCTCGCGGAGGTTGAGACAGACAAGGCGGTGATGGAGCTCGTCGCACGCGGCGACGGCGTGATTCGAAAGCTCCTGGCATCGGAAGGCGACTCGTCGGCGGTCGGCACTCTGCTCGCGGTCATCGCCACGCCGGACGAGGACATCGAGGCAATCGTCGGCGGCGCTGCCCCGGCTAAGCCTGCCGAGACGCCGGAGGAACCTGAAACGGCCGAGGAGCAAGCGGGGGAAACGACACCGGAGCCGGATAAGCCGGATAAGCCGGACAAGCCGGAAGAGTCGCAAGCCGAAGCTTCGGCGCCTCCGGAAGAAAAGGTCGAGAAGGCTCAGCCGGCACCTGCGCAGCCTCCCCTACCGCCGCGAGGATCCGGATTCGGCGTCGCGTCCGCAGCCGCCGCTCCGGTGGCAAAAGAGGGCACCTCCGAAGGCCGCCAGCGAAGCTCGCCGCTCGCGCGCAGGCTCGCCAGTGAACAGGGGGTCGAGCTATCGCAGGTTCGGGGATCGGGTCCGGGCGGGAGGATAATCCGCCGCGACATCGAGGAGGCAGCCAAGGCAGGCGCGAGGCCAGCCGCGGCAAAGGAAGCCGCAAAAGCTCCGCCGCGGTTCATCTCCCGCGAGGGCGATTTCCAGGATATCCAGCTCACACAGATCCGGAAGACAATCGCCCGCCGGCTCACCGAGTCGATCGGCCCGATTCCGACTTTTTATCTTACCGCCGAGTGGGATGCTGAGCGCGCTTCAGAAATGCGCGCTCAGCTGAAGGAGCTTGGCGACGACTATAAGATCAGCTTCAACGACATCGTCATAAAGGCAGTGGCCCAGGCGCTGTCGGATCATCCCGACGTCAACGCGCACTGGATGGGCGACCGCATCCGCCACTTCAACCGAGTTCACGTTGCAATGGCTGTCGCGACAGACGCAGGGCTCATCACGCCGGTGATATTCGATGCTGACCGCAAGCCGATCGGGCAGA
This sequence comes from Gemmatimonadaceae bacterium, assembly GCA_051005175.1. Lineage (GTDB taxonomy): Bacteria > Gemmatimonadota > Gemmatimonadetes > Gemmatimonadales > Gemmatimonadaceae > UBA4720. The sequence continues at coordinate 3,200 of JBPCJP010000084.1, read as the reverse complement.
TCGCATCTGAAGCGAAGCAGCTCGCGGGTCTCGCTCGCGCGCGAAAGCTCACGCCTGAGCAGTACACTGGGTCGACGTTCTCTGTCTCGAATCTCGGGATGTTCGGCATCGAGCATTTCACGGCGATAATAAACCCGCCGGAGGCAGGCATTCTCGCCGTTGGCGGTGTGGAGCCAAAGGCAGTAGTTGTCCACGGGCAGGTAGTCGTAAGGCAGAGAATGCGGGTCACAATGAGCTGCGATCACCGCGTGGTGGATGGCGCGGTCGGAGCGAAGTTCCTGCTCAGCGTCAAGCGATACTTCGAGAATCCGCTGCTGCTGGTGATCTAACCACTAACTGAAAGGCAAATGGCATCATTCGACGTGATTTTCATCGGTGGCGGTCCGGCGGGCTACGTCGGCGCGATTCGCGCCGCCCAGCTCGGAATGTCAGTCGCCGTCATCGAGCGCGACGGACTCGGCGGCACGTGCGTGCTGTGGGGGTGCATTCCGGCAAAGGCGCTCCTCGAATCCGCGTCGATTGCCGAGAAAGTGAAGAAGGCTGCCGAGTTCGGAGTGAATGTCGGTGAGACGACTTACGACTATGGTGTCGCGATGAAGCGCTCCCGCGCTGTGAGCACACAGAACTCGAAGGGCGTGGAGTTTCTCTTCAAGAAGCACAAGATCACGCACATCAAGGGCACGGCGAAGCTGGCCGGGAAGAGTTCGGTTTCGGTGAAGAATGCAGATGGAAAGGAGGAGAAGCACGATGCGAAGAAGGCAGTGGTCATCGCCACCGGATCGCGCGTCAAGGGTCTGCCCCAGGCAGGTCTCGAGCTCAACAAGACAACTGTCATGTCGTCTGACGAGGTTCTGGTCCTGGAGAAGGCCCCAAAGACCATGGCGATCGTCGGAGCGGGCGCAGTCGGATGTGAGTTCGCTGACGTGTTCAATGCGTTCGGCACACATGTCACTCTCATCGACGTCGCGCCGACGATCCTTCCCCTCGAGGATGCCGACTGCTCGGCCGAGCTTTCCAAGGCGTTCAAGAAGCGGAAGATCGATGTTCTCGCCGGCGCGAAGATCAGTGATGTGAAGATCGGCAAGAACTCGGTGACGATGTCCGTCGATGTCGGCGGGAACAAGCAGACTCTCGAGGTCGAGCAGGTCCTCGTCGCCGCCGGCCGCGCGCCGAACGTGGACGACATCGGACTCAAGGAGAACGGCGTCAAGCTCACGGATACCGGTTTCATAAAGATCAACGAGAACATGGAGACTTCGTTGAAGGGCATCTATGCGATCGGTGACGTCGCAGGCCCGCCGATGCTCGCGCACAAGGGATCCCGCGAAGGTGTCGTGCTCGCCGAGCATCTCGCCGGCAAGGGTTCACATCCGCTCAATTACGGAAACATTCCGAACGCCACATACTGTCATCCCGAAGTCGCGTCGATCGGGCTCACTGAAGCGCAGTGCAAGGAGAAGAAGCTCGACTACAACGTCGGGAAGTTCCCATTCTCGGCTAACGGCCGGGCCAGGACGTCGGGCGAGACAGAGGGCTTCGTCAAAATCATCCGTGACACGAAGTACGGAGAGATTCTCGGAGCTCACATCGTCGGAGCTCATGCGACAGAGCTGCTTCATGAGATAGCTGTCGCGCGGGAGAACGAGTTCACGGTCGAGGAGATCGATCTCGCCATCCACGCTCACCCGACGCTCGCCGAGGCCGTGGCTGAGGCATGCCTCGATTCGCTTGGAAGAGTCCTCCACACCTGATTCGCCCGCGCGCGAGCTCCTCGTCGCGCGCCTCGGCAGGATGGAGTACGCCGAGGCTTTGGAGCTTCAGCGATCGGTTGCGAGGGACCGGATAAGCGGGGCGATCCCGCAGGATGTCCTGCTCCTTGTGGAGCACCCTCCCGTTATCACGCTCGGCAGGTCGTCGAAGCAGAAGAATCTCGTTGCGAGTCCCGAGTTTCTCGCATCACGTGGTGTAGAGCTTTTCGAGGTCGAGCGCGGCGGAGACGTGACGTTCCACGGTCCCGGCCAGCTCGTTGGTTATCCGGTGATCGACCTCAAGCGACACCGGCAGGACCTTCACTGGTTCCTGCGCCAGGTCGAAGAAGGGTTGATCAGGACTCTCAGTCGCTATGGGATAGCGGGAGAACGGAGCACCGGCTTTACCGGAGTGTGGACGAGCGGCCGGAAGATAGCGTCGATCGGCGTGCACGCCAGAGACTGGGTCACATGGCACGGCTTCGCGCTGAACGTGCTAACCGATCTTTCGTACTTCGATCTCATCGTTCCGTGCGGCATACAGGACGTTGAGATGACTTCGATATCGAAGGAGATCGAGCTGCGTGGCGATGCGGATCCATTGCTGGGAGTTGATTCTGTCGGTGACGTGGCCGCCGATATGTTTGCCGAGGTGTTCGAACTTGCTGCCGTCGATCTGACGGAACAGCAGGGATCACCGATGACACAGATGCTGCACAGATGACACCGAGGAAACGCCAGGCTCTTTTTTTTAACGCGGAATCCAGGGGGAAGCGATACGATCAGGGAAAGGCGACCTGCTGTCTGCTGTCGGTCGCCTGCTGAAGCTGCCTGCTGCCTGCTGCCTGCAAGTCAGGAAGAGCGCGAAAGGCACTTCTGGCGTGGAGACTGACTATTGTCGTCTGGACGCGTGCTCGTGTCCCCTAGCAGGTGCTCCCTTTTACGGAGCAACAGAATCACAGATGACATCGAGAGGGACGACGGCTGACTAATCAGTGGTCCAGCTCACTGCCCGCTGTCTGCCACCTGCCCAAGCTACCTGCTACCTGCTACCTGCTACCTGCTGCCTGCTGCCTGCAAGGCGCAGGACGGGGAGTGAATCGTTGCAAGCTGGCTTTGGCCAAGCGCGGTGCATCACGACATTGAGGCAGGGCGATTATCGGATTTCGGAATATGGAAGCCTGGCGCAAAGCGCACGGGCGCCAGAGGCGTCGTTCGCGCTCTTCCTGATTTGCAGGTAGCAAGTAGCAGGCTGCTCGGGCAGGTAGCAGACAGCAGGCAGCAAGTCCCTTTAGCTACAGAGAAACCCCGCGTACTGAATCAGTTGTGTCATCTGCGATCCCCGCTCTTACCGAAATCTTCGGGAGATTTTCGGGAACTGTAGATATATTTAAGGTAGATGAGCGAAGCACCGGCAACACGCGTCTACCCTGCCCGCAAGCGAACAGTCGG
>JBPCJP010000083.1:0-16472 GCA_051005175.1 Gemmatimonadaceae bacterium | reverse complement strand
CTATCCGCTTCACACCGGACGCCTTGAAGGGATCAACAACAAGATCAAGGTGATCAAGAGGATGGCGTATGGCTTCCGGGACGACGCCTATTTCATCCTCAAAATCAAAGGCGCATTCCCTGGAAATCTGCACCTAAATCTGCGATGAACCATATTTCATTGTGGGTCGGGCCGCCGACGTAAGCGATCGACGACCCATCGGGAGCGATGGCAAGTGTGGAACCCCCTATCCGCGCGATCGCATCGTCGGGCAGCGCCAGGGCCAGGCGCACCGGAGGCCCGCCTGGAGTTGCGGCATTTCGCGAACTGAGCGCCCATCCAGCAACCGCGAGCGACAACACGGCTGAGGTGACAGCGGCGACTGCGACCATTCGGACCTTTCGATCGGCCGACGACGATGCCGTCGCCGGCCGGGAGCGCGTGGCGATCCGGCCCTGCAGCGCCTCCGCGAATTCGCGCGCAGTCGCAAATCTGTCGGCGGGTAACTTTTCCAGAGCGCAACTGATCGCCGCTTCAATGTGGTGCGGGACAGCTGGCCGAAGTGTGGTGATCGGCCGTGGATTCTCTGTCATCAGCTTTGCGATCACCGCCTGCGCTGTCCTGCCAGAGTGAGGAGGCTCGCCGGTGAGCATTTCGTACGTGACGGCGCCGAGCGAGTATACATCGGTGCGCGCGTCGATCACCCTGTCGCCCGTAGCTTGCTCGGGACTCATGTACTGCGGGGTACCAAGTGACAGCCCGCTCTGAGTAACGCGCTCGCCTCCCGCCCTTGTGAGGGCTAGCGCAATTCCGAAATCGGCAACCGTTGGCTGTCCGTCGTCGAGCAGAATGTTCTCGGGCTTCAAGTCGCGGTGGATGACTCCCTTGCGGTGCGCATAGTCGAGCGCGCTTGCGACCGCGACAGAAATCCGCACCGCCTCGTCCACTGGCAACTGGCGTTCGCGATCAAGACGCCCGCGAAGCGTGTCGCCTTCGATGAACGGCATCACGTAATAGAGGAGTCCATCACTCTCGCCCGAGTCGAACAGCGGCAGAAGATTCGGATGGTGCAGATTTGCAGTGACGCGAATCTCGGAAAGAAATCTTTCGGTGCCGAGAACCGCACCGAGCTCCCGGTTCAGCACCTTGACCGCGACATTGCGGTCGTGCCGGATGTCGTGAGCGAGGTAGACGGTAGCCATTCCTCCGGAGCCAATCTCACGCAGGACTTCGTAGCGGCCCGAAAGTGCGTCGTTGAGTTGTTGGGTTGCGTCCATTTGGCGGACCCGCGCTGTTCGGGTTCGATTGCCGACGATGAACCGTATCTAACGTAGGGAGAAGATGCGGCACATGCCAGACACACTCGCCCGCTCCCGGTACACCATCACTAACGCCGGTCATGAGGCCTTATCAACGTGACCGCTGAGTGCTCTTATTAATCTCTCTCTCACGGGGTTTAACCATGCGCAAGTCGATCGTCGCTCTTTCGAGCATCATCATTCTGGCGGCAGCGTGCAGTGGCCGTGGTGCCGACGTTTCGGGTGATACGTCAGGACGGCTTCCTTTCGGACACAGATAGAGGATTACTCACGGACCACTACGACCAGTAGCCTCATCCCGAATTGCGCGCAACATCGCTCTTCGAATCAATCCGCTCCCTGGCCTGACAATCATCCAGTAGGCAAGGAAGCGAACCCTTGCCTTCCGGTCTGCGCACAGCACCCGCGTCTCGGTCGAGAGTCTGACCTCCCTCACTCCGACCTCCTCGACACGAAAATTCCAGACGGCACGCGCTGAGCCGGGGGCGGGAGGACTGGAGCGGAACGCATCAGCATCAGGCGTTTTGAGACATCCATCCATAGTCCAGAATTGTCCCTCGAGTCCAATCACCAGCTCGTCAGGCCTGCATTCTTCCAGAACTCGAAAGCCGCGTTGCCCGAATGCCGCAAGCGTCACGGGCTCGCGACGCGCGGAGCTGATATCCATTGTTCGCCTTCGGAGCAAAGCTGCGGGCAGAGCGCGAAGCAGGAGCAGCGACCTCACGATGGCACCCTGAGCAAGGTCGGCGCTCATGATGGCGGCGTACGTCGTCTCGCGAGGGGCGGGAACCACAATCGAGTGACGCTCACGCACGTCCCATTTCGGCAGGTACTTGTCGATCAGAAGCAAAGTCGCGCCGACATCGTTGCGCTGGTTTAAGTACGGCAACAGCGGCCGCGCAGTGTCGACTGGTCCTCCGCTCGAGTTCCCGAAATGCCGTTGTGTCGACGCAGTCGCTCCCTAGAAGAAGAAGAACGACCCGCTGGCACCGTCGAATCTCGGATTGACGATGTTGTTGAAGATCGAGCCGAAACTGTAAGTAAGGCTTACGCCGGCGAAATACCGGTACGAAGTCTCCAGCTGCCTGCGCTGGAGCAGGATCTCTTCATCCGTCGCGGCGCCCCTGGGCAGATGGAGCTGATCACGCACGAGGGCAGCGCTACCGAACAGATTGACGCTGAAGCCCTTGAAGAGGCGCGCGTTGAGGCTGTTGAACAATACGACACGCCATTTGCTGAAATCGTCGATAAAGTGGGCGCCCTCGAGTGAGGCGGAAACGGAGCCCCACGGCTGCGTTGCCGAGAGCGAAGCGACGAGCGCCTGGTCCGGCCTGACCTCCGAAATTTTCCCGAATATGGTGGTATCCCGGTAACTATACGAGTTGATCCCGGCCGAGTACTGGAGAGTGAGTGACTTTCGGGTTGACTGGGTGTAGGGGAAAAAATTGTACTCGATCGCGGGGGCGAATCGCGCTGCAAGCTTCTGGTTGAGGAACGTAGAAGACGTGAGAGACGCACGCTGCCCGGCAGACCAGTGGTCGGTGAGGCTTTTCACGATCAACTCGCTCATTCCGTAGGACCTCGCGTAACTCCTGAATTTCGCTCCCTCGCTGAAGGTGAAGCTGCTTTCGTTGTAGCTCCCGCTTACGCTCGTATTGACCTTCAGCGATTTCGTGAGGCGGTTCGCCGACAGGGAGCCGTTGAGGTTCATGAACCGCTGCGAGCTCTCGCCGTTGAAGTTGCCGCCTGCCCGCGCCCTGAACACCCAGAAATTCCACGGGTCCCTGGCTGGAGCAACGGCGGTACCGGCCTGCTCTGCCGGCTTGGCGTACGTGATGCGGAGGCCCTCCGCGGCCGGGGTGTTCGCTACGAACCTCACCAGGCCCAACGCCAGCGTGCGCGCGATGCCCTTGCGCCTGTCGTCCCTCGTCGCGGCATTGGGCGAGATAAAGTGGAGTGTGTCGGAGGCACCCGCCAGCTCTTTGAGCCCGATGAAATTCAACGTGTAGTCGGTGCCACCACCACCTGTGGCCTGCGTTGTCACGAGCACGTGGAGCGATGCATCGTTTCGGTCTCGCACGTAGTCCACGAACGGCACTTCGGTGCGGAAGTAGTCGAAGTCGCAGCCGGAGGAGTTACAGTCGAGAAAAACCCTGAGTGGCAAATCCTGCCGCTGGCGCTGCGCGTTCGCCGGCTGGAGGAATCCTGCCGAGATGAGCGCAAGCGGGAGAAGATAACGGACCAGTTTCACGGTGCAAACATACTCCAACTAACCGCCTCGAGCGAATCATGCACATTCCTGACGCCGACTTGCCCAGACTTATCGAGCAGAATAAAGCCTTGAAGGCACGCGTCAGGCGGGGACTTCCCGCACGCCCCCCGATGTTGAGGCATGATTCTGCGCCGCAGCCCCCGCGAAGGCTTGCCCGTATATTCCTGCGTTGAGGAATGTGTCCGTTCCGATCGCTCAATCACCCAGGGAGACCACATGATAGCCCGTAGATTCGCAACGGTACTCGGCGCATTCCTTCTGATTGAAGGAATCTGGGGCCTGTTCAGTCCAGTGGTGTTCGGCGTGCTGACGACAAATCTCCTGCATGCCGTGATTCACATCGCGCTTGGAGTGACTGGACTGCTTGCGGCGCGGGGTGCTGCTGCCGGCAAATACCTGATGTTCGTCGGAGCGCTTCTGCTTGTCGTCGGTATTCTGCGCTTTGTGCCGGGAGCGTCTGATCTCGTTGTGTCGCTTCTCAACGTGAACGTTGCAGTCGCCTGGGTGAACATCATCGTCGGAGCCGCAGCGCTGATTGTTTCAATGACTGACAAGAATCCGGGAACTGCGCAGGAAGTAGATTAACGCTGATCGAACCAGCCAAACTCAAGGAAATTCAAGTGATCAAGCTGATAGTTGCCATCAAGCGGAACCCTGCGATGTCGCCGGCCGAGTTTCACGAATACTGGCGAACGACGCACTCGGAAAAGGTTCGCGCTCTGCCTGCCTCGAAGCGATACATCCGCAAGTATGTGCAGGCCCACACGCTTATCAGCGAGTACGCAGCGGGCGAACCCGCATTCGATGGCACCGCTGAGCTGTGGTTCGATTCCATCGCGGACAAGGACGCCTTCTACTCCGACCCCGAGTACCTCTCTGACGTCAACCCGGACGAGAAAGTGTTCGCCGACATGACCACGACGCTCTTCTTCGTGACGGAAGAGGAAGTCGTCCTGGGCTGAAGGCGGCGCGCAGCGAGCAGTGGCTCGCTGCTTGGCGACAATACCATTAGTCAAACAGCTTGACCCGGATTGTGAGGGGAAATGCTGACTGCGACACGCTGCTGATTACGCCACATGCCGCGGACCGGCCCACATTGCGGGTCCACCTGCGGTGAGGTCACGTGAGAAGTCCAGTCGAGGTCGTCAACGCAGTATTTGCAGCTCTGAACTCTGCCGATTGGGCAGGGCTGGCTGAGCTATGCGACCCGGTAAGCCTCCGGGCGTTCAAGCGCGAGATCCTGGATGAATTTCCGGATACCGGGGAAGGTCTGTCCCTCGATATCGAAAGCCTGATGGAGGCCGAACCCGACCTTCCACGCGAGGTCGCGGAGTATCAGCTAGCCCAGATGAACAAGTACATGGATCCCGGCTACCGCCTCGAATCTCAGCTCCATGCGGTATCGAGCGTCGAACAGCTTCGTGGGATGGACCCCGGCAGAGTCTTCGCTCGATGGCTCCAGGCACGGTCGCCGGAAAACTTTCGTCAAAACAAAAGAGAAGCCGGTGAGCAATGGGAGCTACCGGAGCCTCAGGATCAATCACGCAAGGCCACCCGCGCATACCGGTACACCGCGCTTGGCTCCGTCCTCGACAGCTCCGAGGTCGCCTACGTCGTCTATCGGAAGTCGGCGGAGGTGACCGATATCTACCCGGGATTGATGGACGACTGGGCGGCGCTCAGGCCCGCCGATGAAGTCGAGCTCGCCCGGGTAACGCACTTCCTTCATACACCCCGCGTCGCGACGTGTCGCAAGCAGGCCGACGGGACATGGCGAATTGTGGCCGATAGCAGCCTCCTGCTGACCGGCACGCTGCAGGTAGTGGAAATCCGACGCGACTGACATCTGGCGCTGCCCCCGCAAATCAACGGGTGTTGCGGAGGCGATGGCATGTGCGCATATTATTATGGCCATATGACCAACACCCCGTGACAGCCACCACGCTTGCCGCGGCCCTGGGCGGCCAGCGAACTCTCCGAAGGGAAGTGAGCTCGGATTTCGACCTCGCCGCCGCCGCCCTGGCTGGTATTCCCGCAGCCGCAGCGGGACGAGTCATCGAATCCGGGCTGCTCGATCCCGACGAGTTGTACGAGCTGGTAATTCCGCGTCGTACACTTGATCGTCGCCACGATTCGGGTGAACCCCTGACAGTCAGCGAGTCGGACCGCCTCCTCCGTGTGGTCGGGGTCATCGTGCGAGCGACCGAAGCGCTGGGCGATTCGGAGAAGGGCAGGCAATGGCTCCGAACGTCCAATCGCGCCCTGAGGGGAGAAACGCCATTGTCACTCCTCAGAACAGACATCGGCGCACGACTGGTGGAGCGCGTGCTCGGCAGAATCGAGCATGGGATTTACAGCTAGCCGCAAGAACGCCTCACCTTGGTTGTATGGCGGATATGCAGGCGGGCTCAGCAGGCACTCGACGGGGAGGGCGCCCGCATCCACGGCGGCCGATGGAACACTGATGGCGTTGGCGTCGCCTATACATCGAGCTCGCTGTCGCTCGCCGCGCTCGAGGTGCTGGTGCATCTCGAGCCGCTCATAATGCCGGACGACCTCGTCGCGCTGCAAATAGAAGTGCCGGACCGACCGCGTGAATTTGCGTACGCCGACGCCGATCGCCTGCCCTCTGATTGGAGAGATTACCCGGCGCCAGATTGGGCGACAGAGCTCGGCGATACCTGGATAAAGGAGGGTGCTTTTCTCTGCCTTGGCGTACCTTCGTCAGTGATTCCATCGGAGTACAACATCCTGATCAATCCGGCCCACGATGGGATGCGGTCTGTCAGGGTGATGTCATCGCGGGCGTTTAGCTTCGATACGCGCCTCATCTAGCGTCAGCCGGTGTTCCGCAGCCCCTGCGCGACTCCGCTGAGCGTCGTGACAAGCGCCTCCTGCAGTACCGAGCGCTCACCATCACCGGCATCCGCCTCTACCGATGCCAGCTTCTTCTTCATGAACGAGATCTGAAGCAACGACAGCGCATCGACATAAGGATTCCGCAACGCAATTGCAGCCTGGAGAACTGTGTTGTCATCGAGCAGGTGATCCGTCCCCCGAACGCGCATCAGCGTTGAGACTGTCAGCTCGAACTCGGCGCGCAGCCGCTCGAGCAGGTCACGCTCAGGATCGCCGCCAAGCTCAGCCACGTAGGCCTCGCCAATCTCCAGATCCGCTTTTGCACACACCATCTCGATCTTCGAGAGAAGATCGTCGAAGAACGGCCACATCTTCGTCATGCGGGCAAGGAGATCGAGACCGCCAGGCTCAGCAGCCATTTCCGAAAGAGCCGTACCCGCCCCCAGCCAGCCGGGAAGCATGATCCGCGTCTGAGTCCACCCGAATCCCCAGGGTATCGCGCGGATTCCATCGATCCCCTTCTTCGCGCCTGGACGATACGCCGGCCGGGAGCCGAAACGCGCATGCGCGAGCTCACCGGCAGGCGTAACCTTCTTAAAGAAATCGAAGAGAGCATCCCCCTCGTGCGCGAGCTCCCGATAAACTTCCAGAGACCGCGCAGCCAGACGCTTCATCACGTCGTCAAAGCGCTGAACCTCTTCCGCGCCCACGCCATCGCGCCAGTCGCTGAACGCCTGCAACAGCACACCCGACAAAGTCACCTCGAGAGTACGCTCGGCGATCTGAGCCAGGCCGAATTGCTGGGAGATTATCTCGCCCTGCTCGGTGATCTTGATCCGCCCATCCACGGTCCCGGGCGGAAGAGCAGCGAGCGCGCGGTACACCGGCGAGCCGCCACCGCGACCGACACTCCCGCCGCGGCCATGGAAGAGCCGGAGATCAACTCCGGCGCCGCGGCAGACATCGGCGAGCTCCTGCTGCGCGACATACAATGCCCACGACGATGCGATTATCCCCGCATCCTTTCCTGAATCGGAGTAGCCGATCATCACCTCCTGCCGGTTGCCTCTCGCCCCAAGCTGCCGCCGATACACTTCATCGGCGAACAGCGAGCTCATGATCTCCGGGGCACGCTCGAGATCTTTGAGAGTCTCGAACAACGGCACGACGTCGATCCGCGACACAGGCGGATCTGCAGCCAGGTCGACCAGGCCGGATTCACGCGCAAGCAACAACACCCGGAGGAGATCGTCGGCGGAATTCGTCATCGACACTATGTAGGTCGAGACAGCACCTTCTCCGAGCTCGAGTTGCATGGTCCTTATCGCCGCAAATGTATCGAGCACACGCTGAGTTTCCTCGCTCACGCTGGTGTGCGCACCAGCAAGTGGGCGTCTTCCCACGAGCTCGGTTCGCAGCGTCTCACCCTCCAGCGGCGCTTCACCGACCCGCGACGCAATCTCATCAACAGCGGCAGCGTGCACCGACGCGTGATCGCGAATGTCTGTGACGAACCCATGAAAGCCGTGCGCGCGTACGCTAGCGAGGAGCGGCGCAACGAGCGTGCGATGCGCCTGTTCCGCGCCTGCCGTGATCAGCGTCTCGCTCACCAGGAGCAGGTCGCGCTCGAACGCGGCCGCATCGGGATAGGCTGCCGGCATGTGCGCAGGGAGTCCCGCATCGCGGGCGGCAACGAGCTCGCGGGCAGCAGCCATTCTCGCAGCCATGAAGCTGACCTTCAACCTCAGCGCCTCGTCCTCATTGCGCCGTGCGTTCGCTTCCCACACTCCGGGAAGAGCATCCTTGTCGACAGCGAGCGACTCGCGCAACGCATCTGATACGCTTACGAGCCGGGACGAGACAGACAACCGCTCAGCAAGACTATCCAGCGAATCCCTGTATCTGCCGAGTATCACGTGACTGCCGCGACGAAGGGCGGCGATAGTGACATCAGGGGTCACGAATGGATTGCCATCCCTGTCGCCGCCGACCCAATTGCCGATCCTGAGTGGATCAGGAGCGCCCAGACCCTCACGCTCGGCGAACTCGTCCTCGAACGCGTGGACCAGCGCATCGCGTGCACCTGCTACCGCGTCGAGAAGCCGCGTCTCGAGGTACCAGAGGGCGTTGCTCACCTCATCGAGCACGGTCGGCCGATCCCGTCGGACCTCCGATGTAAGCCACAGCAGCTCTATCTCGGCATCGAGTGAATCCTCGATCGCCTCGCGCCCCGCGGGAGCAACCATCTCACGCTGAAGCAGGAGATCGGCGACCCTCGACTGCAGGGCGAGAAGTGTGCGGCGAGTCGACTCCGTGGGATGTGCCGTGAGCACGGGCCGGACATCGAGCCGGTCGATCGCATTCGCCACATCTTCCGCCGAGTGACCGTTGCGCCGAAGCTCGCTCATTGCCCATCGGGCCGAGGCGACCTGAGGGGGCGCGCTCTCATCCTGCTCGTACGCACGCGTTCGACGAACACGGTGCACCTGCTCGGCAGTGTTGATGAGGAGAAAGAACAGCGTGAAAGCGCGCGCGGTGAGCGCGGCAAGTTCGATCGGCAGCGCAGAGACCTCGGAGAGCAGTGCCGGGATGCCTTCCGCGTCAGGATCCTCGCGTCGGCGCGCGCGGCAGGCCTGGCGAAGATTCTCCACCGTGTGAAATGCGTCTTGCCCCTCGAGCCGCCCGATTACACGCCCGAGAGCTGCGGCAAGACGGCGGACATCTTCGTGAAGAGGAATGTCTTCGGGGCGCGTCGCCGGATCTGCCGGAACTACCGCGCCGGCCTCAATCGGTTCGTCGGCTTTCGAATGGAGAGTCACGACCCGGCGAGATGCACGAAATACGCCCCCTCAGGAAGCATCTGATGCAACCCGTAACTCCCTGAACATCGCGGCAAGTTGCGCAAGCTGGTGATTCGCGTTGAGACCGCTTGGATTCGGAAGCACCCACAACCACGCCGTCCCGATCCGCTCGAGCTGACGCCCGACAGTCGCTTTCGGACTGGCGAACCCAGTCCGGTAGGCGCCCAGCCCTAGTACGGCGACCCAGCGCGGTGAATACTTCCTGACTTTTCGGGCGAGCGATGCGCGCCCCGCGCGAAACTCTTCATCGCTCAGCTCTGCCGCGGTCGGGGTCGTGCGGCGGACGAGGTTTGTAACGCCATATCCCGCCGCCAGCAACTCCTGGTTCTCCCAGGGAGCGAGCAGGCGCTTCGTGAAACCCGCAGCATGAAGCGCTGGCCAGAAGCGATTGCCCGGTCGGGCGAAGTGCAATCCGGTGGCGCCGGAATAGAGGCCGGGATTGATACCACAGAAGAGAATCCTGAGATTTGGCCCGATGAGATCCGGAATGCTCCTTCCATAGGCGCGCTTCAGCTCTTCCGGCGTCGGTTTCCTGAACGTCATCAGGAAATCATAACAGGAGTGCCATTGGCAGTCGCTACTGTAGAATCCATCAGGACCCACTTTCCAGCCCTCGACCGCCACGAAGGTGGTCACCCTGTAGCGTATTTCGACGGGCCGGGCGGCACCCAGGTCCCGCGTCAGGTAGGCGATGCGATGCTCGACTACCTCCATCACCACAACGCAAACACTCACTGGTCGTATCCGTCCAGCGCCGAGACGGACGCAGCGCTGTCGGGGGCGAGGCAGGCGTTCGCGGATTTCCTCAACGCCTCGTCCGATGAGATCGCATTCGGCGCGAACATGACGACTCTCACGCTTCATCTCTCCCGCGCCGTGGGCAGACGGCTCCAGTCGGGCGACGAGATTGTCGTGACAGAGCTGGACCACCACGCGAACGTCGATCCGTGGCGCGAGATGGCACGCGATAGAAACGTCGAGGTGCGGACTGTACGAATGGACCCGGAATCGGGCCAGCTGGACCTGAAAGACCTCGCCGGGAAGCTCACTTCAAAGACCAGACTCCTCGCCATCGGTGCCGCATCAAATGCGCTAGGCACCATCAGCGACGTTCGGTCCGCGGCAACAATCGCCCATGATGCAGGTGCCCTGGTGTTCGTCGATGCGGTCCACTACGCTCCGCATGCGCTCGTCGATGTCGAATCCATCGGCTGCGACTTCCTCGCCTGCTCGGCATACAAGTTCTACGGTCCTCACGTGGGGATCCTGTTCGCGAAGGCAGAGCTGCTTGGCGATCTGGACTTTCCGAGACTTCTTCCCGCGGGTCAGGCCGCTCCGGAGAGAGCCGAGACGGGGACGCTGAATCATGAGGGGATAGTCGGAGCGGCCGCGGCGGTGGACTTCCTGGCGTCGCTGAGCGGACGCGACGGTACCCGACGTGATCGGCTTGCGGAGGCATACGAGGCGCTGCATGGACGAGGGACAGCGCTCGTCCGGCAACTGTGGGACGGGCTCGAGGCAATTGAAGCAGTGAAGCTTTACGGGCCACCACCGGGCATTCCGCGCACGCCGACCGTGGCATTCACCATCAGGGGGATTCGGCCGGAAGATGTCGCGACGCGGCTCGCTGACCGCGGGGTCTTCGTTTCACACGGGGATTTTTATGCGATGACTGTCGTCGAGCGCCTCGGACTCGCCGATTCGGGACTGGTGCGGGCGGGTTGCGGGATCTACACGACCGCTGGCGAATTCTCGCGTCTCATCGCCGGCATTCAGGACATCGCCGGCGCCTGATGCAAAACCGAGAGGAGGTCAAGCGCATGCCTGCTGCATCGTGGCTGTCAATTTCCGGGGCCGCTGCAATCCTGCTGATCGCTTTCGCCGCACCTGCGAGCGGTGTCGCGGCACAGGTCCCCGACACCGCGAGCCATGAATGGCCCGCACACGGCCGCGACGCTCTTGGCTCGCGGTTCTCGCCGCTTGCCCAGATAAACCGGGACAACGTGAACCGCCTGACGGTGGCGTGGACATACAACACCGGTGAGCCGCTGCCCGATCCCGGGCGCCGGCGATCGCTCGAGGTAACTCCGATCGTGCTTGGGGGAGTGATGTACATCAGCACTCCGCTTGGAAAAGTCATGGCGCTCGATCCGGTGTCCGGTCGTGAGAAGTGGCGGTTCGATGCAGGCGTCGAGGCGAAGATCCGGTTCGGAGACTTCACCAATCGCGGCGTATCTGCATGGCAGGACAGGATCTTTCTCGCCACGACTGACGCGCGTCTAATCGCGCTCGAGGCGGCGACCGGTACCCTGATACGCAGCTTCGGGGATTCCGGGACAGTGAACCTGAGGCTGGGCCTCAGGAACGCGCCGTTCGAGTTCGCCGAGTACGAGGTGACGTCGCCTCCGGCAATCATCGGCGATCTCGTGGTGATCGGGTCGGCGGTCGCTGACAACAATCGAACTGATGCCGCGACCGGAGAGGTGCGCGCGTACGATGCGAGATCCGGCCGGCTCAGGTGGTCATGGGACCCCGTTCCCCAGGATCCCGCAGACGCTGCGCACTCGAGCCTCAGCCCACACAACTGGGATGGTGTTACGCCACATCCGGACTGCCAGCAGCTTGTTCGCCGTTTGAGGAATGAAGGGATATTTACTCCGCCTTCACTGGAGGGCACGCTAGTCATTCCATCGAACATCGGCGGCGCTCACTGGGGAGGCCTTGCATTCGATCCCGTGCGCCAGGTAGCGGTGGTCCCGGTGAACCGGCTGGCGGCGATGGTGCAGCTGATCCCTGCTTCGTCGGCGAACCTCGATTCATTGAGAGAATCGCGCTCGAGGATCGGCTACGAGGATACCCGGATGCGTGGAACGCCGTACATCATGCGGCGAAAGATTCTCTTCGTGCCACCGGACATCGGCTGCACGCCGGGGGCACCGGGTGCACTCGTCGCGATCGACCTGAAGACCGGAACGAAGGCGTGGGAGCAGCCCATAGCGCCGAATCTCGGAGGGCCGATCGCCACTGCCGGCGGACTCGTTTTTTTGGCGGCCACCATCGACCCGTTCATCCGTGCGTTCGACATCGACACGGGTCGCGAGGTCTGGAAGGCAGCTTTGCCGGGAGGTGGCAAGGCGACGCCGATGACTTATCGAGGCGCTGATGGCCGCCAGTATGTGGTTATCGCGGCGGGCGGAGACGGCGAAACGTGGAAGGCGTCGGACGCGATAGTCGCGTTTGTATTGCCTCGGCAATGACGGAACATGGCGGCGACCCTTCCGCTCATGTTGTGACAGGCCTATTTATCACACTGGCTGGAGGCTGCCGATGTCAATTCCCCTTCTGATTGGCCTTCTCATGATGGTTGTCATCGTCGCGGGTGCCGCCGGTCTCTGGCGGGCTCGAACAAGAGGTGCGACCACGGTACAGTCGTCGATCATGGCCCTGATGCTCGTCGTCATTGCCGGGGTCCTTGTTTACATGGTGCTCAGTGGAAGCTTTTGAGTACCGGCTCACTTCAAACACAAAATTCCAGGAAGGACAACAGCTATGAGTGATTCCGGCAACGAAACCGGACGCGCGTGGGGAACTTCCCCTACGGCGAAAGAAAAGAATGCCGTTCAGCGTTCCGTCACGGCGCTGCTCGATGAGCTCGCTCCCGAAAAAGTCCTCAAGCGCGGCGACCAGTTCCGCGGCCCGATCGAGCAGCACCGAACTCCCAGCGGGTGCGTGCTCCAGGCGAAGGACGCTGCGGTGAGCGTGTCGTGGTTCGTCGACACCCGGTCCCAGGCGACTCTCGGAGAACTCCATGTCAACGTATGGCGCGGAACCGTGTCACGTGGAGGAGGCGGCCACCGGAAGCCCGAGGCCGCGTCGATCATCTCGGAGCTGGTGCTTCACCCGATAGCGAGCTCGTTCGACGACTGCGTCTGGCAGGCGAATGACGGAACGAAATTCGACACAGCCGGACTTGCCGCGCACTGCGCGCTGCTTCTGGAAAATCAGATAAGAGCAGGCAGCAGCGCGTAGATGATGGAGAGCATCGCGATCTTGCTCGAAACGCCGATATGGAATAACACGGTAAGGCAGTGGCTCATCGGGGCGGGCGTGGGGGTCGCCGCTTTTCTGTTTATGAAAGTCGTCCTGCGCCTCATCTGCGACCGGCTCGAATCGATATCGAAGCGGACCCTTGCCGTCTGGGATGACGTCGTGGTTCATGCGCTGCGGCGGACGAGTCACCTTTTCCTCATCGTCCTCGCGATTTTCGCTGCCTCCTCGTTCCTCGTGTTGCCCGGCCGGGGGGCGCGGGCAGTCGCGCTGGCCGCGCTGCTCGCATTTCTCGTGCAGGCGGGAATCTGGATGACGAGTGGGCTCGGTATCTGGCTCGACCGGTACGGCGAGCGGCAGCGGGAGGGGGGCGATTTCAGCAGCGCCACGACGGTCACCGCCGTGGTATTCGCCGCGAAGCTGCTTGCGTGGATCCTCGTTTTCCTCGTCGCGTTCGACAACTTCGGGATCGACGTCACCGCGTTGATTGCCGGGCTTGGCATAGGCGGCATCGCCATAGCCCTCGCGATGCAGAACATCCTGAAGGACCTGTTCGCTTCTCTGTCGATCGTTCTCGACAAGCCGTTTGTGATCGGCGACTTCATGGTGGTTGACGACTTCCGCGGGCACGTCGAGCACATCGGACTCAAGACGACGCGGATCCGGA
Source organism: Gemmatimonadaceae bacterium (assembly GCA_051005175.1). Taxonomy (GTDB): domain Bacteria; phylum Gemmatimonadota; class Gemmatimonadetes; order Gemmatimonadales; family Gemmatimonadaceae; genus UBA4720. Next base: position 2,468 of record JBPCJP010000083.1, on the reverse strand, counting down.
GCATGTGGGGAGAGCAGGTAGTGTTCTCCAACGACGACCTTCTCAGCAGCCGGCTCCGAAACTTCGGTCGCATGTCACAGCGCAGGATCGTCTTCGAGATCGGCGTGACATATCAGACGCCGCGGGAAAAACTCATCATGATCCCGGAGATAATACGCGAGGCAGTGACCTCCCAGACCCCGGTGCGATTCGACCGGTCTCACTTCATGGAGTATGGCCCCTTCTCGCTGAATTTCGAGACAGTGTATTTCGTTCTCGACGCCGACTACATCCGTTCGATGGACATCAGGCAGGCCGTGAACCTGAGGATCCACGAGCGGTTCGAGGAGGAAGGAATCGAGTTCGCCTACCCCACGCAGACGCTGTTCCTCTCGAGAGCGACTGCCTAGCGCGACGTCCGGCTTTTCACCATGAACGACACTCGTAGTTCAGGATACACGCCGGCGACAGCAGCGCACTCACCCGCAGCCATGAAGGGAGAACATGAAGGCACTTCTCACCGCCGCAATATGGGTCTTTGCTGAAGCGGCTTCGTCAGCCGCGCTACCTGCTTCGTGGCGGCTTGATTTCCATCATACGGGCGGCGTGACGGCTGAGGTGTTCAGCCTCGACAAAGTGGTCGTCGAGCCGCATGCCTGGTCGGGACCCAGGGGGAAGAACGTCGATCCGAGCGGCTTCGGCAGCTATCGCTTCGAGGTACGCGATACGACCGGGAAGGTTCTTTTCGCGCGCGGATACAGCCCAATCTACGCCGAGTGGGTGACGACAGCAGAAGCGAGCGAAATGAGCCGCACGTTCCACGAATCTCTCAGATTCCCCGAGCCGTCCGGAGTAGTTGACATCGTCGTATTCAAGCGGGATGAGGCGAACCGGTTTGCCGAAGCCTGGCGAACAAGGGTCGATCCCTCCGACATGTTCATCGACCGTTCCGCGCCGGTGCGGCACGTGCCGCTCGAGGTCGAGCGCAACGGAGACCCGTCAGACAAAGTCGACATCCTTCTGCTCGGTGATGGGTACACAGCAGGCGAGTGTGCAGCGAAGTTCCCGGCCGACGCGAAGAGGATGGCCGAGGCGATGTTCTCAGTCGAGCCCTACAGGAGCCGGCGCAAGTCGTTCAACATCTGGGGTCTCTGTCCACCGTCTCCACAGTCTGGTATTTCGCGGCCGTCGAACGGTGTGCACATAGCGTCGCCGGTGGGGACTACCTACGACGTGTTCGGTTCAGAGCGATACGTCCTGACGATGGATAATCGCGGCTTTCGCACGATCGCGTCGAATGCTCCTTACGAATTCGCCACGATTCTCGTGAACAGCGACGTCTACGGAGGCGGTGGGCTCTACAACATCTACTCGACAGTCGCCGTTGACAACGAATGGGCGAATTACCTGTTCGTTCATGAGTTCGGCCACCATTTCGCTGCCCTCGCGGACGAGTACTTCACGTCTCCGGTAGCTTATCAGCCCCCCGCCACCATAATCGAGCCGTGGGAGCCGAATGTCACCGCGCTTCTCGACCGCGGCAACCTCAAGTGGAAAGACCTCGTAACTCCGGGCGTGCCGATCCCGACTCCGTGGCCGAAGCAGCAGCACGAGACCTTTTCCCGCGAGATCCAGCGGCGCCGCGCGCAACTGCGGGCGGACCGGCGCCCGGAATCGGAGATGTCCGCGCTCCTGCGGGAGGCGCGTGCATTCGATTCAACGCTTTTTGCTTCGGCGCCTCATGCGAAAAGCACCGGAGCATTTCAGGGCGCCAACTACGATGCGAACGCGTTTTACCGGCCGGCGATAGACTGCATAATGTTCACCCGCAATAACGTGCCATTCTGCCCGGTTTGCACGCGGACGATTCAGCAGGTGATAGACTTCCACGCCGCCGGCTAGCCGACGGCGTGGAACTATCGAGATGAAGAGCTAGAATCGCGATGCGACGAGCTTTATGTCGGCGCCGGTCCACGCCTTCTCGAAGCGTTTCTCGACCTCAGCGGCCTCAGCCGTCTTGCCCTGAGCCTTCAGCGCGGCGGCAAGTCCATGGAGCGACCACCCGTTCTCCGGGAAGCGCTTGAGGTCATCGCGGTACGCTGTTTCAGCTTCGGCATGGCGTCCCGCCTTCAGCAGCGCTGCGCCGAGGGACTGCCTGATCGGGTAGTACCACTTGGGCGGCTCGAAGTAGAGCGCCTGGTCCTCGATCATGTGAGCCTCGCGGAAATGTGCGATCGCCTCGTCCTGATTGCCGCTACGAGTCGCGATCTCGCCCATGAGTGCGTGCATCGCAATGCCGACAGGTCCCTTGAACTCGTTGTCAGCGGGAGTGGCCTTGTCTATCGCAACGACTGAATCAAGAGCGACTCTCGCATTCGCGAAGTCGCCCTTTGCCGCGTGGGCGACGCCGCGAGCATACCATGCCATCGCAGTCGGCATCCGCAGGGTAGCAGGCGGCAGCGGCTCGGCGAGAATGTCGTCCCACCGGC
>JBPCJP010000082.1:0-6677 GCA_051005175.1 Gemmatimonadaceae bacterium | reverse complement strand
GCATAGCTTCGAAGATCGCTGGCTATTTCTGGTTTTCACCTTGCGAGGCACCCGGGTTCGAGTGCTTGCCGCACGCGACATGAATCGAAAGGAGAGGGTGCGCTATGGCGAAGTCAAAGAGCGCTTTGCAAAAGATCCCGACGTTTAAGTCGGAGAAAGAGGAGCAGGATTTCTGGTCGAAGGCAGATTCAACCGAGTACGTGGACTGGTCAAGGGTAGAGGTGGTTCGATTTCCGAACCTGCGGCCGTCTACGACGGCAATTTCTGTCAGGCTGCCGGACACCCTGTTGAGCGAACTGAAGTCGCTGGCTAACGAGCGCGACGTCCCCTATCAGAGCCTGCTCAAGGTTTATCTCGCGGATCGCGTAGCCGCGGAGCGTGCGCGCAAGCGGAAGCATGCCGCGGTATGAAATGTTTGCGTGAGATTCGTAGCAGCGATGGGTTGATCCGCGCTTGACTGAGTGGGTCCGACCTGACGACGCGGGCCGGCGTGGCTGGGTGATGAAGCAGGCGCTCGCGGCTTGGGTCGATCAGGAGGAGGAGCGCGATAGGATGACGCTCGAAGCGCTTGAGGATGTCGATGCAGGCCGGGTGATCGGCCATCAGGCGATTCAGGCATGGGCCGACAGCCTCGGAACGGACAAGCCGCTCGGGACCAGCTCCAGCAGGACCTGGTGAGCGCGTATACGCTCAAGTAGTCGATCCTGAGAATTCAGCGCGATGGGTTGAGAGATTCACAGTAGATCGGCAGTCCTCTCAGCTGTGAGTCGGTAACGCTCCTTTAAGCTGTCCGACAGGTGCGATAACGCCAGAACTGCGGCCAGCTCATTCATGATTCGCGACAGGATGGACTCGATGCGCGCGTCGGAGGCGTCGCGGCTCAAACCCCACAGCTTCGCGAGAGCAGCGAAATCCTTTTTGCGCAGATTGTTCTGCTTTCCGTTGAGGCGCAGTGCAAAGAGATCACCGGGAACGACAATGGCGGTATTCACCAGATCATAGAGCGGGGAGTATCGGATGCCCTGTGCCTCGGGTGCATTACCGAGACTCCCGGGTCTGATTGATTTCAGAATTGCGATGTTCTTCGCATGCAGATCACCGTTTCCGATAATGGATGGCCTTTCCCCGTCAAACGGAAAACGGACAACGACGCGTCATCCCCCGACGGTGAATTCCTTTATCATGTTCTTCGCAGCGGGATTCGGGACTTCGGCGATCCAGGCGTATCGGCCGGCTTCCAAAGTTACCGTGACATACGATTTTCCCCCCGCCGGCATCTCCTGCGCGCCTCCAAGGAACACCGCCGGTGCAGGCGTGTCGAGTCCAGTCGCCTGCGACCAGTCCATCCATGCCGCCAGCGCCGCCATGTCGGTGTTATCCTCGAGACGAACGAGATTCACATCGTGACCGATGAAATGTTCGTGCGCCTTCTGGTCCTCGAACAGAACTGCCACGGTCTGCGTCCCCGGAACCATCTGGCCGGCCACCTCGATTCCACGCGCGCTGGAGACTGTGACATTCACGGTTGCTGATGGCTCAGGATTCCGCGAGCTGTCAGAAGTCACAGTGATCTCACGCACCATTCCATAAGCGCCCGGTGACGGGTTGTAGGAGTGGAATATCCCGCCGGTCTTTACATAACACTCGATGAGGTATCTGCCGGGTTCGAGGTAGAGCGTTGTCTCCGCGGTCTGGCCGGCGTCGAGGAGCCCCACTCCACCGGCGAATACGATATTCGGAAACCACGGAGGCAGCTCGCCGAACTTCGCCATCGCCGCCTCGCCTTTACCGGCTTTCAGAAGATCGAAACCCTGCTGGAAAACGGGAGCAACCTCCCGCTGGTGTTCGACCAATCCTGCTCCCTCCGGAAGCCGCTGCAGCAGCGCGAAGTGGACCATCTCCGAGTCGTTCCTGAGTCGAACGGTCGTCCACCCGGAAGGGATGCTGTCAGGCGCCTCGAAGCTCAAGCCCCTGGCGACGATCTCCACGACTCCAGTGGTACCGTCGGCAGAGGCACCGCCGGCACCTCCATCCGCCCGGTCACGGCTGCAGGCCAGGGTGAGGAATCCGAGTGCAAAAGCAAGGGGGGAGCGCAGGATGGGTCTCATCAGGAACCTCGCATGGTTGCTGGTGGGGAGGCCATTCGCAGGATCGGCCGAGGGATCTGGATTGCCTGCGGACCAGGGGACGGGCGTGGTCGCACATCTATACTGTTCGCTCGAGCCCGATACCGCAAGAAACAGCGGAGAATTCCTTGTCAATGCACCCGGTGCATCCGAATGCATGGTACTTGCCATATAGAGCCACCATGGTAATCGCATTCAACCGACCCGAGGGCCTAGCCCCGATCAAGATCCCGCCCGCGGCTCGGCCTCGGGTAGCCCTGCTGGCATTCCTGGCGCTGTCCACCGCGTGCGCGGGCGCCGGCGCCGGCCATCAGGGGCCGGCCGCACCGCCGACTACTCCTGACGCTGCCGCGATCGCGAGAGCAAGAGCCGACAGCGCCCGCTATCCATATACCGCCGCGGACATCCGCTTCATGTCGGCAATGATCGTCCATCATTCGGAGGCCGTGACGATGAGCGCCCTCGCCCCGACGCGAGCGGCAAGCAACTCAGTAAAAATCCTGGCAGAGCGTATCACGAGCTCGCAGCAGGATGAGATCGCCCTGGCTGAGCAGTGGCTGCGCGACCGGGGCCAGCACCCGGCACATGACATGACAACGCATGTCGGCCACGAAATGACGATGCCTGGAATGCTCACCTCGGCGCAGCTGGCTCAGCTCCAGCAGGCAACAGGGCCTGAGTTCGACCGCCTCTTCCTCACTCTCATGATCCAGCACCACCGTGGCTCAGCTGTGATGGTGAATGAGCTCTTCGCTACGGACGGCGCGGCCCAGGACGAAACGGTATTCAGGTTCGCCTCCGACGTGAACGTCGACCAGCTCACGGAGATCGCGCGAATGGAGCAGATGCTCACAACCCTCGGCACAGGACAACCTCGATGAAACTGCCACAACTCGCGGCCATCGCGTGGCTCATTTCGCTATCCGCCTGCGCGACAGCGAACACCACCACTATCGGCGGACGACCACCGACAGGCGTATCCGCATCAGCGCCCACACCGGATCCGCGCGTCGGGCTCAAGGGTGGACTCCACGACGCCGGCACGGCGTCATGGAACCTCCGCCTGCTCTCGGCCACTCCGCCACCGGAGAAATTCGCCGGCGCAACCAACAGCGACCTGGCGTTCACCGGCCAGTACGCAATACAAGGCAACTATAACGGCTACCAGGTGTGGGATATCTCCGATCCACGCCGGCCTCTGCTGGCGACAGAGTACTTCTGTCCCGCATCCCAGAGTGACGTGTCGGTTTCCAAGAACCTGCTGTTCGTGTCAGGCGAAAGTCTCAGCGGGCGCCTCGACTGCGGGCCGCAGGGAGTACCGACAGCAGTTAGCAAAGAACGCCTGCGCGGCATTCGCATCTTCGACATCACGGACATCCGCGCTCCACGATATCTGGCGAATGTCCAGACATGTCGCGGATCGCACACGCACACGGTCCTCGTCGATCCGGACGATGCCGACAACGTTTACATCTACATCTCGGGGTCAGCAGCGGTCCGCCAGGCAAGCGAGCTTCCCGGCTGCATCTCGGCCCTCCCGGAACAGGATCCGAATTCGGCACTCTTCCGCCTCGAAGTGATAAAGGTTCCGCTGGCTCATCCGGAACAGGCGGCTGTCGTAAGCACTCCAAGGATATTCACCGGATTGACTGCGCCAGCGCGTCATGGGGAAACTCCGGAAGATCTCGCTGCCCAGGCGGCAGCAATCGCAAAGGCACGTGCCGAGGGGGCGTTCATCGAAATGCGAGCCGGCAGGGAGCGCGTTGTCAGCAGCACCGTTATCACTCCGCTTCTCGACAGCATTGTTGCGGCTCGCGGGGGGACCGGCGCTCCCACGGCGGCGGATACTGCGGTACTGCGAGCTGCGCTGCCGAGAATCCTCGCCGTAGCAAGAGGTCCGCAGCCGGGTCCGGGTGCCGGACCGACGCAGTGCCACGACATAACCGTCTATGCGGCGATAGGCCTGGCCGGCGGTGCATGCGAGGGTTACGGGATGCTGATCGACATAAGCAACCCCATAAATCCTGTCCGCGTTGCGGCCGTGGCCGACTCGAACTTCTCGTACTGGCATTCGGCGACGTTCAACAACGATGGAACGAAGATCCTTTTTTCCGATGAATGGGGCGGCGGGGGACAACCCAAGTGCCGGATCACCGACAGAAAGGAGTGGGGGGCAAACGCGATCTTCACCCTTCGCGACAGGAAGATGGAGTTCCAGAGCTACTACAAGCTCCCTGTCGCGCAGACCCCTCAGGAGAATTGCGTAGCCCACAACGGATCCCTCATCCCCATCCCCGGCAGGGACGTGATGGTCCAGGCATGGTATCAGGGGGGCATAACTGTATTCGACTGGACTGATGCTGCGCGTCCAGTTGAAATCGCCTACTTCGATCGCGGCCCAGTGGACACGACCAGAATGGCGAGTGGGGGAGCGTGGTCGGCGTACTGGTACAACGGGGTCATCGTGAGCTCGGAGATCGCGCGCGGACTCGACATCTTCGAGCTGAATCCAGGCGCTCACATATCACAGAATGAACTGGACGCGGCCAGGTCAGTGCGGTTCGAGTACTTCAACGCCCAGGAACAGCCGAAGCTCACGTGGCCGCCGAGCTTTGCCCTCGCCCGCGCGTACGTTGACCAGCTCGAGCGGTCGAACGGACTCAGCGGCCCCAGGATTTCCGACGTTCGCAATGCGCTGGTGCGGGCAGAAGGATTGTCGGGAACTCAGCGCAATGCGGCCCTGATTCAGCTATCGGCCGAGCTCGAGGGGGAGGCTGCTTCGTCTGACGGAGCCAGGTTGAGATTGCTGGTCGACGCGTTGAGGAGGCTGGGCGCGTTGAGATAAAGGGACGCCGGGGGCCCAAGGCCCGCTGTTAGCTGTTGGCAGCTTCAGCGCTTAGCTGTTGGCATTAACGGCGTTTCACAATCCTGCGGATAGTGCCTGCCTCCTGCACGCCTTGCAGGAAGCAGGTTGCAGTCAGCATCGGCAGGCCGCAGACGGCAGGCAGCGATCGGTTAAACGACCTCGCCCCGGGTGCGTGCGACTAAGCTAGTGGTGCTTCGCCAGGTCGTGCGTGTACGACGCGTTCGCCGGGCACTTCACGGTGGAGTTTGTCGAGATGAATATCCCGTTTGGGTTATCCTTGTAGAACCACACGTGCAGATCGTAGTGGCGCGCCGCCTTCGGCATGATGGGCTCATGTCCGTCCATCGGGCCGGCAAGCGTCTGTCCGAAAATGCTCGGCGCGGTTCCGCCTGATACCTCGACCGGCATGAACCACTCAGCCCCGGCGAGAACGAGCTTGTCTCCAACCGGCTCGTACAGCAGGATCTGCGGCTTCTCCGGATCGAGCGTGGGGCCGATGTTGGCCGTGTTGATGAAGTGCACCCCCATCGCGCCCTTCGGGTAAACGATGTCGCCATCCTTTACGTCGCTCGAGAAATCCACGCAGGAGAGCGTCGAGAAATATCCGTTCTGGATTGCGACGATGGGATCGGCGTACTTGGCGAGAGCCGCCTTCGCCGCCGCCATGTCGGCAGGCAACTGGCTTTCGGCGCTTGAGGGAGATGAGCCGAGAAGCATTACTGCGGCAACCGGGGCCAGCATGAAGCGGCTTCTATGAGCTGCTGAACTCATCCTGTGACTCCTTCTCTGTGGTGGGGTGGCAGAAGATGACCCCGAATCAGATTCGCGTCAACGGCCTCATTTTCTGCTGGGGGTTCTCTTGCTCCCAGCCATACCTGATCCTGTTCAGCAAGCGTGACGCAGAGGCAGCCGATGGCTCGAGCGCCTGTCACGCGGAAGGCCATCCGAACTCACGAAGACTATTCGAGCCCGCCTCGAGCCTGGGAAAGCAAGGATTGTGTTCTTGCAAGGTCTTTGGTACCGATCAAGTCCACTCCTGCGTCGAGCAGGAGATAGTACACGGTCGCATCGCGTGGCACGTTGTGTACCCGCAGCAAACGCCCCGGCGCGGAGCCCTTCACGGCATGGAGCGTCGCGATCCACCGTCGCCGATGTGCGGGGCGTCCCCACCATCGGCCGATGGTCTTGCCGTAGTCAACGCTGACCAGTCGCACACGTCGCGCCGGATCTCGCAGGGAAAGTGGGCCCGGACGAGTTAGGCGATATTGCAGCTGCAGGAGCGAGTCGGCGCCTCGCGTGACTAACGCGCCCGGTGGATACCAACCCACCAGAACGATCTCGACCGGAGCCTCCAGCACGCGCCCGGCTGCCGTGCCTGCGAACAGCGGCTGATACCGACCAAGCAGGTGAACAAGCGCATTGTACGCAGCCTGCGAGCCCTCCTTGAGCTCGACCGCCAAAAGGAAGGGTTGGCCATCGGACCTGAGCATGCCGCACCGCGTAACCAGCGCGCGTAGCGGGGCAAGGTACAGTGCCTCGAACGTGGCTCCGGCCCGCGCCCGTCGGCGGTCATGGCCGACCTGAAGCGTGCCGTCGACGAGGAACAAGTCGACTTCAACGCCGCGAAACCCACGCTCCAGCGCCTCGTCGAGCGGTCGCGCATTCTCGTAATCGTTGTGCGCGTA
>JBPCJP010000081.1:0-8013 GCA_051005175.1 Gemmatimonadaceae bacterium | reverse complement strand
CATCTGGCCAAGCCAGTTCTCCATGAAGAACGACGGCTGGATGATTGTGTAATCCAGTCCGCTCGACTTGAGGTGATCCTCTACTTCCCCCTTCGCCTTCACGATCGGAGCATCCGGCATACCGGAGAGATCGAACGAGATAAAAAGAAATCGCTCCGCACCCGCCGCCCTGGCCGCATCGATGAGATTGCGAGTGCCTTCGCTGTCGGTTGCCTCGAAGGAATCGCCTTCCTTGCCAGTGCCGATCATGCTGACCGTAGAGATCACCGCCGAGACTCCATGACACGCTCGCTCGAGGGAGGCGGCATCCTTCAAGTCACCGCGAGCAATTTCCGCCCCTGCCTTCTCCAGAGAATCCACCTTCTGGGGATCCGATGAAGTACGCACAAGAGCCCTCACCTTTTTCCCGCGCCCGAGAAGCCGGCGCACGATCTCCGACCCCACAGCTCCGGTAGCACCCGCAACGAGAATCATCAGCTCCCTGCTCCTTTCAAATTTGGCTGCGACATGGTCCCGCAAAAGGTACTGCCCTACCGGCACCCAGGCGCAACCTTGTTACATGTGTTGCGATGGTCGTACACATGTGTTACAATACACTATGGATACAACCATTCGCAATCTCGATGAGCACGCCTACCGGAAGCTCAAAGCTCGAGCAGCTATCCTCGGAAAAACCGTCGGCGAAACGGTGACAGAGGCAATCCATGTCTATCTTGGCCGGCCTGACACGTTACCCAGAAGCGGAAGCCTTCTTGACCTCGCACCGGAGCCATACCCGGACGGGAACGAACGGCTGAGCAGCGAGATCGATACGATCGTCTACGGCCGCTGACTTCGTAGCCCGGATGATCGTACTCGATTCGAGCTTCATAATCGCCTACCACAACACGCGTGACATCCAGCACCCCGCTGCAGCGCGGACGATGGTTCACCTCGTCGCGGGTCAATGGGGACAGCCACTCCTGCTCGAGTATGTGTTTCTCGAAGTTGTCACCGTACTGCGCGCCCGGCGCGACCTGACCATCGCAACCAGCGTCGGCACAGCACTCCTCCAGGCCAGAGAGGTGGGGTTCGTCGCGTGTTCTGACCTCTTTCTCGAAACCTTTGACGAATTCCGTCAGGGAGCTGGTGAGTTGAGTTTCGTAGATGCCGCGATCGTGACAGTGGCTCGACGGAACAGCCCCGGCTTCATTGCGACATTCGATAAGGATTTTAGCGGCCAGGAGGGGGTGACGGTCATTCCCGCCTGATCGCGTGATCATTGTCGAGCCCGGGGGAAAGCTTTCTGTCCTTCTTCCGCCCCGACAGACGTCCCGGAGGACGAATGACCACGCTGAAGGAAGTCACATCCTTCCGCCCTATATGAGCTCCAAGCCGAAGAAATGTTTGCGGAGTGCGCCCTCCGCACGAATATTGGCTGCTCCTTGTTGCGCCAATCCGAGGCGCGGCGGCCGTCGTGCTCCTCCAGGAGGTTGTCCAGTGATTCACTGCAATACAGCGTCATCGCGCATTTCGCGCGTTCGAACCGGGTGGTTGCGTGAACACCGGCTGCTGTCGAAGCTCGCTGTCATCTTCTCCTTTCTTTGCCTCGCCCCCTCACTCCACGCGCAAGCCTCTACTGTCAGCGGCCGGGTGACTGACGCCGGGAGCGCACAGAGCATCAGCGGGGCGCTCGTCCTGGTCGTTGGCACCACTCAGTCGACGCTCACCAGGGCGGACGGCAGCTACCGCCTGCAGCTCAACCCGGGCACCTACGTGCTGCGGGCAACGAAGATCGGCTACGCTCCATCGGTCGATACAGTGAGAGTCGGCGGGAGTGATGCGCCAGGCCAGAACTTCGCGCTCGTCAGCAGCCCGGTCGGCCTCGACCAGATAGTGGTCACCGGCACCCGCGCGATGGACCGGACGGTGCTGGAAGCGCCTGCCCCGATCGATGTCCTGACCTCAGAGGATATCGCCCAGACCGGCCTGTCGGAGACGAGCCAGATCCTGCAGATGCTCGCACCATCGATCAACTTTCCACGTCCATCCGTCAACGACGGCACCGACCACATCCGCCCCGCGACCCTCCGCGGCCTCGGCCCCGACCAGACGCTCGTCCTCGTCAACGGCAAGCGACGACACACGACCGCGCTGGTACACGTCAATCAGTCTGTCGGCCGCGGCTCTACCAGCGTCGACCTCAACTCCATTCCCGCGAGCGCAATCGACCGGATCGAAATACTTCGCGATGGCGCTGCAGCACAGTACGGCTCCGACGCCATTGCCGGCGTGATCAACATCATCCTGAAATCCGCGCCGCAGACTTCGCTGGCCACGACAGTGGGGCGAATCTTTTCCAAGCCGGATGGAGCGGAATCCTTCGACGACGGACGACTGGTTCAGGTCGAGGGAAATTTCGGGCGCTCCCTCATGGGCAACGGATTTATCCACCTGAGCGGGGAAATCCGGATGCGCGACAGCACCAATCGCGCGCGCACCGACACCAGCGTCCAGTGCATTACGGGTACACCCGGGTGCACGAACGTCCCTGTCGGCACGAGCATCTACAACCAGTCGCTCCGGCAGAGCTGGTCGGGGGATTCGGAGTCGCGCGACATGACGGTTTTCCTGAACAGCGAGCTTCCGCTCGCCAGCGGCATCACGATCTACGGATTCGGCGGCCTTGGCAAGCGCGACGGTCTCTCCGCCGGCTTCTTCAGACGTTCACGCGACGACCGGACGGTGCGAGCGATCTACCCGAACGGGTTCCTGCCAATGATAAACAGTAGCATCAGGGATGGATCGGCAGCAATCGGAGCGCGAGGGGCCATGAGGGACTGGAACTGGGACCTCGGCGGACTCTACGGTGGGAACTCCTTTGCCTTCGACATCGAGAATACGCTCAATACGTCCCTTGGCGCAGCGAGCCAGACGGAATTCTATGCCGGGACGCTTCGCAGCAACCAGGCGGTGGCCAACCTCGACATTTCAAGATTGTTCAGGGCGACTCCAGTAGGAGGCCTGAACGTGGCGATCGGAGCAGAAGCCAGGCGCGACGGATACAAGCTGGAGCAGGGCGAGCCGGCATCGTTCGCTCTTGGTACGGCTCGAATTCTCGACGGACCAAACGTCGGAAACGCAGCTCCTCCATTCACCCAGGTGTTCCCTGGGTTCCGGCCGGTAGATGAAGCCGACGAATCACGGACGAACGTCGGTGGTTACATCGATCTGGAAGCGACACCTCTGGAGCGGCTGCTCGTCGCCGTGGCCGCTCGGGCCGAGAATTACAGTGATTTCGGTTCGACGGTCGACGGAAAGCTTGCGGCCCGCCTCGAGATCGTACCCGGACTTGCCGTGCGTGGTGCGGCCCAGACCGGATTCAGGGCGCCCTCACTCGGGCAATCGAACTTTTCGTCGGTCGCGACGAACTTCGTTAGTGGAGTTCCATTCGAGATCCGCACATTCGCGGTCGGAAGCGAGGGCGCACAGCTGCTCGGGGCGACGGCTCTCAAGCCCGAGGAGTCAGTCAACCTCAGCGGCGGACTGACCTTCCGGCAGGGAACGAACCTCTCGATCTCGGCCGACTACTATCGTATTAAGATCGAAGACCGGATCGTGCTTTCGGGTAATTTCATCGACGCCTCCGTCAGGAACCTGCTGGCAGCCAATGGAATACCGGGTGTCAGTGGCGCCCGTTACTTCACCAATGCGATCGATACTCGGACCAACGGGCTGGACGTGGTCGTGAACTACGGCCTGAATCTGGAGAACGCGGGACTCCTCCGGTTCACGGGCGGCTATAACCAGAACAAGACCAAGGTGACGCGCGTAACTGACACGCCACCCCAGCTTGCAGCCGTCAGCACCGCACTTTTCGACCGCGTCCAGCGGACGCTGATCGAAAAGGGACAGCCGCAGAACAGCATCCGGTTGACGCTCAACCACACATGGCGGCAGCTCACCACCAACCTGCACACCAGCAGGTTCGGCGAGTTCACCGTCTTTCAGGGCCAAGCCGATGGTACGCGCGACCAGACCTTCGGTGCACAGTGGGTGACCGACGCTTCCGTTTCGTACCGGATGGCCAACAGTCTCAACCTCACAGTAGGCGCGAACAATATTCTCGACACGTATCCCGACACGCTGATCTCCGGGAACCAGACGCGTGGCATCTACATCTACTCCGGCCAGTCACCAGCCGGCTTCAACGGCCGCTACGCGTATGTGCGCGCTGCGCTCGACCTGGGTGGCATTCGCGCGCCATTCAGGAGATCTGCTTCGGCGGGATCGGCTGCCGATGAGAGGTCGGTTCCGCGCGATAGAAAGAGACGTGCGCTCGTCGCGACGCTGCCGGCGGCGGTATCGACCGGCGAAGCGATCAAGAACTGAGACGCTCGCGATGGTAAGGTGACTGCGGGAGGGTGCTGTCTGCCCTCCCGCAGTCGCGTCGCGATGGCCGTCCTCACGCGCGACGGGTCCTCCTCCGCGGTCTACAGCCACCTATGTCGAGGTTGCCGCCTGAAGAAGGTGAATAATCGCCGATCTGTCCGACGTCGGCTGTCAGTGGTGCCAGATAGCTTTGAGGTAACCAGATAACCCATCACAGGAGGCCACTGCAAAAGCACTCAAAGTCGACTCGTACTGCACTGTAATCCGGAAGAAGCAGCTTCATGCCCTCAAGAAGGACGGCGATAACACAGCGTTCAATGAGGTCGCCATAATCCTCGCATTTGCTGGCAGAGCGGGAGATTACGACGATGACCTGATGGTCATCTCATTTGACAGTCACACCCGCCTTGAAGCTGTGGTTGGACAGCTCATCCTGCGCGACCTCAAGCTCAGCGAAAATGGCAGGTTCGCTGACTTTGCCATCATCCACGGAACGCATGGTCTCGCCCTCGACTGCGACTGGCTTACCTTCGAGCACACCGAACGAGGCGGGCACGTCTCGTTCAGAAAACCCTGTGAGTACATCGAAGGGCTCGAGGACTTCGCCGCTTCCTGCGACAGGTTCACCTGGATAGATCAGGTGGGACACGGGTTCATGCTCTCGTCGGATAAGGAGCACGAGGCATGGATTGACTTCGAAACCGGGCGCACAATCGTCAGCCTGAAACCGTAGACTCTGACAATCCGCACCCAGCCAGATACATCGATACGCGCCGACGACATTCGCGCCCGCTCTACGGCACAGTTGCCGCCGCCGTTCGCTTTGATTCGGTGATGAACACGTTGACCGGCACATTCCAGCCGGCGAGCCGCGTTTGCACCTGAAGTCGCATCGCCCCTGGCTCTGTCGGCGTAAACTCGAAATCCGCCGTCTCACCCGGCCCAGTGAGCAAATAGGCATGCCCAACCGTGGACTGTGATGCGGGCAGATCCGCTCCGTCCTTCGCCACCGCACGCCATTTTGCGACCGCGGTGTCCGTGCCAAGCACGAACTCCACTCTCCAGTCGGGATGAATGTTGATCAGGCGGAAACGATATGTCTCCCCCACCTCCATCCGCAGCGCACTGGGCGAGGCGCTTCCGTTGACGAAGCCGCGGGCATCTTCTCCCATCGTTTCCGGGCCACCGCCACCAACGAGAATGATCTTCTCAGTCCCCAGGTTGAACTTCCCGGGATCATCCACCACGATGAGCGCCCCGTACATCCCCGAGTTGATCTGCTTTCCCTCATTCAGGTGCGAATGGTACATGAACGTGCCGGAGCGAGGAGGTGTCAGCTTCGTCCCCATCCCGCTCCAGTTCGGCACACCGTCGGGAAAGCTCTCGAGCTCGATGCCATGCCAGTGAATTGCGCTGGATTCCTTCCTGTTGTTGACAACGGTGATACGGACCGGCTCGCCCCGCTTGACGCCTACTTGATGAAAAGGGCCCCGTGAGCCATCACCTTCCCCTTTACTCCGTTCGGCCAGCTAACATTTTCAAGACTCACCCCGGGCTTGTCCGAGCCTGCATCACGGAATTTCTCGTCCCACGTGATCTTTCCAGTCGCCTGGTCCAGGGTGCCGATCATTATCCGCGGGATCCCATCGCCCTGGTCTGTGGAGACGATACGATTGCTCGCCGGATCCCCGGATACCCAATGGGGAAAGAACGTCGTATCAACAGCAAGCGAAGCACGTTCAACAGGCTTAGCCGGATCCGAGATGTCGAGCGTCACGAACTTGTGACTATAGGCAATCGGCATCACCATCAGGTTGCCGGAAACATAGGGCACCGAGCAGCCGAAGCCGTCGATCTTCCCGACGCGCTCTATCTTGGGCGAAGCATCGAGGCCGGTGATGCTGTACAACCCGCAGAAATAGCTGTTGAGGAACACACTCTTCCCGTCAGCCATCGTTCTCAGCTCGAACGGATACCTGTTCAGCGTGTCACCGGGCGGCGCGGGTACGACGAGCGTCTTCAGGAGTTCGAGATTCGAAAGCCGCCACACCTGAACTACATGCTCGGTCGCCTCGTCACCCATCGGTGAGCTCGTCGTCACGACGCGATCGATCTTCGGGAGGGCAGTCACACCGTACGTCCGGATCTTCCCCCCGGGAAATGCCGCATCCACCGACGACCCGCTCCGCACCAGCTTCCCATCCCTGTCGAACTCGGCGAGAGCGCCTGGATCGCCAGCCGCCTTTCCATCGCCGAACTGAAGCGTCGCG
The DNA here is from genome assembly GCA_051005175.1 of Gemmatimonadaceae bacterium. Lineage (GTDB taxonomy): Bacteria > Gemmatimonadota > Gemmatimonadetes > Gemmatimonadales > Gemmatimonadaceae > UBA4720. The sequence goes on along the minus strand of JBPCJP010000081.1, from coordinate 1,372 downwards.
AGCACGTTTCCATTCGGCAGCCGGGCAAATGAGTGCATCATTCTCGCACCCGGAACGTCACCAACCCTTCCTGCAACTCTGGGCTTGTCGGGCGTGCTGAAGTCGATCACCCACGACCTGTCAGCGCCGAAGTCGTTTGCGAAAAACGAAGTCGCGTTACCTGGCGGCGAGAACTCCGTGTGGTGCGGCATGGACGCCGCGCTGTCGACAGTGAGCACGTTTACGACCGAGCCGTACGTGGTGCTCGCTGGATCTGCATCGAACACCGCGACCATTCCCACACCGGGCTGGTCATGGTGACCACTGGTAGCCCATACATATAGGTAGCGGGAAGGGTCCGCCGACGCTGCGGAGTTCCTGAAGCCGGCCGAGGCGACGACAACGATCGCGAGCAAGGAGATGAGTGCGGCTGGTTTACGCATGGACATTGGGGAAGGTGAGGGGGCCGCAAGTATGGGCCAAAGTGGGCCCAATCGCAAACGTGGCCCTACGGGCGATGAACCTGTCGCTTCTGAATCTTCAGCGCAATCTCCCAGACCGAAGCGGCAGAAACGAAAAGCCGCCGCTCAGCAGCCGCGGTTTCGATTGCTCTCGCTGCCGCCGCCTTGAAGTTTTTAGACCCGGTGCTCGACCAAACCCAGATGTGCGTATCGAGTAGAAGAGCGACAGGCGGCCCGAGGCTAGATGTCAGCACCTTCTTCCCAGTCAGGGGCGGTGGGTGCGACAATGTCGCCTTTTTCAACCAGCACTCCAGGATTTCGCCCGATGAACGCCGTCCCCGCGTCCCGCACTTTGTCCATCAGCGAAAGGCAATTCGCCTTGAAGTCCGCTGCCGACACGACGGTCCCGCGCAAAAGCGCGGCACTATGTACCTCTCTGGTCAAGAATTCGCACCATCGAAAAGGGTGACCTCAGGGCCGCCATGTAGTTACTTCGGATGCAGCGCGTCGCGCTTTCGCCTGCGGGATCGTTGCAGGCTCTCCGACATTCACGATCGCGATCACGCGTTCCCCGTCGGCAACGCCGATCGCCGCGCGCGCCGCCGGATCGTCCATGACAGCGCCGGTCTTGATGTGGGTTCCGAGGCCAAGCGCGACCGCCGCAAGCGAAATATTCTGCACCGCCATCATTCCCGCAGCGTAGTCCTCCTCGCGGATCTCGGGATTCTCGGTCTGGCTTATGGCAACCGCGATCATCGTCGGCAGCGCAGCGTGTTCGTCCGCCACTTTCTGCCGCAGCACTTCAGCGGCGGCTGTATCCTCGAGCTTGCGTGCCTTGCGTCCACCCAGCACCAGGCCGAACGATCGCCTCGACTCTGGCCCTAGAACGTAGAATTTCCACGGCTGCGTGAGGCGATGGTTCGGTACCGTGA
>JBPCJP010000080.1:0-4241 GCA_051005175.1 Gemmatimonadaceae bacterium | reverse complement strand
CGGATGTGCACGTCGTCTTCAGCGCGCACAGCCTCCCCGCACGCATCCTGGCCTCCGGTGATCCCTACGACTTTCAGGTGCGTGAGACTGCCCGCCTCGTCGCTGAGCGGGTAGGGCTGGACGAGACGAGCTGGTCATGGTCTTACCAGTCCGCCGGGCGAACCCCTGAGCCATGGCTGGGGCCGACGTTGCGCGATCATCTCACAACACTGGCCGGAAACGGCGTCCGGAACGTAGTGATGGTTCCAGTCGGCTTTGTCAGTGATCATGTCGAAATACTCTACGACATCGATATCGATGCGAAGCGCATTGCTGACGGGCTTGGCATGCGTCTGGAGCGGCCGCCGGCGCTCAATGATGACCCGCAATTCACGGAGGAACTCGCGCGGATCATCGCCGAGCGAGCCTCAGTCGCAGGCTGGTCATGACGACGCCCACGGATGTTGCGATAATCGGCGGGGGCGTGAGCGGGCTCGCCTGCGCGCTCCGGCTGCGGACACTCGAACCTTCGCTTCGCATCAAGCTTCTCGAGGCGGAATCACAGCTCGGCGGCAAGATCCGGGGGGAAGCGGTTCGCGGATGTATCGTGGACGGAGGTCCGGACCTATGCCTCTCATCCAGGCTCGTGAGCACCGCCGCGTACAATTCTCTGGGACTCGCCTCAAAAACTATCCCGGTCAATCCCCGCAGCCTGCCGACGTTCCGACGCAGTGGTAACCGGATGGCGGAGTTGGCAGGTATCATAGGCGACGGACTCGTCACGTTTCGGTACGGGATGCACGAGTTGATTCGGGTTATGGCCGAAGCGCTCGATTCGGTTGATATCCACCGGTCGGTCCAGGTGACGGCGATCGAACGGACTGGAGACGACTTCCTGGTAACGACCGATGTGCCGGGAACGATGACCGCCCGTGCAGTGGTCGCGGCGATACCGTCTTCGGCCCTCGCTACTGCGGTCCGTGGTCTGTCTCCGGCGCTGGCCGCCGAGCTGTCCGGTATCCGTTACGACCCGATGACGACAGTGACGGCCGGGTTTGCCGCACGGAAGGTGCAACACCCGCTTCGCGGAACGGGCTATATCTCGGGTGATGCGATGCCAGGCGGCGTGTCAGCGAGCACCTGGACGTCGAGCAAAATTCCTTCGCGGTGCCCCGAAAAAGTCGTCCTGATCCGGGGATTCTGCAGGTCATCCGATGCAGTGGCTGCCAGATCGCTGGTGCTCGACGAGCTTCGCAGCGTACTTGGCATCACCGCAGACCCCATTTTCACGCGCGCGTTCTCATGGGCCGAGGCGCTTCCGGTTTATTCCCCCGACCATGGCGCGACCGTTTCGCGTATAGAGAGTGAGGCCCGCGCGTTGGGTGCGTTTGCCATTGCTGGCGCGGCGCTTCACGGAATCGGAGTGGGTGACTGCATTGCGTCGGGCGAACGCGCTGCGGAGCTCGTGACGGCGGCATGGCGCGGCGACTCGCCGACAATCCGATCATGACGCGACCAGAGTCGGCCAGAATGTTTGCGGAGGCCCTCGGTCTATTCCCTGGAGGGGTCAATTCTCCCGTGAGAGCGTTCAAGGGCGTCGGCGGAACTCCGATCTTCATGGAGAGGGGAGAGGGCGCATGGGTCATCGACGCCGACGGTAACAGGTATGTTGACTATGTCCTCGCATATGGACCGCATCTTCACGGTCACGCGTCACCGGCGATCATTGCCGCTATCTCCGCGGCAGCAGCCCGGGGAACCAGTTTTGGCGCGCCCGGGCGCCAGGAGAACGAGCTCGGCCGGCGGATAAGAAACTTCATTCCGTCGATGGAGGTGATGCGTTTTGTGACCTCGGGCACAGAGGCAGTCATGAGCGCCCTGAGAGTTGCCCGCGCTGCTACGGGTCGCGACTTAATACTGAAGTTCGACGGCAACTACCATGGGCATTCCGATTCAATGCTTGCCCGTGCCGGTTCCGGGGTTGCTACCCTCGGCCTGCCCGATTCGCCGGGAGTCTCAGTCGCTGTCGCCGAGAGAACGATCGTAGTGCCTTACAACGATCTCGGGGCGGTTCGGGAGGTATTTGCCCGGCGAGGTTCCGGGATAGCTGCGATCATCGTCGAACCCGTTGCTGGCAACATGGGCGTTGTAGCACCAGAGGACGGATTCCTGGCCGGACTAAAGGAGATCGCGGCGAAAGACGGCGCCCTCCTGATTTTCGATGAGGTGATGACGGGCTTCAGGGTTCACCGTGGCGGTGCCCAGGCACACTATGGTATTACGCCGGATCTCACGACGCTCGGCAAAGTCATCGGAGGCGGCCTGCCGGTGGGGGCCTATGGCGGTCGTGAGGATCTCATGCGGCAGGTCGCGCCTGAGGGCGCTGTGTATCAGGCCGGAACGCTCGCCGGGAATCCGGTCGTAATGGCTGCCGGTGCCGCGGCGCTCGATCTCCTCAGCGACGACTCATTGTGGAGCCGCACTTTGAGTATGACAGAGATGCTCGCCAGCGGTCTCGAAGATGCCGCGCGTGCCGCTGGAGTAAAGGTGCAGGTTCCACGGCTTGGAACAATGCTCTCGCTGTTCTTTGCGGACCGTCTTCCCCGCAATTACGATGATGTGAAAGCCTCTGATGCGGCGAAGTATTCTCCCTTCTTCCACGAAATGCTCGAGCGGGAAGTGTCGTTGCCGCCATCGGCATTCGAAACATGGTTTGTTTCGACGGCTCACGAGGTCGCGGAGATCGATCACACTCTCCGCGCCGCAAGGGCAGCCTTCGAAAAGGTCGCGAACCGGTAGCATTCGCCGCGTGCCGTCAGCATCACGTTCAGTTATTCTTCGGCGTGCATTCGATCATCCTCGCATCATCATCACCCCGGCGCCGTGATCTGCTGAAGCTCGTCGGCCTCGCCCACACCGTCAGGCCGGCTGACATCGATGAGCTTCCACTGCCGGGTGAGTTGCCCGAAGGTCACGCCGAACGGCTCGCGCGCGAGAAAGCCGAGGCCGTCGCCACACTGAATCGGGATGATCTCGTCATCGCGGCAGACACCATCGTCGTTCTCGACGACGAGATACTCGGAAAGCCGCGGGACGAGGCCGACGCGCGCAAGACTTTATCACGGCTCTCGGGGCGCACTCACACGGTCGTCACAGGCATGGCGTGCTCGCTGGGAGGCCGCACCGTTTCAGGCGTCGAGAACGTCTCGGTTACCTTCCGCTATCTGACAGAAGCCGAGATCGAGGCGTACGTCGCAACGGGTGAGCCGATGGACAAGGCAGGCGCGTACGGCATTCAAGGTTACGGCGCAACAATCGTCCGACGGATCGACGGGGATTATTTCGCGGTGATGGGACTCTCGCTCGTTCGTCTCGTGTCACTCATGCGTGAACTCGGCGTCTCCTACGACTTCCCTCGATAGAGCTCCTGCCAGCGAGCCAGCTTCGCTTCGACGTCGGAGACCGAGATCCTCTTCATCCTGCCGTCCTTCGTCTCCATTGTGACGGAACCTGATTCCCCCGGGTCATGAAATGCGTCGATGATGAGATCATGTGAGCTTCTGTAAGGTCCCGTCCTCCTCGGATCCGTGTACCCCATCAGCGAAATGACCGGCTTGCCCACCGCGACAGTCATGTGGAGAGGGCCGGTGTCCGGCGCTATAACGATGTCCGATGAATCGAGTATCGACACGAGTGGCCTGAGTCCGCTGCCGAGCGCGGAATAGGGGCTGCAGGAGCTGGCTTCGGCTATCACGCGCGCTGCCGCGACCTCCCGGTCCGAAGTGCCTCCAACGAGAACCGGCTGCATCCCGTAGTCCGACCACAGGATGTCGGCGACGCTGGCCCAGCGCTCGGGCATCCAGTCCTTCTCCGGCTTGCTCGTGGCGACCACGATCGATGCAAGCGGCCGGTCGAACCGCTCGCGGAACTCGCGCTGGGATTGTCTTTCATGATCCCACGGCCCAAGGTCCCACTCCACCGGCTCGGGATCGATGTTCAGCGCCCTCAGGAACTCGAAGTACTGATCCTGAACGTGCTGCACCGGGTGGGCGGGGATCATCTCGGTGGTGAAAAGCCAGTTTGCATCCCGCGCACGTGCGCGGTCGAATCCGAGCCGGCGTCGGGCGCCGGACAGTGCGGTGATGACTCCTGCCTTGAAGTAGACCTGGAGATCGATCAGGAGGTCGAAGTCGCGCGACCTCAGCTCTCTGACTGTGTCACTGAAAGCCCCCAGGCCCTTCGTACGGTCGAAGAGAACTATA
>JBPCJP010000079.1:0-4246 GCA_051005175.1 Gemmatimonadaceae bacterium | reverse complement strand
CCGGTCTTGCCTCCGCCGGGCGTCTTTCCCTTCCCGCCGTACGACTTGCCGGCCATCGGCCGCTTGAACCTTGCACCCTTCGAGTGGGCCGGGGCATCCGTCCGGGGCGGGGGCAAGGTGGTCAGGTCCTCTTCCTCCCCCTTCCCGGCACCTGATGCTTCGTGAACGAGTTTTATTGCGCCGGCAGCGACATCAGCGAGATCCAGGTCACCCGCCAGACTGTCGACGAGCATCCGGTACGACTCGAGCGATCCGCTCTCCACGGAAGCGCGAACCGCCTCGCGAGTGGCGTCGAGCCGGCGCGCACGGAGGTCACGCACGGTCGGGATCGATTCGACCTTTATCTTCTGCTTCGTATGCTGCTCGATGTTGCGCAGCATCCTCGCCTCGCGCGGCTCGGCCAGCGTTATTGCCACACCTTCCCTGCCCGCGCGACCCGTTCGGCCGATTCGATGCACGTAGGCATCCGGCGATGCCGGAACGTCGAAGTTCACAACGTGCGACAGGTGACTGATATCGAGTCCGCGCGCCGCGACGTCGGTTGCGACGAGAAGGTCGAGCCCGCCATCGCGGAAACGCTTCATCACCCGGTCGCGCTGCTCCTGTGACAATCCTCCGTGAATCGCCTGCGCGCGGTATCCCCGCGATCCGAGTTTTTCCGTCAGCTCATCAACCTCGGTTCGCGTTCTGCAGAACACGATCGCCGAAGCCGGATCCTCTACGTCGAGAATTCTCCCGAGCGCTACTGCCTTCTGCGCACGCTGGACCATGTAGACGACCTGCCTGACGCGCGGAATGCTGCCAAGCTTCGTCTTGTCGCCCTCGATCTTTATCGTGACGGGATCCCTGAGATGCCGCTTCGCGATCGACTTGATCCGCGGAGCGAGTGTTGCCGAGAAGAGCGCTGTCTGCCTGTCCTTCGGCGTGGACTCGAGGATCGCCTCGAGATCCTCGGCGAATCCCATGTCGAGCATCTCATCGGCTTCATCGAGAATCACCGTGCGAAGCTTCGACAGGTCGAGCGTTCCGCGGCGGATGTGGTCGAGCGCCCTGCCGGGAGTAGCAACGACTACGTCAACGCCCCGCCGCAGGACGACGAGCTGCTGGTGCATCGACTGGCCGCCGTAAACGGGAAGCACGCGCGCCCCGATCGACTTCCCATACTTGTGGATCGCCTCGGCAACCTGCATCGCCAGCTCGCGCGTCGGAACGAGCACGAGGGCCCGAATCGATTCGCCTCCGCGGCGCCTCGCCGGATCAGTCGACATCTGCTGCAGAAGCGGGAGCGCGAACGCTGCGGTCTTGCCGGTGCCGGTGGCGGCCTGTCCAAGCAGGTCGCGTCCGCCGATCAGCGAAGGTACTGCCTCGCGCTGTATTGGGGTCGCTTCCTCGTACCCGAGTGACGCAAGCGTCGCGATCAGATCGTCATCGAGGCCGAGCTCGGCGAATCCCTGCTGTGACTGGTTCATTTGCCTCCCTGCCGGATCACGGCCCTTATGTCGGTCGTCCAGCCTGGAGCATCTTCCGGTGGCACGAACGACCAGATGACCTCCGACGCCCCGCTTCCGCTGCGAATCAGCACACGGTCTCCTGAGCGGGATACGGAAGATGCGCGCCGCATTCGCGGCGTCAGCTCGAGCCCGGCCTTGTCATTCTTGTGAATGTAGACCGAAGACTTGGTGACGATGATCGATGCCCGGCGGTCCTCCCGTCGCTCGGATCTGCCTCCGGGATCGGACGTGAATCGAAATGTCTGATCCGCTGCGCGCCTTGCTATTCCCTCAGCTTCGAAACGCTGTTCAAGGGCCGGCGGAAGAGTTGATGTCGCCTGGTCGACGCAGCCCAGCTGGAGGGGTGCCAACGACAGGACGGCGGCAAGGAGGGCGATTCGGGGCATCCACGAAGTTAATTCGAAAAGAGCCTCCGCGGCCGGGGCGCCGCGCCGCGTAACGCAGCGAGGCTGCTAGTCTCCCTGCTCGCAGGTCCTCGCCCAGGGAATGATCTTGAGTCTCTCGAAGGAGATGTCGGCGCCTGTGGCTTCGCAGACCCCGAACTTTTCCGGCGTCTGGATCAATCTCTCGAGCGCAGCGTCGATCTCCACGAGCTGTCGAGACACGCGCGTGGCGTTCGAGGCGTCGAGCTCGTCCTGCATCGTGTCGGTTCCGCGGTCGGCCATGTGCAGCGGCATGGATGAGAGATCCCCCGCGCGCTCCTGCTCGCCGGCGCTGTCCTCCACTGACCGGTTCACTATTCGTAAAGCTCGCTCACGCTCTTCGTGAAGCAGCTTCTCTATCTCTTTCAGCTGTGATTTCCTGAGCGGCATGTCTTCGTTCCGGTAGTGTTTGAACCTCCCTGTATAGCACGTAAGGTGCCGCCGGTCATGCGATCTCGACTGATATTCCGCGCTCGAGCGTCTGCTTTACCGGGCACCGCCCAGCTATCTCGAGCAGCCTCACACGCTGCTCGTCGGAGATCGGGCCGCCAAGGTCGATGCGGCTCTCGATGCGCCCGATATCCACCTTTTTCGTCGCGCAGTTCTCGCAATCGAGCTCATGGGAGCGACTCGTTCTAAGGGACACCGAGGCGCTTGCCAGCGGCCACTGCTTTCTGTCGGCGTACATTCGCAGCGTGATCACTGTGCACGTCGCGAGAGCCGTGAGCAGGAACTCGTAAGGGGTCGGTCCGAGGTCAGTTCCTCCCAGGGGAACCGGCTCGTCAGCGATGATGGCATGGCTTCGCGCGCTCACCTCCGTGCGAAAGCCGCTCAGGCCGATCGTCGCAGTGACCCAGCTGCTCGCATCCTCTGCGGTCGGGATTTTTTCGTCGCTCATCCTGTGGCCGTCTCCTTGGGATTAAGGGAATACAATACTGCCTGCACGCCCTGGCGCTTGACAAACATCCCATCCCTGACGCTCCTGCCGAGCCCGGGGTTTCCCCTCGAGCCCCGTTCGCCGACATTCGCGGTAGAATCGGTCCGTCGCTCGGTCTGCTGTGTCTCGCCTGGATCATTCCGCTCCTGGCGGGATGCGACGGAAAACCGGACCGCCCCCGTATCGTGGTCGGCTTCTTCAAGGCGCTTACCGACTCCGGCTACATCCGCGACTCGACCATCACCATCCTGGAGCGGAATTCGGCAGGGAGACGTGCCCGCGCTGTCGCTCATCATGAGCGAGTTTCTGCAGCAGGTCTGTTGATGGCAACCCTCCGGCGCCCGCAGCTCCTGCTACTCGATGAACACACGGCTGCGCTCGATCCACGTGCTGCCGACCAGATCACGCGGATCACCGATCAGGTCGTTCGGGAGCATTCTCTGACCACCCTGATGGTAACTCACAGCATGGATCAGGCTCTGGAGCAGGGAGATCGGACGATCATGGTTCATCGTGGGGAGATCCTTGCCGATCTCTCGGGGGACGAACGCAGGGGCCTGAGCGTCGATGACCTCCTGCGCCGTTTCACGGAGCTGCGTTACACAGTTGAATTCGCGGTTGCAGGGCGGGCCTGAAAACATCGTCCCAGGCGGCCCCGCGAGGCGGTAAGGCCGATCGGCCTCGTTCTCTGGAGAGGTGTTTTGGGCCCGGCTTGCGTGGAGCGAGGGAAACTGGTATATTGGGAATAGTCCGATACGGCAAAAGGGAGTTATCATGGGTATCAAAACATTGGGGTTTCTGACGGTCGACGAAAAGGGCCGGACCACTATTCCAAAGACAATACGTCAGGCACTTGGAATGCGAGCCAATACGCAGCTTCGTGTCGATCGTTCAAGCGAAGGAGTCGTCGAATTGGTCCCGACTGAACCCATTCCTCACGACCAGCTTTGGTTTCACACGCCACAGGTACAGGCGGGCCTTGCCAAGGCCCGGGATGATTTCCGCTCAGGCCGTTCAACCCGGACAAGCACACCCGAGGATGCCCAGCGTTTCCTTGACTCTTTGAAGGAGAGTCCTCGGGGGCGGCCTGCCCGAAAGGAATAAGTGGCTAAAAAACACTCATTCTTTAACGCGGAGTTTTCTGACCAGTGGAAAGAAAGCTACGTAAAACTACAGAATGATCAAAAGAAGGGCGTCGACAAGGTGGTCATGGCCATAATCAAAAGCGAGACTACCCCGGGTATGCGGGTGAAGCCAATCGAACCATCGAAGTACTATGACGAGGCCAGGGCGAATGATGGCGATAGAGTGGTCCATCATATATTGAAGGGAACAGCCTACTTCGACGACATCGTGCCCCACGACGACATCAACAA
>JBPCJP010000078.1:0-15220 GCA_051005175.1 Gemmatimonadaceae bacterium | reverse complement strand
CCCCATCTGTAGCCGGCCAGGTTTCCGTCGCTCCGAATGACGCGATGGCACGGTATGATCACGGCAAGATCATTCGTGGCACAGGCGCGCGCGACGGCTCGTGTTGCCGATGGCCTGCCGATCCTCTCGGCGAGCCCGGCATAAGTGAGCGTTGACCCGGCAGGGATTTCCCGAAGCGCCTGCCAGACGGTTTGCTGAAAGGCCGTACCACGTATGTCCAGTGGTGCGTCAACGGCGTCGACTGAGCCGTCGATCAACCGCGCGACCGACTCGGCGATGATGGCCGCCCGTTCATCATCCCCCGACAGATCCTCTCGCAGCGCGTCGTCATCGTCGCCGATTCTCACAAAACGGACGCCTCTTCTCGTGACTCCCACCAGCACAGTGCCAAGCGATGAGCTCGCGACTCCCAGCTTGACTTCTTCGCCGCCGCTGGCTTGCTCCGTCCCACTGCCGTCTTCCATCTGACCCCCCGTTTTCGCTGAATGTCGTGTTTGATGAGTGCCAAGCTAGCGGGCTGGAGGTCGCAATCTCGCCGTTTCCGGACACGCAAGCAGCACCAGGCCTACGTGTCCGAAAATGGCGAGGTCACCCGTTTCACGGCACTATCTTCCGGAGGCACTTCTCCAAAAGTATGAACAGGGTATGAACAGGGTATGAAAAACAGTTCGGAAGCGTTTTACAGTGCCCTCGTTTCGAGGGATCCGCGATTCGACGGCGTCTTCTACGTCGCTGTCACCTCGACGGGCATCTATTGCCGCCCGGTGTGCACTGCGAGAACTCCAAGAGCAGCCAACTGCAGGTTCTTCGAATCACGCGAGATGGCGGAAAAATCCGGATTCCGCCCCTGCCTCCGTTGCCGGCCGGAGCTCGCCCCGGGCAATGCGCCCGTTGACGATGCAAGCCGCATCGCGGGGCTCATCGCCCAGCGGATCGGCGAGGGAATGCTCGACGACGGCGCCGGCCTCGAGCGGATCGCCGCCCAGTTCGGGTGGAGCTCGCGGCAGATCAGGAGGATCCTCAGACGGCAGCTCGGTGTGTCGCCCATCGAGCTGGCTCTCACCCGGCGTCTCCTTCTCGCCAAGCAGCTCCTCACCGAGACGCGGCTCCCGATTGCAGAAGTTGCCCTCGCGAGCGGGTTCTCGAGTCTCAGGCGATTCAACGATGCATTCAGCAAGCGTTACCGCATGCCGCCGACGCGATTCAGGACAGGTGCGGCAGATTCTCCATCGCCAGCGGCCGGTGGAACATTCACGCTTCAGCTTGGCTACCGCGCACCCTTCGACTGGGCCGGCCTGCTCAGCTTCGTCGGCGCTCGTGCGCTCGACGGAGTCGAAGCCGTCGCCGGGCTGGTGTACCTCCGCACTGTCGAGTTGGGCAGGCACCGCGGCTGGATCAGGGTCAGCAATCTGGAAGAGCGGAGAATGCTTCAGGTCGAGCTCACGCACTCGCTCACCCCGGCTCTTCCAGCGCTCCTCGGCAGGCTTCGCAACCTCTTCGATTTGAGCGCCAGGCCCGATGTGATCGCAGCGCATCTTGCGAGTGATCCGGTGCTCGCGCGCAGCGTATCGGCTCACCCGGGGCTGAGAGTCCCGGGCGCTTTCAACGGGTTCGAGCTCGCACTGCGGGCGATACTTGGGCAGCAGGTATCAGTGAAAGCTGCGACGACGCTCGCCGGACGATTCGCCGAAGCGTTCGGGCGACCGATCGAGACGCCGTATGCTGAACTGCGCAGGCTTTCTCCACTTCCAGAAATCGTCGCTGAGGCAGAACCTTCGCAAATTGCCTCGCTCGGAATCACCGGTGGGCGAGCGGCGAGCATCATCGCGCTCGCAAGGGAAATTTCGTCGGGCAGGCTTCGGCTCGATCCAGGCATCGACCACGACGGCGCGGCGGATCAACTCGTGTCCCTGCCCGGCATCGGTCCCTGGACGGCGAGCTACGTCGCGATGCGCGCCCTTCGCTCGCCCGATGCCTTTCCCGCCGCGGACATGGTCATCCGCAGGAACCTCGGGGGAGTGACCGCGGCCCACGCGGAGGAAATGTCGCAGGCGTGGAGCCCGTGGAGGAGTTACGCGACGCTTCACCTCTGGCGCGAACATTCCATCAGGACCGATCCCGGGCGGAAACGCCCGGGTTGACGGGGTTTGAGGGCAGGCGTAGGTTGGGGAATCCAGAGTCATACTATCGGGATTGACCTAACTCTTTACGCTCCAATGGCTAACAAACCTCCTGCCTTCCTGGCGATCTTCGCAGCCGTGTGCCTGCTCGTCACTCCCTCGACCGTCACAGCGCAGGAACAAGAGAAACCTGACAGCTACGCCGCTGCAAAAGATTCAACCGGCGCGCAGGGCCTCGATCCCGTGACTGTCGATGCAAGGACCGGTCGCCGCTATTCACCTGGCTACAGCCGGACCGGTACAAAAATGCCGGCGCTTCCGCGCGACGTCCCGCAATCGCTGGTCACGATAAGCAGCCAGCTCGTCCGCGACCAGGCGATGCAGGGCCTCGCGGACATCGTCAGGCTCGTGCCGGGCGCAACGATGGGGCAGGGCGAGGGAAATCGCGACCAGGTGACGATCCGGGGCAATAATTCGACCGCTGATTTCTTCGTCGATGGTGTCCGCGACGATGCCCAGTACTTCCGCGACCTCTACAATCTCGAGCGCGTCGAAGCCCTGAAGGGCTCGAACGCGATGGTCTTCGGCCGCGGCGGCGGTGGCGGAATCCTGAATCGCGTCACGAAGGAGGCAAGCTGGCACACGCGCTACGAAGCGACGGCTGAAGGCGGCACGTTCGGCGCGCGGCGGATCTCAACAGACCTTCAACAGAGCGTATCGCCATGGTTATCCGCCCGCCTCAACAGCGTTCACGAGAATTCAGACCTCTATCGTGACGGGGGCTTCATCGAGCGCTCCGGATTCAATCCGACCGTCACATTCGGGACGCCGTCAAGACGCACCCGCGTGTCGCTCGGGTATGAGTACTTCGACGACAAGCGAACCGCCGACCGCGGAATACCATCGTTCATGGGAAAGCCTGTCGACACTGAGCCTGCGACGTTCTTCGGGGATCCGGAGGGAAGCCGGTCGGCCGCCAGCGTGAACAATGCGCAGGCGACGGTCTCGCACGATGCCGGAACGGTACAGATCCGCAACCACACGCGGTTCGCTGACTACGACAAGTTCTACCAGAACATCTTTCCCGGCTCGGTCAACGCCCAGGGGACGACGGTGGCGATTTCCGGCTATAACCACTCGGCGATTCGTCGCAACGTTTTCAACCAGACGGATCTCAACTGGCACGCCACAACGGGCAGGATCGTTCACGATATCCTCGTCGGGACCGAGATCGGAAGGCAGTCGACCAGCAACCTCCGCCACACTGCTTACTTCGACGGAGACGTCACCACGGTTCACGTTCCCGTCGCGGAGCCGCGCCTCCAGTCAGCAGTAACTTTCAGGCAGAGCGGCTCCGATGCGAGAAACGAGTCGGTCGTCACGACGAGTTCCGTCTACGTGCAGGACCAGGTCGCGCTGGCACCGTGGCTCCGCTTCATCGGCGGTGCGCGTTACGAAAGATTCGACCTTCGCTTCGAGGATCACCGGTCGGACGCGGTCCGCCGCCGGGATGACGCGATGATTTCGCCCCGCGGCGGCCTGGTCTTCAAGCCTGCCGACGTCGTTTCGATCTACGCGAGTTATGGAGTGTCGTTCCTTCCCGGCTCGGGTGACCAGTTCGCGTCGCTCACCGAGATCACAGCGGCGCTCGAGCCCGAGAGATTCACGAATTACGAAGCCGGCGTGAAGTGGGACGTGCTCGATCGCCTCGCGCTGACCGCCGCCGCGTACCAGCTCGACCGCACCAACACGCGCGCGATAGATCCGGCCGATTCGCGCAACCTCATCCAGACCGGAGAGCAGCGCAGCAAGGGATTCGAGATGGGAGCGACCGGAAGCGCGACCTCGCGCTGGCACCTTGCCGCCGGATTCGCGCGCCAGAGCGCGAAGATCATGAGCGCAACCGCCGCATCCCCTGCGGGCGCGACGGTTCCCCTCGTGCCATCGACCAGCCTGTCTCTCTGGAACCGTTACGACCTCACGTCGCGGTTCGCCGCGGCCCTCGGCGCCATTCACCAGTCGAGTATGTACGCGGGGATCGACAATTCGGTGAGGCTGCCGGCTTTCGAGAGGTTCGATGCGGCTCTTTTCGCCGGGCTGGGATGGGGACTGAGCGCGCAGCTCAACGTCGAGAACGTGCTGGACACAAGGTATTTCCCGACCGCGCACAGCAACAACAACATCACGCCAGGATCCCCGCGCTCGGCACGACTCTCGATTACCGCGGCGTTCTGACACCCGTCGCCCCAAGGGGCGATAGCGGATAACTTTCCGCGAATGAGCGACTCGACCGCATGGCAGGACCTTGACGCCGGGCTTGGCGAGGAATTCCTGCTCCTGCGGGAAGCGCCGCGGGCGGCGGGATTCAGCGTGTTCGCAGCGCGGTCGAAGCGAAGCGGGCGCGAGGTCGAGATTAAAACGGTCCCGCTCGGGATATTCGCGGCGACGCAGCCACCGAAGCAGTCTGATCTCACCGCGCGGAAGCTCGAGCATCCGAACATCCTTTCAGTCATTGGCGCAGGTGCAACCGGTGATTCGTTCTACTGGATCTCGCCGGCGATCGACGGGCGAACGCTGCGTGAGAGACTTTCACGCGGCGGACGGATGGCCCTCAAGGATTCACTCACCGTTCTTCGCGACGTATCTGCCGCTCTCACCCACGCTCACCTTCACGGTGTGGTTCACGGCGGGCTGACCCCCGACAGCGTGATAATCAGCGGAGGGTCAGCCCTTGTGGGCGACCTTGGTATCCCGGAAGTCTTCGCATCGCTGCGCCGGGCGAGACCCGGATCCGGTCCGATGCACCCGGCGGCTGTCGAGCCGCTCCGGTATTCGTCGCCTGAGCAGTCGGGAAGCGCCGCCGACGCGAGGTCCGACGTGTACTCGTGGGGAGTGATCGCCTATGAGCTGCTGAGCGGCAGGCATCCATTCGCGGGGAGGAGTACGCCGAGGCAGATGATGGCGGCCCACGAGGCCGAGGATCCGCCGCCGCTGCAGACGGGACCATCGCAGGTGCCGGGATCCGTGTCGCGACTGGTCATGCGAAGCCTCGCCAAGGATCCATCGAAGCGCCCGGAGTCGGCGCGCGAAGTTCTCGCCGTGATGACCAAGGAGCTCCTGGTGCCGCCACCAGCTCCGCCGGCTGGATCAGGTCAGAAGCTCGTGACTGCGCTCCTCATAATGGTCGTGGTCTTCATCGCGCTCATGGCATGGCTGGGGATGAACCGGTAGGCGCCTCTTGCCCTGATACATCAGGAAATCTTGTTCTAAACGGAGAATGAAATGACGAGCACGATCAAGGAAACGGTGAAATAGTTTTTTTGCTTGCGCGGCGACGTTCCCGGCATTTGCTTGTACCGGGCATCATTCATAGCAGGAGCTGGCTGGATCGATCGGCCGGGAAAGGCATGCCCAACCACGACTGGTTGGGCATTTCGTCTATAGTCGTCACACTGCACGCAAATTCGGGAAACAACATGCGCCGTCTGGTAGTCACGTCGCTGATTCTGCTCACAACGGCGGCGCTCCCGCGCACCGGCCAGTCGCAGTCAGTATTCCAGGTAGATCAGAGTCTGAAGGGCACCCGTGAGGTGGGAATTTTTGCCACCGGGCGGATTCTCTCGACTGAGTACAGCACCGAGGAAGGGAAGAGTGCTTTCGGGGGCGGGCTGACGTTTGGCACACACCTGCGGAGCACGCTCGTGGTTCAGGGCGGACTTGGCGTCAATTACTCACGCCAGGAATTCAGCTACTACAAGCCGCCTCTCTGGACCTTTACGCCCACGATCTCGGTGATCCTTCAGAGATCCACCGTCGCTGACGTCCAGCCATATGCAATCGCCGGAGCGGGCTACGAGTTCATCAGTTTCACTCATCCGCGCTGCGACTGCGAGCAGAACCGCAGCATGGGGATCGGTAACGTCGGCCTGGGTGTTAGAAAGATGCTTGGCGGCTCGCGTGCATTCAGGGCCGAGTTGACGAGCCAGATCGGGAAGGGAGGTCCGGCGTTCACCGGAATGGCCGGGATCTCGCTTTTCACCGGCGGAAACCTGAAGACGCGGATCAGGCCGCCTGGACGTGTGAGGACGGAGCCGCCTCTCATACCGATTCCGAAGCAGACCACGACTGTTCAGCCAGCCACCCGGCCGGCTGCTCCGCCGCCGGCTCCAGCTCCGGTTCCGGTCCCGACGCCCTCGAACAGCGTGACGCGCGCGCCGTCCACCTCGCCGCTTCCGGTGGGAGTCGGTGCCCTTCTCCTGTCGTTTGATGGAACCCAGGTCGATTTCACCCGCGTTGACTGGCGCGAGGATGCGGAGGCGCTGATAGATGGTCTTGTAGTTGACCTCACATCAGATGCGGGACTCGGCATCAAGGTCAGCATCGAGGCCCACACCGACAACGTCGGCTCCAACGCGGCGAACATCATGGTCGGGCTCGACAGGGCGCGGGCGGTCCGCGAATACCTGGTGAGCCAGGGCGTGACGCCGGATCGCGTGAGGATAAGCAGCATGGGCGAGGACTCGCCGATAGCTCCGAATACCACCGCGATAGGCAGGCAGCAGAACAGGCGCATCATAATCAAGCGGGACAACTAGGATGAGCAGGACGACGATGAAGAGATACGGGATGCGGAAGCCGCTCCTGACCGGTTTTGCGCTTGCCGTGACGCTGGTCGTGGCGATCGCTTGTGGGGAACTCACCGGGCCCGAGTCGCCGACTACGCCGAGCGATGTCGTCGCGACGCTGGCGAGCCCGACGTCGGTGACAGTGACGTGGACGCCCAGCCCGCTCAACGACGGGGTCATCAGCTACAGTGTCTACCGGAATGGCGACACGAAGGTGGGTGAGACGGTCGGCACTGAGGCGAGATACACGGATACCGGGCTCAGCCCGCAGACCACGTATGTGTATTCCGTCGCGGCGAACTGTGCCAGCGGCGTCGTGTCGAACAGGTCTGTCGAGACGGAGGCGTCGACAGTCACGACTGTGGATGTGACCCCTCCGACGGTGGTCCTGACGATACCGGTGCCGGGGGCAACCCAGGTTTCGCCGGTGGCGAACATCAACGTTGACTTCAGCGAGCCGATGAATCCGGCGTCGATAAATGCTTCGACGCTTCAGGCGCGCGTCACGAATGGCGCTGCGATCGCCGGCACGGTGACTTACAATGCGGCGACGCGCCGTGCGACGCTCACTCCGACCAGCCCGTTGCCGAATTTCTCGAGCATCACGGCGACGATAACGACGGGCGCGACGGATCTTGCCGGCAACGCGCTTCGGCAGGCAACGACATGGACGTTCACGACGCGGGACGACATTCCTCCGACAGTCATTGCCGCATCGCCCGCGAATGGCGCGACGGGCGTTTCTCCGAACGCCGTCGTAACAGTCACGTTCAGTGAGAGAATGAACGCGGCGACTGTCAATCCATCGACAATCTCTCTCCGGATAACTTCGTCGGGAACGGCGATAACGAGCATCGTCACTTACAACGCGGATACGCGGGTGGCGACACTCACGCCGAGCGGGCCGCTTTCACAGAACGTGAACTACACGCTCACGGTCAGCACCGGGGTGAGGGACGAGCAGGGGAATGCGATGGCTGCGCCGTACTCCCTCTCCTTCACGGTCGGTGATACGACGCCTCCGACTGTGGTTTCGACGGTTCCTGCCGATGGAGCGACAGGTGTCGCGACCAATACCATCGTGAGCGCGACGTTCAGCGAGCCGATGGATTCATCGACCATCAATACGACGACGTTCACGCTGAGGTTGACTTCAGGCGGAGGCAACCTTGCCGGTTCGGTGGCATGGAACGCGGGCACACATACGGCGACGTTCACGCCGTCGGCTGTCCTGGCGCAGGGAGTTTCCTATACGGCAACCGTGACGACCGGCGCCCGGGACGTTGCCGGTAATCCGATGACGGCTGCGAAGGTGTGGACGTTCGTCACGATTGACAATACTCCGCCGACCGTTACCGGTGTTGTTCCAGCTAACAATGCCACCGCCGTTCCGACGTCGAGCACGGTGCGGGTGACGTTCAGCGAGCCGATGGATCCGGCTACCATCACGACTTCGACGATCACTGTGAGGAACACAGTGACGACCGTCGTTGTGGCGGGAACGATGTCGTACGATCAGGCGACGCGCACGGCGGCCTTCACGCCTGGCGGGCTGTCGAACCTCACCAATTATACGGTGACCGTGACGACGGGCGTGCGGGATCTGGCCGGCAATGCGCTTGCGGCTCCGTTCACGTCGACGTTCACGACGGCTCCTGCGGCGGACGTGATTCCGCCGACTATTGTGTCGCGCAGTCCGGCGAACGGTGTAACGAGCATCGCAATCGATACGGTCGTGAGGGTCACCTTCAGCGAGCCGATGGACCCGGCGACGATCAACACGTCGACGATCACGCTGACGCCGACTTCAGGCGGGTCGCCGGTGGCGGCGACTGTCACTTACGTCCCGTCGACGAACACAGCCGTGCTCGATCCTACGCCGCTTCTCGCCTACAATACCAGTTATACCATCACTGTCACGACCGGAGTGAAGGATGTGGCGGGTAATTCGCTTGCGGCTCAGTCGACGTCGACATTTACAACTACTCCGGACACTGTCGCTCCGACGGTGACTGCGCGGCGACCCACGGCTTTAACCGGGGTGGCCGATACCGTCAATGTGACGGTGACTTTCAGCGAGTCGATGGACGCAGCGACAATCAACGGAACCACGTTCACGCTGACGCGGACGACGGGCGTTGGCTCGCCTGCTTCGGTTGCCGGCGCGGTGAGCTACAGTGACGCCAATTTCACGGCGACCTTGAATCCCAGCGCAAACCTGACTGCGGGAGCTACGTACACTGCGACTGTGACGACGGGAGCGAAGGACAAGGCGGGTAATGCCTTGACCGGAAACTTCAGCTTCAGCTTTACGGTTGCGCCTTGATGCCGCGGCGGGGGCGATGACATTGCGATACCTCGTGGCATTCGCCGCAATGAGCATCCTCAGCACCAGCGGCGCATCGGCGCAGGAGCTGGCGATCCCTGAAAGGCCACAGGTTCTCGTCGCTCCCGAGGGCGAGCCGATAGTGTGTTCAATCCCCTCGGATGACGAAGTTCCCCCGCTTCCTCCGGGAGCGGTCGCTCGCGCATTCAGGTTAGGCAAGCCAGTCGTCAGCTTCACGACTTTGTGGCCGCGAGAAATACTTGTGGTGTTCGATTCCAGTGGGCAGGCATTGATGCTGCTCGATGATGTGACTCATTGGGGCGACAATGGCTTGCCTTTCGGAACCGAAGGCGTCTGGGCCCGATTCGAGGCGGGGCAGGTGACAGGCGTATTTACCCATCAGGAGGTTGATACTGTCGCGCTGAAGGCGGCAATTGCGGAAGGTGACCTGCAGCAAGCTGCTGCCAGTGAACAGCCGCCGACAACGAGAGAGCTGTCGATTGCCGAGCAGGGGAAGGTCAAGCTGTTAGGTGAATGGCTTTGGAAACGGCGTTGTCCCGGCGTGGACCCACAGGTTGTTTCGCCCAGTCGCGATGGGTAGATTGTGGCTTGCTGCGCTGAGCATCGCGTAGCGGGACGTGGCGCAGCCCGGTAGCGCACCTGAATGGGGTTCAGGGGGCCGCGGGTTCAAATCCCGCCGTCCCGACTAGCTAAACTCAAATGCCGCAACCACTTACAACGGTTGCGGCATTTTGCATGTGATGCCTTATTCTGCTAAAGTCACCACAGAGTCACCACGCGGTAGGGTATTAGGCTCCCCGCTTCTTGCTCGGCATTCCGGCCGCTCGCAAAGGTTCTCGGCGTCAAGAAAGCAAGCGACCTACTCGCCGACGACTGAAATAGAATAGGCCCCTAGGATCGTTTCTAAGGGCCTATCTCCTACCGCAGTCAATCCTAGTAGGTGACGCCGGTAACCAGGCGCACCGCGCCGTCAAGCGCCTGCCAGTTGATGAAGCGCAGAACCTTGATCGCGGAAGCGTTTGCCTGGAACATCGACACCATTACAACGCCGCTTGTAGTCGGATCGGTTGGCTCTTCCTCCATCTCGAGCGTAGCCGCGTGCGCGATGTCGATCTCGAGCTCCCCTTCATCTGCGAGCAACACGCGACGCATATCGACAGCGATGAGGTTGGTGCCCGCTGCGCTCGAAAGAACAACCGGCAGAGTCCCGTAGAGCTTTCCGTCCCGGAACGCTCCCTGCCCGGCCAGTGCGATCGCGCTTTTCTCGGAAATAATCACGGCCACGCCTTCGAGCGACGTATATCCGTCAAGTAGTGCTTCGAGATCCGTCGCGACGTTCCCCGCTGTCGCTGTTCCCGCTACGCCATCGAGTATTCCTGCCGGCGCAATGCCTGAAACCTCTGCATCAGCACTGAGGAACGCGGCGTCGGTGAAGTTTACGAGTCCGTCAGCGAGCTGGCGCGTGAATGCGGCTTCTGCCGACGGAGTCGTCAGCTTCAACAGCTCTCTCGATGCAACCGCTATCCCGCCGGCTTTCCGAACTGGAAGTGATGCGGGAGTCCATGAGAGCTTGCCAACGGGAGTCGGCGAACCCTCACCGATCCATGTATACACCGCCCCGCCGGAAGCAATGGCAGCGCCCCGATGAAAGGGGACTTTTTGAATCTGCGTGAGTCGTCCGATAACAGTACGCGGGCGAACGAGCCCGAGAAACTCCGCAGTGCCGGGAGCAATGAGTGCAGTCCCGCCAGACGTAGTTGAAGTCAGTCCAGCGGTTGCCCGATCCAGATACAATCCGACTTCCGGCGTATCCCGCCAACGCTCAGACGCGTATCGCGCAGCTTCGGAAGGTCCGTTGGTGAGCGCCATTGCGGTCGCACTGCGAGCGAAGAGGGAGCCGGGTTGGGTACGAGTACTGACAATCATTTTGCACTCCGTTGAACGTTGAGAGATTTAGGCCACGTTCAAAGATTGCCCCGGCTCTATTTCGTCCTGACAATTGTGCGCATCGTCTTCGCTAGTGCTCAGCGCGTTGCGCTGCCAGCGATACCATGTTCGCAACGGATCTCTGAGATCGAGCATTTCAGCGGCCTTCTCCCACGCTACTTCTCGGCTTAATGGCGGGCACAACTCCGCGACAATCTTTGTGCAGGCCAACATCTCGATTATCTGTCGCACTGGCGGGCAGGCGTCGAGCTCTTTCAGCTCTAGACCTAGCTGAGCCAGCCAGCGGGCAACCGTTTCCTGGTCGCCCGCTGGAAGGATCGTGA
This sequence comes from Gemmatimonadaceae bacterium, assembly GCA_051005175.1. Classification (GTDB taxonomy): domain Bacteria; phylum Gemmatimonadota; class Gemmatimonadetes; order Gemmatimonadales; family Gemmatimonadaceae; genus UBA4720. Next base: position 3,858 of record JBPCJP010000078.1, on the reverse strand, counting down.
GTGCCCGCGTTGCTGACAATTCAGGCAGCCTCGCCCTGTCCGCCTTTTTCCATGGATTTGTGCATCAACTTCCACCCTGGCGTATCTCGCGGCCGGCCACTGACGTTGTTCGACTCGCAGTGCCACAAGACGCCCTTATCAGTCACCATGTGCCCGCGCTGATATGTCGAGTCGGATTTCCACGTGCCCAAATAGACAGCGGGCACCGGGGCATCATCTCCCGGCTGTGTGTTTGCATTACGGGTTTGAAGAGCGGCCGCTCTTGCCTGCTTGTGTCCCTCGTTGAACTTCAGCCATGCCAGTTGTGCGGCTTCCCGCGTGAAAGCCGGGGCCTCTCGGGTGATTGTGTGTCCATCAGGAAAAGTGGCTCGCGTGATGATTGCGAACGGGTTGCCGCCGGCGGGGGTGACGCTCAACTCACTACCGCGCCAGGCTCCGTCCCTGGCGGGCGCGTGCGAAGCAAATGAAACAGCGGGCGCTGCGCCGGATCGTACATCGTCCCACACCCTGAACAGTAAATCGCCGTCATACCCTGGCGTTCCTGGTGGAACAATACAGGCGCGAAAGTGCACTGCCGTTTCCGTTGCGCTCGCGGCGAACATGGAGCCGAGCGGCTTATCCCACTCATGCCGCCACAGTAGCGGCAGCGGCAAACAATCCTCCATCTTGCGCGGCTGGAGCCCGGGTTGTGCCTGAATGAGTCCGACCGCGAAAGGTACATCGCTAGCGTTCCAATCGATCGTTGTGCCGATGCCCTCGATAATGAGGCCGTCATTCACGGGCGGCTCAACTTCGTGAAGCGGTACTAGGTCGTCGGGGCCGATGTTCGGCACGACAGGCGCGACGCGAAGGCTTGGGGGGCAGTCACAACCGAACTGATTAAACGGGTCAATTCTGGCGAGGCAGGTAACGCAACGCGGCGACTCACATAAACACCGTTCAAAGCCACAGCCGGCGCAGGCTGGCGCGTCATTTATAGTCCTAAACTGCATCGGCCGTCGCCTCCTTCCGCAGACTCCCGAGCTCCTGCGTAATCAATGCCTGAAGGCAATGCTGTGCTACGTCATCGTGATAGTCGGGGTCGTCATATTTGCAGCCCCACGCGCCTTCGTATCGTGCGTGTGCGTTCGCCAGCGCCTTCGCCTGCATTTCATCTTCCGTCATCGTTCTACTCCTGGTGAAAACCTCGCGGGCAACGCCCCGCGTATGCGTCGAGCTTACCATCTGCTGCCTGGCGAGCGAGCGAATTCGAGGAAATGAATTTCCACCTCGTTCACCGGCTCCTGTCGCTGGCTCATGTCGTAGGCGATCATCGAAGCCACTGCCGCGTCTATCTTGTTGTGCTGATTTCGCGGATCTTTCCTCAACCGCGTGCCCTGGTGGTCCACCTTCAATGTCGCGTTAGCGAAGTGCCTGACCAGACGCGGGTCACCGTCATGCGTGATCTTCCCGTGCATCACGCTTTCGTACAACGCGGCCGTCGCAGGTGAGGAACGTCCGCTCATATTCGTCGGCCACTCGACAACCGTCACGCCTTCCTCGGCGACGGTCGCGAGCGTGTCCCGATACCTGAACGGGTCTGCACCGATCGAGAGCACCTTGTATTTCTTCGCAGCGTTCAGGAGTGCCGCCTTCACGTCGAGCGGGTCCACCACTTCGCCGGTCTTGTCGGGCTCCCAGATGGCGAGCGTGAACAGGTGAGGGGCTTCCTCAACCGTGCACCCGACGATCGCCGTAGCGTCACCGGAAATACTGCCGTCGAACCCGAGCACCACTTCGCAACCGTCCTCGACTACACGCTGCACCGCGAGTGCCTCGAATGCACCTTCCGGTATCCAGCGATCAGGAGAACTCGACCACTGATTCAGCCAGTACCGCCTGAACTCATGCTCGGGCATCGTCTTATCCAGGTACTGTCTTTCAATGTTCTCGAATGAGAGCCAGTCGCCGGCCGCAGGATGTGCGACTCTTATCGCTGCTCTGAGTTGAGCAGGGTCCGACAGGTCAACGTCCATCCGGGCTTCATGCCACTCGAAGAGAAAGCGATCGTCCTCGAGCTCGCCCGATTGGACTTTCTTTCCATGCGCGTACAACCGCCCTAACAGGCTCGTCGTATCCCAGCCGGCAGTCGTGATTAACAACTCCCAGCTGTCAGCGCGTTTCGCCCGGCCGTTAGTCAGCTTGACATAGAGCTCAGCCGTACCCGCTACCCACTCATGCAACTCATCACACGCGACGAAACTCGGCTTTAGTCCGTCATTGGTCCGGGGAGTCGAGTAGATCCGGTATAGCCGGCCGTGACCTGACTTCGCAACAATGTCCGACTCGAAGCAGTCGAAGTGCTCGTCGAGCGGTCCACCCTTCACCATTTCACTCGCCGCGGCGAACAGGACCCGCGCCTGCTCATAACTCGCCGCCGCAATCGGGATGTCGGGCGATACCCTGGGGCCAGCTAACGGCCTGCCCTTCTTATCGAACCGCGTGAATGAACAGGGACCGCCGAGCTCAACAAGTGCCAGCATTGCAGCGAGCTCTGTCTTCCCGCTGCCCTTGGGCAACCCCAGGAGCACGCGGTCATAACGGCGACGGCCTGCGGAGTCGAGCTCGTATGCGCGACCAATGAATCGCTTCTGCCAGTCACGCAGCTTCACCGGCTGGCCCAGGTAATCGCCTGGACCATGCGTCAGATTGTTCTCAATCCACTTACAGACCAGGGGCCCGAGCGTCGGGTTAGTCATCGTCATATCCCACCTCGGTTATCAGATCCGATAGACTTCTCTTGGCCTGCCCCAGCGTGACACCTAAAGCCAGCCGGGATCTCGGGGTCAGCCCGAACCTGTCCTCGAGCTTCGTTATCTCCAGGCTCAAGTACCTGAGATAGCTGAGTAGCGGATTCACACGCTCACCGCCGTCTCTGCTATCCACCGTCCGCTGTTTTCGAAAGGCCTGCCCTACACGCTGATGCTCGTCATAGCACTGAAACAACCGCTCGAGCGCCGGCCGGTCCGTCACCGGGTCCGCTGCAGAAGAGACGGGACTTAACCAATAGGCCTCCCACTTGGCTTCTGTAGCCTTCAAGAGCCCAACAGGGGCAGGTGGCACGCTCGGCAACGATGGACGCGACAGGGTCAGTACCTGATGGTCCCTATGCCCTACCGCCATTCCAGCAGGCTTTCGTATCCGTCCGGCCGGCATTCAGTCAACCCCCTCAAAACGGGGAAATTCGGGCTCGTGCGACTTTGTCCGCACCCGGATGTGGAAGGACGTTGTCGCCCTGTTGCCGACTTCCCACCCTGTATCGAGGCCTAACACAAATTGCTGATGTCTCAGTTGGACGCAGGCGCTCATCGGTCCTTCTTCTGGAGGTTGTGCTCTACGCCTGAAATGCTGAAATGGCATGCGTTACATAACGCTTCCAGGTTGGAGCTCTCGTTGTTGCGGAAGTCGTTATCCAGGTGGTGGACGCTCTGACTTGGTGTGAGGCGATTCTGCTTCCAGCACCTTTGACAGATCGGTTGCTCGCGTCTGACTTGAGCGCGGACCTTCTGCCAATAGGCGCTCGAGTAAAACCGCTGGGAGCCTGCTGGCCGTGAGCGGGCTACAATCATGTGCGTCGGACACCTCGACTCAGCGCCCTTGACCACTGCACTACAGCCGGGTACGAGGCACGGTCTCGGTAATGGGCTCACAGTCCCGCTCTCGAGGGGTGTCGCCTTTTCGTGATGAGGTGCCGATAGACACCCTTACCCTGTAAGGGGTAAGAGGGGTGTCTCACACCTAAGCTCACAGCTAACACACCTTGCTCACAGCTTCACACCTTCAGACACCCAGCCGGTACGGATAACGTCTCTTCCGCGG
>JBPCJP010000077.1:0-23267 GCA_051005175.1 Gemmatimonadaceae bacterium | reverse complement strand
GTCACGAGCGAGCGGCGCCGGTATTTCGACAGCCGCGGCGCGCCGACGTTCGAGCCCTGGACTGAGCCGGGAATCAGGAGACTGTGGCTTCAGGATGTGTATGTGGTGCTCGCTGGTCTCAGAGCAGACGGAAGCGCAACGATCCGCGTCGGTTTTAATCCGCTGATGCGGTGGTTCTGGATCTGCGGCGTGCTGATGATGATTGGCGGGGTCGCAGCCATGGCGCGAGGCGCGCCGTATCAATCGCGCGGCGCAGCGTGATTTCCGCCATCGCCGGATCTGCAATCGCCCTGGCCGCGGTGGTCTTTGTCATCTACCCCCTTATCTCAGCAAGATCGCGGGACCACTAAACCTTTCGCGTCTCACCTGCTGCACCGTAATTTCCCGCTCATGAATTCTCCCATCGGCTTGATGCTCACCGCCAGCGTTGGCCTCCGGCGCGTCGTCACAGGCTTGCACATCGCAAGCCTGTTTGCGTTGACCGGTCTCGCTTCCTGTGTTTCCGCACGGTCAGCCGCGGGCCCGGCCGCCCCCGGCGCGATTGGATCCGGTGCTGGCTTCGACATCCTGCTTCGCAACGGCCGCGTACTCGATGGCTCGGGGAACGCGTGGGTGCTGGCGGATGTCGGGATCCGCGGGAATCGAATCGACGCGGTCGGCGACCTTCGCACGGCGGCCGCGGCCACGGTTCTCGACGTCAAGGGCATGTACGTCGCGCCGGGATTCATCGACACCCACTCGCATGCCGGCGGAGCGCTCGCCGGGCGTGAGCTGAGCGGCGCGCGCGCTCTCCTGGCTCAGGGAATCACGACAGTTTTCGTGAACCCCGACGGAGGGGGCAGCACCGACCTCGTCGCACAGCGTACAGCACTGCTCGAGCACGGGCTCGGCGTCAACGTCGCCCTCATGGTGCCGCACGGTTCAGTACGAGGGGCCATTCTTGGAATGGCCGATCGCGCACCAAACGCTGCCGAGCTGCGGAGAATGGAGGAGCTCGTCGAGCAGGGCCTGGCAGCGGGGGCGTTCGCGCTGTCGAGCGGGCCGTTCTACGCGCCGGGGAGCTATGCAAAGACCGACGAGCTCGTTGCTCTCGCCCGCGTTGCCGCGAAGTACGGTGCACCATACCAGAGTCACATCCGTGACGAGAGCGACTACGGCATCGGACTCCTGGCGGCCGTCGAGGAGGTGATCACAGTCGCGCGCGAGGCCGGCACGCGGGGAGTAGTCACTCACATCAAGGCCCTCGGGCCGAACGTCTGGGGATTCTCCGCTGCGATAGTCGAGCGAATCGAACGCGCGCGGGGCGAAGGCGTCGAAATGTTCGCCGACCAGTACCCGTATGAAGCGTCGCAGACGTCGCTTGACGCCGCGCTCGTACCGCGCTGGGCGCAGGCCGACGGGAACGACTCGCTGCGTGCTCGCATCGCAAACCCGGCGACACGCGCACGATTGATCAGCGAAATGCGCGCGAATCTCGCCCGGCGCGGCGGACCGGCGCGCATAAGGATCGCAAACCATTCGGCAGACAGGTCGATCGAAGGCCGTACGCTCGAGGAGATCGCTGCACAGCGCAACGAGGACGCGGTGGAGACGGCTCTCGCGATAGTCGGTCGCGGCGGCGCCGGGATTGTCTCATTCAACATGGACGACAAGGATATCGAACGACTGATGGTCCAGCCGTGGACGATGACTTCGTCCGACGGCGCATTGATCCGGAGCGGTGAAGGAGTACCGCACCCGCGGGGCAATGGTGCGTTCTCGCGGAAGATCCGGAAGTACGTCGTCGACGATAAGGTCATCGATCTTTCGGCGGCGATTCGCTCGATGACAAGCCTCCCCGCGACGGTGTATAGGGTTCCTGATCGAGGTTCGCTGCGTGCCGGCGCGCTCGCGGATGTCGTCGTATTCGATCTCGCGCGGGTGAAAGACATGGCTACGTATGACCAGCCGCACGACATGGCCGAAGGGATGGTGCATGTGCTGGTGAACGGACGGCTCGCGATCCGAAATGGAGAATTCACCGACGTACTTGCTGGAGACGTGCTCCAGCGCTCGAAATGAGGCCGCGCAGGATCATGGGATTCCTGAAGCGCTTCACAACAACGCTTTTTCTCGCTCTCACGGTCACGATCGCCGGGCGTCCAGCCGGAGCGCAGGGTACTGACCTCGCTCAGCAGGTCGAGGTCCTCCGGACATCGTACGGCATTCCTCACATACGGGCCGAGAACCTGATGGCCGCTGCCTACGCACTGGCGTACGTTCAGCTGGAGGATCACGGTGCTGTAGTCGCGCGCGGACTCGTCCGGTCCCGCGGGGAGATGGGCAGATGGTTCGGCCGCGACAGCATGGAATCCGACTTCCTTGCGCAGCGCGAATACAAGGTGGCCGTCGACAACTACCTTCGCCTCGATGCAGACACACGCGCGGTGTACGAGGGGTTTGCAGCAGGTGTGAACCGGTATGTCGAATTGCACCCGGATGAATTTCCCGCGGGGTTCTCTCCACGGTTCACCGGCTACGATGTCGCTGCGCGTGATGTGAACCTCGCGAGCTCAGCGCAGGCCCGCCAGTTCATCGCGCGGCTTACCGGCCGGCAGAGACCGGCTGAACAACCGGAACCGCAGCGCGCGCCGGGGACGGACCCGATCGAGGAGGGATCGAATGCATGGGCATTCGCGCCTTCCCGGACAAAGTCGGGCCGCGCGATCCTGATGCGTAATCCGCACCTCTCGTGGTCGGCCGGCTATTACGAGGCGCAGGTGACTGTGCCCGGGGTCCTCGACTTCTACGGCGATTTCCGCATCGGGGGACCGTTCGGCGTCGTGTCCGGCTTCAACGCAAACCTTGGCTGGGCAACCACGAACAATGCTCCGGACCTCAACGAGATATACGCCCTCGATGCCGACACCTCACGCATCGATCACTACGTCTTCGATGGAGCGTCGGTACCACTCGAACGCGAGCTCGTCACCGTCTCGTTCAGGAACGGTGGATCCCTTTCAACTGAGACGCGTGAGTTCTGGCGCAGCCACCTGGGCCCGGTTCTGCACCGTGACAGCGGAAAGGTCTATGTCCTGCGCGCCGCAGGCGACGGTGACAATCGTGCGGGAGAACAGTTCCTCCGTATGATGCGCGCTCGCTCACTGTCCGAGTGGCAGGATGCGATGAGGATGAGGGCGCGGATGAACTCAAACTTCACGTATGCGGACCGCGCCGGGAACATACTCTATGTGTGGAACGCGGCAATTCCTTCGCTGCCTCACGCGAGCGGAGGAGACACGACTGCCGTCGCCGCCCGCACCAGTCGGGACATCTGGACCCGGTACATCCCGTACGACTCACTCCCGCAGCTGCTGAACCCGCGCGGCGGATACGTGCGCAACGAAAACGACGCACCGTATCACACCAACATGCGGCAGGTGCTCGACCGCAGCCGCTACCCGGCAAACCTTCCTGAGCCGTCCCTGAGGCTGCGCAGTCAGCTCAGCCTCGAGTTGATCGATAACAACCGGAAGCTTGACCTCGAGGACGTGGTCGCTCTCAAAAACTCTTATCGCATGCTTCTCGCGGACAGGGTCAAGCCGGATCTGATAGCGGCGGTCCGCGCAACGAGCCCGGACTCGACTGTTGCGAGGGCCACAGAGCTTCTGGCGCGCTGGGACAACACCGCCTCGCACACCGCTCGCGGCGCGATGCTGTTCGATACGTGGTGGCGGCGATACACTGACGGCGTCGTGGCAGACTCGATGTTCGCCGAGCCGTGGACTGTGGCGGCGCCGGTGACGACGCCGCGGGGATTGAAGGACCCGGCCCGGGCGGCCGAGTCGTTCGTGTGGGCAATCGCAGAGACTGCGCGCCGTCACGGGAGCTACGATGTGGCGTGGGGAGACGTGCATCGCGTTCGCGTCGGCGACGTCGATGAGCCTGTAGGCGGCTGTGGCGGTGCCTTCGGATGCTTCCGCGTGCTCAATTTCCGCACAGACCCCGACGGCCGTCGTGCGGTGAATGGCGGAGACGGATGGGTGCTTGCCGTGGAGTTCGCTGATGTGCCGCGAGCGTATTCAGTGCTTGCTTACGGACAAAGCCCGCGCCCGGATTCGCCATTCCACTCTGACCAAGCGGCGATGTTCGCGCGCGGCGAAATGAAGCGTGTCGCATTTACGGCGCGCGATGTCGAGGCGCAGACGATCAGGCGGTACCGGCCAGGCGCACGGCGGTAAACACACGCTACGCGGCCTAGATCCGCGGAATCCGCTCTATCCGCGTAAATCCGCGATAATAAAAACGGCCACCGGCGATCTGCCCGGTGGCCGTTCGAACTGTGAGGCCTGAGATCAGGCGTCGCGATTCATGCAGGCGTTGCCGGTCGGGACGTTGGGATTGTTCGCTTCGGCCAACGGGACCGGGAAATTCACGTCGGTTCCGTAAGTTCCTCCCTTGTGCCATGCGCCCGTCGGGAAGACGCTATTTGCCGTGCGACCATGCTGCCGGATGAGGCGGCGAAGATCTCCGACGCGGTAACCCCGGCCAAACAGCCAGAACGCGCGCTCGGCAAAAAGCTGGTCGATTCTCGCCGCGGCCGTGCCTGCGTCAGCGAGCGGACCAAGTCCCGTCACCGTTGCGCGAACCGCGTTGAGCGTTGCCAGTGCCTGCCCTGCATTGCCGCCGCGCAGCTGTGCCTCGGCTTCGATGAGCCTCGCCTCGCGTCCTATGAGAATTGGAACCGAGCTCTCTTGTGCGGGCCACAGCCGCTGGACATAGAGCGGTTGCGTCAGGTCGTCGCGAGTAGCCTGGGTTACCCCGATCGCCCTGCATGCGACGTCGTTGCCCAGGCATACCGGCAGGCGCGGGTCATTCGCCGTTGCGAAGTTCAGCCCGTTGATCCCTTCGTTCGTGCTGACGCTGTAGCGACGCGCGTTGTTGTTGTATCTCCAGAATGCGTTTATCTGCGACGTCGAGTGCAGGATGACGTACTGATACGCCGTGGGGACTGCGGCGACAGCCGCTGCAGCCTCAGCCGGCCGGTTGAGGTTGAGCAGGATCCGTCCGCGCGTGAGGCGAAGCGCGTTCTGAACGCGAACGTCGTTCGCCGTAGTTCCCGTAACACGCGCCAGCCCGTCGTTCGCGAGACCGAGGGCACGCTCGAACGCGGCCACCGTAGTAATGGGGATCCCGTATTCCTCCCGCCCGTCGATGACGGTGCTGAACACGAGACCATTGCAGTAATGCTCTGCCATCAGGTTGATGACATAAGCCTGGACGAAATGCATCTCGCCGACCTGCCATGCCGGCGCGTCCGGACTGTATTGAGCCAGCAGGCCGATGGCCTGCTCCGCGGCGAGGCGCGTGCGGTGAAGCACGCGATTGGCGTCTGTGAGGAAAAGATTCTGCTCAGTTACGACGCGTTGATCGATCTCCTGTCGGGCGATGAAAGAGTCGCCGTTGTTGTACTCATCCGCAAGCAGGCCGCCGAGGAGGAAAAGGCTCTCGGTGCCGCTGATAAGACCGTTGGTAGTGCCGCTCGTGGCGGCGTTGAGGCGTGCAAGCGCTCCGATCCGAACGGCATTGGCCCCGGCAGAGGACTGCACGTTACTGGGGTCGATTTCGTCCTGCGCATCGACATCCAGAATCTGCTCCGTCGAGCACCCCGCGAGAGCTAGCGACGCAAGCATGGCGAGGGTCACAGTGCGCCGCAGCCGCGCCCGTGCGATCGTCGAATGTATCATGGAATATGTCATCCTAGAAGCCGAGGTTTAGACGGAAGGAGAAGTACGTGGGCGGAGCGAATGCCTGGAAGGACGAGGGTGCGTTCGCCGTAGAGCCGAAGGCTTCCGGATCCACGCCGGTGTATTTGGTCCAGAAGACGCCAAGGTTGCGTGCCGCGAGCGTTGCGGTCGCATTCCGGCCGTTGAGGAACCTTCCAACCCAGGTGTCGGGCACGACCAGGCTCACCGCGAGCTCGCGGAACCGCCAGAAGTCGCCCTTCTCGAAGAAGCCGGCTACCGAACGGCTCGGGTGCTCGCGGACCATTACAGTTCGTGCCTGCTCGAACAGAGATGCCTGGGGATTGATGAGCCCGGAGCAGTTGAAGCGGCTCGCGCACCTGATGCGCTCGGTGTTGTTGTACACGAGGTGACCGCCCTTGTAATCGAGCATCCCCGACACGCGCAGGCGGCGCTGCCAGAACTCGAAGCCGTTCACGATCGTGACCTCGCGGCGTGGTGCCGAGTAGCCGTGGAACTCTGCCGTGTCGCTCACCACGATCTCGGAAACAGCGATGATGCCGTCGTTGTTCGCGTCCTCGTAGCTGATGAGGCGACGCGACCACCAGCCGTTCAGCGGGAACCCTTCCTTCTGATGGAGCGTCGCCGACGTGATCGGCGGCACTCCGCCCAGGCTGACCAGCTTGTTGTCGTTCGCCGAGCCGGTGAAAGTCACGTCCCATCCAAGGGATGTGCGACTCAGGATCTCCGCCCTCACGAGTGCTTCCCAGCCCTTGTTCCGCACCTCCCCGAGATTCTCGAGGCGCGATGTCGCGCCGGTGCCGAGAGACGGGGGAAGAATGCGGCTGATCAGCGCATCCTTCGATGACTTGTTGTACCGCGTCACCTCGAGCGACAGCTTGTTGTCCCAGAGGCTTCCGTCAAGTCCGAGCTCGAGCTCGGTTGACCGCTCCGGCTTCAGGTTCGCGTTGCCAAGCGCCGTGAAGACGAGACCGGAAACCTCTCCGCTCTCGCCCAGCGTTCTCGCCGGTGAGTAGAATGGCACTGCGTCGACTGTGCCCGGCTGCACGCCCGATGCGCCATAAGCGCTGCGGAGTCGCAGCTGGCTGAGCCAGCCTGCGGCGGGAAAGAAGCCCTCCTCAGAGATAACCCACGAAACTGACAGCTTCGGGTAGAACACCGTCTCGAAATCGGTTCCGAACGCGCTGTTCCGGTCCGAGCGCAGCGCACCGTTCAGGAACAGGCGGTCGTTGAAGGCCACGCGCTGCTCGACGTATGCGCCGAGTGTGCGCGATTCGCTGTTCGATTCGTCGGAGACTCTGACGGCTCCGGCCTGGATTCTTATTGCGCCGGGGCTGAGCTGGCTGCCCTGGGCGCCGTTGCGAGAAAAGATGTTGCGGTAGAACTGCACGCCCACCGCTGTCTGTGACTCGATGCTGCTCGACAGCTTGCGGGTTGCCGTTCCGCCCGCGTCAAAGGTGTAGATGAAGAAGTTCGTTCTGTTGTCGATCTTGAATCCGAGGTTGTTGTTATTAAAGCTGGTGCACTCCTCGAATATGCAGAGCTGCGTATCCTGGCGCCCGATGTAGTCGAGACCGAAGTTGCCCCGGAGCGCCAGCCAGTTCTGCGGGCGCCAGTTCGTGGACACCGATCCGATGAAGCGGTTGATGCCCTGTTCCGTCACTGTCTGATAAGTCTTCCGCGGCGTGAACTCACGCCACCCGTAAAGGGTGTCGCCGGCGGCATTCGTGTTGAACTTGAATCCGGGCCCGCCGTATGTATTTGCCGCGACGCCCGCAGTGCCGGAGTCATCGCTTCGCGGAAGCCGCAGATCCTGCTTCGTGTAGCCGGCGTTGATGCCGATGTCGAGGTTCCCCGGCAAAGTGAGATTGAGATTCGCCCGGGTCGTCGCCCTCCGGAGATGACTGGGGTTCATCTGCTCGTCGGTGAGCGATAGTCCGCGAGCCGCGAGAAAGCGCTTGTCGAAGTCCGGGACCTTGTGGACACCGGTTTCGTCTTCGAACTCGCCGTGGAGGAAATAGCGCGCCATCTCCGAGCCGCCTCGCAGCTGAAGGCCGTGCTGCTGCCGGTAGCCTGTGCCGTACGGGGTCGACTCCTTATCGTTGTGGAGGTTGTAGCTGGTGAGGCTGTCCTGCCTGCACTGGCCCGCTGCGACCTGGCTGAGGAAACACTGAACCGTATTTGACCTGGTGGAGTTCGTCGTCCCGGTCGTGCCGGTGCGCCAGCCGCGGTACGCGGTCGGATACTCGTTCCTGTCGGTGATTGCCGTCTGCTCGGTGTAGTACGTCCACTCGGGCCGGCCGGCGAAACCGCGCTTCGTCGTAATGAGGATCACGCCGTTTGCGGCATCGGTCCCGTAGAGCGTGGCAGCAGACGGTCCCCGCACTATCTCTATCGATTCGATCTCTTCAGGATTGAGGTCGTTCACTCGCGCTGGAGTCGTGCCTCCGACGCCTACCGACATCGAGCCGGTCGTGCCCTCGACGCGTATTCCGTCAACAACGTAGATGGGGTTGTTGTCGAGAGACAGCGAGCTCTGGCCGCGGATGCGAACGCGCGTGCCCGCGCCTGTCTGCGTACCCGGGGTCACCATCACGCCGGCGGCGCGGGCCGTGAGCATGTCGGCCATGTTCGCGACCGCGCTCGTTTTTACGATCTCGGCGGCGTTCACGTGGGTAATCGCGTTGCCGATCTCGATACGCTGTTGCTCCCCGGTGGCGGTGATCACTACGCCCGAGAGGGCGACAGCGACTGGCCGCAGCTGGAAGTTCAGGGTCGAAGCCTGGCCGGCGGCCACCGAAACCTGTTGCCGCTCCTCTCCGTAGCCGATGCTGCTGACGCGCACGCTTGCGCTACCGGGGACGACACCCCGCAAGGTGTAGACACCATCGGTGTTTGTCTGGGTAGCGAGGTTGACCCCGGTCACGCTCACCCTGGCGGAGACGATCGGCCGCCCGGTGGTGGCGTCAGTGACGCGTCCTGTAATCGTAGTCTGCTGCGCCTCGGCGGTTGGAACGGCAACGAGTTGCACGGCAACTACGAAGAAGCCCGACACTGCTAGGCGGGACAGAAATCGGGCGTGCAGCGAGAAGAGTGTGGCGCGCTTCATTTGTACCCCAGAATAGTGGGTTCGAGTTGCGGAGCACGGACGTTGGGAGCCCGCATCGGGAGCCGCGGCAGGACGCGAGCAATTCTACGCTGGACGGGTGATTGCGGCAAGCAACTTTTTCACCGGCAGTGGCTTACCGGCCGGCGTAACGACTTCCGGAGATGCGCCGCTAAACCTCGAGGTGGTCCAGTCTCCGCAACGCCATTCGAATCGGTGCGAGAGTGGCGAAAAGACAAACCAGGATTGACACGCCGAAACCCCAGTACATCTCGCCAGGGTCGCGCGGAGACCCGAAGGAAACCGACGCCAGGTAACTGAACACCGGACGAGCCTCGAGCGTGATAACGACCCCTATCATGACTATGGATGCCATCATGAAGAGAAGCCCACCGAACGATGTCGGAATCTGGGCGGCGTTCTCCGTCTCGAAGCGCGGGAACAGCGTGCCGAATCCGATCGCCATCCCCGAGATCGCGAAGGTCATCATCGTGATCGTAAGGACCGAGACGAGCATTATGAACGTGCTGACCTTCATCAGCATACCGGTCACGAGAACGAGCCCGACGGCGAAGAAGAGGAGGGGTATCGTGCCGACCCAGAATTTCGCCCAGAGAAGGTCGCGCATGGATAAAGGGCTCGACCTGAGGAGCCACATCGTTCTTCCCTCGAGACTGACTCCGGGAAAGATGAAACGCGCTGCGATCGAGGCCAGAACGAAGCCGGCCAGCACGAGGTTGAGGAATGGGATCAGGTTGGCCACAAAAAACGTGACGCCTTCGCCGCTGATCGGCAGGAACTTTATGTTGAAGACGTAGACGACGACGAGGACCGCCAGAAGTATCAACTGCGACCACTGCGTCGTATCGCGGAAGAAGAGCCTCACTTCCTTCATCACCAGCTCCCGGCGGACCATGCCAAGAGGGGCGAGAAGGCGGTGGAACACGCTCGACACTACACTCTTCCGTGCCAATCGCTCACCGCTCTCCTGCGCCTTCGTAAATGCCTTCGCGTACATCGCGCGATGAAGCAGCGCGCCGATGACCACGAAAGCAGCCGCGGTCGACCAGAGCAGATAGAGCGGGAACGGGTCAGGCTCCTGCCGGAGCCAGGTCATCAAGGCGCCCTGGACCCAGTCGCTCGGCAGCCACGGCGACGTCGGTCCTTTCAGAACGGATATGAACTCGATAAGCGACCTGAACCCCTCCGGCCGGGCGAGCTGCTCCGGGCGCATGAGGCGGAAGAGAAGAACTACTCCGCCGGCGGCAAGCACCGCTATGACGCTGAGAATGTCCTTCGTCCGGCGGGCAGGAAAAAGGTTGACGAGCAGCAGCGTGATCGCCGAACCGACAACGGTGGGGAGCAGAAGGAAGGGCAGGAAAACCGAAAGCACGACGAGTGCGAACATCGGGCCGCCATCGTAAACGATGCCGTAAGCAGCGAACATTGGCACGGCCATGAGCAGGACCATCCAGCTCGAATGGGCGCATGTCTCGATCAGTTTGGCGATGTATAGACGCAGCCAGTCGACAGGGCCGGCGACGAGCAGGTCGAGGTCGCGGGCTAAAAAGAATGTCGATAGCGAGCTGATGACATTTGACAGCAGCAGCATGCCGAAGAAGCTGATGAGAACCAGGCCGAGCAGCTTGCCGGCGAGCAACGGGCCTATCTCCGGAATTCCGCGGAAATAGACGAGCAGCCGGTAAAGCACCGCAAAGATGAACGCCCAGAACGCAAGCCCCACAACCCCTAGCGCAACTCCTCGGCCCAGGGCGCCGCTGTTCGTCTTGACCGCGCGTGCCCGCATGCTCTGCCACTTGGGATACAGCAGGTGGACGAACGACGGTCCCGTACTAGGCATCAAGCACGTCCACGAACTCGCGGGCGGCGTTCTCTCCGGTAAGCTTGAGGAAAATTTGCTCGAGACCCTCGCCCCCCGATGCGGAATGCGCCCTCAGCTCGTCCATCGTCCCGAGCGCGCGGATCTTCCCGCCCTGAATGATCCCTATTCGATCGCACATCGCCTCAGCGACCTCCAGCGTATGCGTTGACATCATTATCGTGTGCCCCCGCCGCGTATACTCGCTGAACAGGTCCTTGAGGATACGCGCGGCCTTGGGGTCGAGCCCCACCATCGGCTCGTCAACCACGATCACGGCCGGCTTGTGGATGAATGCGCTTGCGATGATCAGCTTCTGCCGCATTCCATGGCTGTAGCTCTCGACGAGCTCGTCCTGCCATTCCTCGAGATCGAAGAGGGCGAGGAGCTCCCGCCCGCGGTGCTCGATGTGCTTTCCTTCCTCGCCGTATATGCCCGCCACAAATCGCAGGAATTCGGCGCCGGTGAGCTTGTCATATATGAAGGGGCGGTCGGGTATGTAGCCGAGCATCGCCTTTGCCTTCATCGGGTCTTCATTCACGTTTGTGCCGCCGATGTGAACCGTGCCGGCAGTGGGGCGAAGAATTCCCGCGATCATTCGCAGCGTGGTCGTCTTGCCGGCGCCATTCGGTCCGAGAAAACCAAAAAGCTCGCCCCGGGGAACCACTAGGTCGAGCGAATCGACGGCTGTGAAAGAACCGTATCGCTTGGTGAGCGTCCTGAGCTGTATCATCCTTCCAGAGACGAGCGGGCCGGCTGTTGCGTAAAGTCTTTCATCCGCCTCCGGCCTACGGCGGCGGGCGGGCGGCGGAGTCGGCCGCCGGCGAAAGCCGATCGAGGCGCCAGTTCTCGAATGCGATCTCGAACGCCGTACGCACGAGCGATATGCCGCCTGGCTCGCTCGCCGCAATGAGGCGGCCGTACGCGTCAACCCATGCCGTGAGAGGCGCAGTTCGCGACGTGACACGCCAGCCACGCAGCGAATCCTGGCGGGCTTTGACCCAGCGGTTCGACGCGCTGTCGAGATGCGCGCTGTCAGCAACGAGAAACAGCGAGTCTGCCTCGATGCGCAACGTCACCTCCCTCGCTCCGCGCGTCACCGGATCGAAGAGCGTCAGGCTGATACTGTCCCCGATCTTCGGGTTGCCGCGGAGCATCAGCGGCAGGGCCGCGACCGTTGGAATGAATACCGGAGTGGCGACGGGAGACTCGAGCGTTATCGGTTTGTCACCGGCATTCTCAGCCGTAACTCGGAGCGTCCTGTCCTCACCTTCCTGCATTGCGCCGCGGAGAAAGAAAGGTGTGAGATCGCCTGTCGCGCGGATGACGACGTCGCGGAACCGCAATCCCCGGGTGAATCTTGCCTCGGAGCGCGCTTCAAGTCGCAACACCTCCCGGCCGACGGGGATCGCGCCGCGAACGAAGTCGTTCGAGATGATGCGGCTGTTCGTAGTGTCGAGCGCCGACGAGGCAGCGCCGACTTGCCTGCCATCCTGCTCGAGTATGTAGTAGTAGGTTGCAGGCGACACCCGCATGCCCGCCTCGGCAAGTTCCTGCTCAGGCGTCCTGTTTGTCGTCCTGTTGTAGAGCAGCCCCAGCCCGAATATCCAGATCGCGATTATCGCGACAGCGATCACCCTGCGTGTCACGCGATCGTCAGGCTTGTCTCGCTGTTTATCCAGCCGAGGTAACGCTCGAGGCCGCCGGTGACGGGGATGGCCAGCAGTTCTGGCACCTTGTAGGGATGGAGCTCGGTGAACGCCCGGCGCAGGCCTTCGACACACCCTGACCGCGTCTTGAGCAGGACCATCGCTTCATGCTCATCGGCGATCTTGCCTTCCCACCGGTATAGCGACCGGGCGCCCGTCTGCACCGTGCCGCATGCGATGAGCCGCCTTTCCAGGAGTTCCCTGATGAGGGTCACCGCTTCTTCTTCGTTGGCGATGGTTGTGAGCACGACTACTGCGTCAGTATGCGACAATCAGGGCTCCTCCAGTGAGTCACGCCAAGATAATAACCTTTTGCTGTCTCGCTCGATTCGGTGACTTGTCTCTCCATGAGAAACCCGTCACCTTTCAAAGCTATGCCAGAAGAAGCGCTCATCGTCCGCGGAGCGCGTGAGCACAACCTCCGCAACATAGACGTAGTAATCCCGCGTGACCGCCTGACAGTAATCACTGGCCTCTCAGGCTCTGGCAAATCCTCGCTTGCCTTCGATACCATCTACGCCGAAGGACAGCGCCGGTACGTAGAGTCCCTTTCCGCCTACGCCCGCCAGTTTCTCGGGCTCATGGAAAAGCCCGACGTCGATTCTATCGAGGGGCTCTCTCCGGCAATCTCGATCGAGCAGAAGACCGCCGGCCACAATCCGCGGTCTACTGTCGGCACCGTCACCGAGATCTACGACTACCTGCGACTTCTTTATGCGCGCGCCGGCACTCCGCATTGCCCGAACTGCGGTCGTCCTGTCGAGCGGCAGAGCGCAGGGCAGATCGCCGGCTCGATACTCACCTGGCCCGAAGACACGAAAGTCGAGATACTCGCGCCGCTGGTGCGCGGACGCAAAGGCGAGTTCAAGGAGTTGTTCGAGACAGCGAGAAAGCAGGGGTTCGTTCGCGCCTACGTTGACGGAGATCTCATCGAGATCGCCAATCCGCCGAAGCTGAATCGGAAGCTCAACCACAGTATCTCCGTGGTTGTCGACCGGCTGGTCGTGAGGGCGGAGGATCGCGCGCGCCTTGCCGATTCGGTCGAGACCGCGCTCAAGCTCTCCGACGGCCTTATCGAAGTCACGCGGCAGGATGACGGGACAACTCATCTCTTCTCGGAGAAGTACGGCTGCCCGGTCTGCGGCATCTCTCTACCCGAGCTGGAGCCCCGCCACTTCTCATTCAACTCGCCGTTCGGCGCATGCCCCGACTGCGGCGGCCTCGGCGTCAGGCGCGAGGTAAGCGAGCAGCTGATTCTCGGCGATGCGAGCATCTCGATTCTCGAAGGTGTGATCCTGCCGTGGGGCGAGCCCGACGGATATCTGCGCAAGGTGATCCTGCCGGGGCTGGCGAAGCAGTTTGCCTTCAACCTCAACGCTCCATGGGGCGAGCTGTCGCAGCATGCCCGGGACGTGATGCTCTACGGATCGGGCGGTTCGCGAAAGGGCACGAAGTACACCGAGGTCGCGGGAAAGTGGGAAGGTGTGATCGCAAACGTTCAGCGCCGGTACAACGAGACAGAGTCCGACTCGGTGCGGATGCAGCTCGACGGTTTCATGCACGCCAGTGCCTGCACTACGTGTTCTGGAAGGCGCCTCAAGGCCGAGTCGCTCGCGGTCACGATAGCCGACCGGAACATCGGAGAGGTTGTGGAGCTCCCGATCACGGGAGCACTGCGCTTCTTCGAATCCGTGCCGATTCGTGAGAACGGCAGTCCCGGGCTAGATCCTGATATCGCCGGCCCGGTCCTGAAGGAGATTCGTGAAAGGCTGAGATTCCTCAACGATGTAGGCCTCGATTACCTGACGCTCGGCCGTGCAGCGGAGTCGCTGTCAGGCGGTGAAGCACAGCGAATCAGGCTCGCGACGCAGATCGGCTCGCGTCTTGTCGGAGTCCTTTACATTCTCGACGAGCCCTCGATCGGACTGCATCAGCGCGACAACGCCCGGCTCCTTGCGACATTGCGGCAGCTCCGCGACCTCGGCAACACGGTGATCGTGGTCGAGCACGACGAGGAAACGATGCGGGAAGCGGATCACCTGATCGACCTCGGCCCGGGAGCGGGGAAACACGGCGGGCTCGTGATAGCTGAGGGCACGGTCGACGAAGTGATTCGCCATCCCGCTTCGATCACGGCCAGGTATCTGCGCGGCGAGCTCGAGGTGCCGATCCCGGCGCGCCGCAGGCCGTTTGACGAGAAGCGTGTCGTCCGGATTGAGGGCGCGCGCGAGCACAACCTCGACACGATCGACGTCGACATCCCCCTCGGCCTGTTCGTCGCGGTAACCGGTGTGTCAGGTTCGGGGAAGTCCACCCTGATCGAGGACATCCTTCACAACGCACTCGCAAGACACTTCTACCGCGCGCGCGTAGTGCCCGGCGCACATGACCGCATCACCGGACTCGAGCATATCGACAAGGTGATAGACATAGACCAGAGCCCGATCGGGCGCACGCCGCGCTCGAACCCGGCGACGTACACGGGACTTTTCACTCCGATCCGCGAGCTCTTCGCGGAGATGCCCGAGGCGAAAATCCGCGGATATGGTCCCGGACGCTTTTCGTTCAACGTCAAAGGCGGACGGTGCGAGGCGTGCGAGGGAGACGGGCTCGTCAAGATCGAGATGCACTTTCTGCCCGACGTCTACGTTTCCTGCGATGTCTGCAAGGGAAAGCGGTACAATCGCGAGACGCTCGAGGTGCGGTTCCGCGGACTTTCGATCGCCGATGTTCTCGACCTGACTGTGGAGGACGCGCTAGCGTTCTTCGAGAACCAGCCACGCATCTACCATAAGCTTCACACGCTGAATGATGTCGGGCTCGGGTACATCCACCTCGGCCAGAGCGCGACTACACTCTCCGGGGGGGAAGCCCAGCGGGTCAAGCTGGCCACTGAGCTCTCGAAGCGGGACACCGGACGCACGTTCTACATTCTCGACGAGCCGACCACGGGACTGCACTTCGAGGACGTCAGGATGCTGCTCGAAGTGCTCCACCGGCTCGTCGAGCGGGGGAACTCGGTTCTGGTGATCGAGCACAATCTCGACGTGATCAAGACCGCCGACTGGATAATCGATCTTGGGCCGGACGGGGGGTTGAAGGGCGGCACGGTTGTCGCCAGTGGAACCCCGGAGCATGTTGCTGAAGTAAAGAGCTCGTACACGGGACAGTTCCTGCGCCCGCTCCTCGCCACGAGGCTTCGCCGGAAGGCAGGCTGACATCCAGGGAGTTCCATATATTCCATATATATGGTATCGCTCCTGGACATTATCGGGCCCGTGATGGTCGGGCCGTCATCGAGCCACACCGCCGGCGCCTGCCGGCTCGGCCTTCTTGCCAGGGGGTTGGTGAGCGGGACACCACAGTCTGCGGTGCTCGAACTCCACGGGTCGTTCGCCCGGACCGGGGAGGGCCATGGCACCGATAAGGCCCTCGTCGCCGGGCTCCTGGGGTTCAGGCCGGACGATGAGCGCATCCGCACCGCCCTCCAGATAGCAGAGCAGGAAGGACTCGATTATCGCTTCGAAAAAACGACGATTTCCGAGTCGTCGCATCCCAACACGGTCCGGATGACTCTCGAGCGTGGCGACCTCAAGGCCACGCTCACGGGATCATCCCTCGGGGCCGGCCGCGTGCTCGTCACCGAAATCGACGGATATCCGGTGGAAGTTTCAGGAAACTTCCACACTCTTGCGCTCGTAGCCGAGGACAGGAAGGGGTCGATCGCGCGGATAACCGGGATTCTCGCCGACCACGACATTAACATCGCGACCCTGAAGCTCACCCGGAAGCAGAAAGGTGGTGACGCGTTCATGGTGATCGAGTGTGACGAGCCGCCCGGGGAGGGGCTTAAGGAAGAGATACGAGGGCTCGACTGGGTGCGCTGGGCGCGACGGCTCGACCGCGTGAGCGGTGGCGGCTGATGTACAGATCACTCGGTGAGGCGATAAGGGATGCTGAATCCCGCGGGATTTCACTCTCTGAGCTGGCGCTCGAGCGTGAAAGCCAGGATCAGGGAAGCAGGATCGAGGATATCAGGCGCTCGCTGGGGCGCGCCCTCGAAGTAATGCGGGGAGCGATCGGCGACGGCCTTACGGGGGACCTCAGGTCTTCCTCCGGCCTCGTCGGAGGAGATGCGGCAAAGCTGAAGAACGATGCGGCGGGCCCGCTCGCGGATACAGCGTTTCGTGACATCCTGTCTCGCGCACTGGCGGTGCAGGAAGTGAACGCGGCAATGGGAGTTATAGTCGCCGCGCCAACTGCGGGCGGGGCTGGAACTCTGCCGGCGGTGCTGACGGGACTTGCCGTCGCGAAGGGGATCTCTGACGAGCGTCTAATCGACGCACTCGCGGTGGCCGGTTTGATCGGCGCGGTGATCGCCGAGCGGGCGTCGTTGTCGGGGGCTGAAGGCGGGTGCCAGGCGGAGACCGGTGCGGGGGCGGCGATGGCTGCGGGCGCGTCGACCGAGATGCTCGGCGGCTCGCCGTCGCAGGTCGGCCATGCAGTCGCCCTGACCATGCAGGGGATGTTGGGACTCGTCTGCGACCCGCTTGGCGGGCTCGTCGAGCTGCCGTGCGTTTTTCGGAACGCGACCGGCGCGGCGATCGCACTGGCGGGAATCGAGATGGCGCTTGCGGGAATCACGTTTGCGATACCCGCGGACGAGGTGATAGACGTGATGGGTGAGATCGGCCGCGAAATGGATGTACGTTACAGGGAGACGGCGGGCGGAGGCCTGGCAGCGACGCCCACCGGCAGGCGGCTGGCGAAGGAGAGGCTGGTTCAGATCCGGCGAGCGTGACCGCCGCTGGTAGTACGTCACCCAATAGGGTATTTTGGCGGTGCCGCTTCATCACTGAGGCCCTGAGAAAACAATGAGCATATTCGACCGCATAGCGCGTCTCTTCAGATCAAACGTCAACGACCTCATCTCCTCCGCCGAGCAGCCGGAGAAGATGCTGAACCAGATAATCATCGACATGCGCTCGCAGCTGGTTAAAGCGAAGCAGCAGGTCGCGGCGGCAATCGCCGACGAGAAGCGCCTTCAGGACCAGACGGCGCAGGAGCTGCGGGAGGCAGAAGAGTGGGAGCACCGCGCAATGCTCGCGGTGAAGGAAGGTCGTGACGACCTTGCCAAGCAGGCGCTGATGCGCCGCGGCGAGCATGTCTCGCGCGGCCAGCAGATGCAGCTCACGTGGGAGGCGCACAAGGGGGAGACGGAGCGCCTCAAGGATTCTCTTCGCGGCCTCAACGACAACATCGAGGAGGCGTCCCGCAAGAAGAACCTTCTCCTCGCCAAGCAGCGGCGCGCCGAGGCACAGAAGCGCATCTCGGAGAAGATGTCGTCGATCTCGGAGAAGTCGGCATTCGAGGCATTCGCGAGAATGGAGGAGAAGATCGACCAGAACGAGCGCCAGATCAGGGCCCACGTGGAGATCGACGAGGAATTCTCGGGCGACAGGCTCGCCAGCGACTTCAAGCGGCTCGAATCAACTGCGGGTACAGCGACTGCAGACGCTCAGCTTCTGGCGCTGAAGGAGAAGATGGGGCTTCTCGCCGCGCCGGCTTCCGAGAGCAGCAGGCAGCTGAACGCTGGTGAAGCTGATGAAGTGGCGGAGGAAGTTTCTGACGCGGAAGAAATTCCTGACGAGAACACGACTCGGTGAGTGACGCGCCGGGTGCCTTCAATTTCCGCCTGGCACCGGCGCTCGCAACTATAACACTCACAGTCCTCGGACTGTGGCTGGTGGGAAGCACGGCGAGCATCTTCCTGCTTCTATTGCTTGCGATAATCATCTCGCTTTACCTGGGCGCAGTTCGCGACCTCCTGGTGAAGCGCGGCCGCGTTCCCGAAAGGCTCGCGTTTTTCCTTGCCATAGTCGGGACGCTGGTGGGGATCGTAGGCTTGTTCACGTTGCTCGTGCCTCCCGTAATCGAGCAGACCCGCGAGCTCGTCTCCGTCCTGCCTGACCAGATATCGCGGTGGGAATCGTCGATCGACAGGTTCATGAGCCGGTTCCCGGCGATGCGGGATGTCTGGCGGCCTGGAGAGCACAAGGTCCTCATCGCCGTCTACGACCAGTTGTCCACGACTGCCGGCAATGTAGTGCCCAAGGTGTTCTCTCTCGTCCACATAGTGATCGAAGTTTTCGCGGTGCTCGTGATGAGCATCTACCTGGCGTTGCAGCCAGGTATCTACCGCGAATGGCTCATCGCGCTGTTCCCGCCGGTGCACCGCGACCTCGTGCGGGATGTGCTTCGCGATCTCGCTAACGCGCTGCGCTCGTATATCGTCGCCCAGCTTCTCGCGATGATTATCCTGGCGGTGTTCACCGCGATCGGGCTTTACATACTGGACGTCCCGTACTGGCTCACGTTCGGAATCTTCACCGGCGTCGTGGCGGTCGTGCCGTTCTTCGGCAGCCTGATCTCGACGATCCTGCCAGCGCTGTTCGTCCTCGGCGGCCCGGGCGGCGGTACGCACGCGCTCCTCGTGATACTGCTCGGCGTGGTTGTGCATGTGTTCGAGGGGAACGTGGTGATTCCCCGCGTCATGTCGCACCGACTCGAACTTCCGCCTGTCCTCACAATCGTCGCAGTGCTGCTGATGGGAAGCCTGCTCGGCCCTCTCGGGCTCGTTCTCGCAGTGCCAATCCTTGCGTCGGCGATGGTGATAGTGCGCCGCATTCTCATTAACCGCATCTACGAGGGGCGGGGGTTCAGGAAGAGCACCCGCGACCGCATCTTCGTGATGCGTGTCCCTGCCCCGGACGGGGGTGTGCTCCACCCGAGCGTCCCGCGTGAGGATGTTCTCGCGTTTCGCCAGAAGATAGAGTCTCTCGTCCCCTCGGTGGTGAAGGAAAAGAAATAGGCGGTCGAACAATTCGATTCGCTCCCTATTGATGTCGCGACGCGGTTGGGATCTGCCAGGTTCCAGCCATGCGCGCGCCCTTCCCCCGCACCGGACCCGCCCAGCCCTCGCTCTCGGGGCGCGGCATCACGAAGTCGTTCAGGAACGGTCTTGCCCGCGCGCCGCGTCGTCACGTCGCGGTCGACTCGGTGAACGTCGATGTGAGGCCGGGTGAAATTCTCGGAATCGTCGGCGGCGCCGGTGCAGGGAAGACGACTCTTCTCCAATGCCTGTGCGGCCTGCTGAAGCTCGATCAGGGAAGAGTCGACGTTTTCGGTGAGGCGCTGGAACCGGGGTTTTGCCCGCCGCTGGTCGCGTACGTGCCAGCGGTTCCAGTCTACTACCCGTTTCTCACTGCGCGCGATGTACTGGAATTCAGGGTAGCGCGGACGCCCGGGGCGCGCGCCGATTCACGGCTCACCGGCCGGATCCTTCGGTCACTCGAGCTCGACGGGCTCGACCGGTGTCGCATTGCCGCGATGCCGGTGGACGTGGTGCGCCGCGTCGCCGTAGCTGAAGCGCTGGCCGGGAGCCCCGCGATCGTGCTCGTGGACAGCTGTGGCGAGGATCTGATTCCGCCATTTGGTCCTGCGATTCTTGCGGCACTGGCAGCGAAGGCAGAGTCGGGTACCGCCGTGGTGCTGGCGACGCGGGAGGCAACTTCCGTCGCGTTCACTGCAACCCGAATGTTCCTTCTTCAGGAGGGACGCACCGCTCGGACCTTCGCTCTTGAATCGTTCGGTGAGCCGATAGTCGCCGCTGGTCTGCCCTTCAATTCACGCATCGTAGCCGAGCGGGTTCACTGAAGTCTGCTCCGGCGAGGTTGCATTTGCAGGGCAGCCGGTCCGGGTCTAGCTTGAGGTCAATGACGACGTTCCGCCTCTACAATACGATGACGCGCAGCATTGAGCCGCTCGCCCCATCGGACGGAAAGACAGTGCGGATGTACACATGCGGGCCGACAGTGTACAATCCCGCTCACCTCGGAAATTTCCGCTCGTTTCTCTTCGAGGACCTGCTGCGCCGCGCGATACGCATGCATGGCTGGGGCGTGCAGCAGGTGATGAATCTCACCGACGTCGACGACAAGATCACCAAGCGCGCGAGCGACCCCGGGATGACGATCACGGAAGTGACAGAGCCGGTTATCGCAACGTTTCACGCCGATCGCCGTTTTCTTCGCATCGAGGATGCGGAGCTGTACCCGCGCGCCACCGAGCACATCGCTGAGATGATCTCACTGGTCGAGTCACTCGTCGAGCGCGGGCTGGCATACCAGGCGGAAGACGGGTCGGTTTATTTCGCCATCGACAAGTTCGAGGGTTACGGGCGGTTGTCCCGGCTCGATACGCGCGAGCTCAAGAGCGGCGCGCGCGTTGCGCAGGATGATTACTCGAAGGAGAATGCGCAGGACTTCGCGCTCTGGAAGGCGGCAAAGGATGAAGACGAGAAGACCGAAGCGTCATGGGACTCGCCATGGGGAAGGGGACGCCCGGGCTGGCATCTCGAGTGCTCGGCAATGGCGATGCGCTATCTCGGGACTACGATGGATATCCATTGCGGGGGCGTGGATCTCGTTTTCCCGCATCATGAGGACGAGATCGCCCAGTCAGAGGGTGCGACGGGAGAGACGTTCTCGCGCTTCTGGTGCCACGGAGAGTTTCTGCTGACCGACGGAAGCAAGATGGCGAAGAGAGTGGGGAACGTCGCGACTGTAGCGGACCTGCGGGAGCAGGGAGTTTCGGCTGCAGCATTCAGGGCCTTCGTTTTCTCGACGCACTACCGGAAGCAGCTGAATCTTTCTTCCGAGGCGCTCGAATCGGCGATCGAGGGAGTTCGGCGTGTCGGTGATTTCGCCGAGCGGCTCGCCAGCGCACGTGGTGGCACTCCCGCGCTTGCCGCAGCGGCCGCGGAGCTCGAGCGGGAGGCGTCGGAGGCACTTGCGGACGATCTCAATGCCCCGCTCGCGATGGGTGCTCTTTTCACTTTCATCCGTGCCGCGAACGCGGAGCTGAGCCGTGGCGGAGACGACCCTGTTGCGCTCGACGCTGCGCGGGCGGCGTTCTCGAGGGTGATCAAGGTGCTCGACATAGTGCCGGATGAGGCATCCGGGGGCGATGCGGGTGAGATCGAGTCGCTCCTCGCGGAGCGGAGAGCGGCAAGGGAAACGCGTGACTTTGCCCGCTCAGACGCAATTCGGGACATGCTTGGGGAGCGGGGCATCGAGATCAAGGACGGTCCGGCCGGGACGACCTGGAAGAAGGTCCGCTGAGGCCCTGAAGCGGCCTTCTTGCTGCCTGAACAATGCCCGGCTATGATTTGCTCCCCCCGCGGACCCTCGCGGAGTGTTGTGTGCAGGACGTCCCCTCTCACTGAATGGAGTCTCGATGCGCATTACCGCCCTGATTGGATGCGTGGTGATTTTCGCAGGATGTACGGCGAAGGAGGAAGCGCCGGCTGACACCGCCGCGGCTGTGGGGATGGACGCCACGGCTGGCCCGTCGCTCGCAAGCTTCGCCGGTGTGTGGAACGTGAACGTCATGCCCGAGGGCCGCGACACGGTTGTCACGACCTACGTCCTCAACACGACTGACACGACGGCCTGGGCGTTTGCTTTCCCGAACCGGACCCCGATCCAGATGCGGGTCACCGGCCGGAGTGGTGACAGTGTGATGACGGAGGCGGGTCCATTCGACAGCAGTCTGCGGCCTGGTACGCAGGTATCTGTCAGTTCCGTCGCCTGGATAGAGGATGGTAAGTTCATGGCCAGGACGACTGCGCGGTATCCGACTACGGGCGCCGACTCGGTCGCCGCATTGATGACCGTGGGAACGCGACAGTAGCGCTAAGCCGCTTGCGCCGGATCTCTTCGGGGGCCGGTGTTGCGACAAAAAGTCACCGGAGCGCGCGGCGTCGAGCGTGCTCCGGTTTTTGCGTCAGGTCGTGTTGACTGCGCTGCCGCAAGTCCGCTATTATTCTAGGCTTGCGAAGAATTCGCTGTTTGCTGACGTAGCTCAATTGGCGGAGCAGCTGATTTGTAATCAGCAGGTTGCGAGTTCGATTCTCGCCGTCAGCTCTGCCTGGAACGGGTGTGTGTCTTGCTCCGGTTTTCAAGCGGCTTGTTCAAACGGATTTGGGTGGGGTACCCAAGTGGCCAACGGGAGCAGACTGTAAATCTGCCGGCTTACGCCTTCGAAGGTTCGAATCCTTCCCCCACCATTGGGAGAGGCGCGAAGGTTGCGCCACGCAGGGGGCGCATGAAAGAGCAGATTCAAAATTGCGGGAGTAGCTCAGTTGGTAGAACACTAGCCTTCCAAGCTTGTGGTCGCGGGTTCGAGTCCCGTCTCCCGCTTATTGGCGATTAGCTATCAGCGGTTCGCTGTTGGGAGTTCGGAAGTGTGTGGTTTGCAGTGATTTGTCGCAGTGGTTTTGTCGTTGCTCGCGTAGCTCAGTCGGTAGAGCACACCCTTGGTAAGGGTGAGGTCATCGGTTCAATCCCGATCGCGAGCTCTTGGAAAAGAGGGCAAAGAGGGCGCAGAGGCCCTTCGGGCATGTAGGAGAGCGCAGAGAAGTGCACGCAGAGGCGCAGAGGCGCAGAGGCGTAGAGGCGCAGAGGCGTAGAGAAGGACCTCAGGAACAACTCGTACTTTTAGAGGAATACGGAATGGGCAAAGCGAAATTCGAGCGGACGAAGCCGCACGTGAACGTTGGAACGATCGGCCACGTCGATCACGGAAAGACGACCCTGACCGCCGCGATCACGTCGATCCAGGCGAAGAAGGGACTCGCCCAGACGGTCGCCTTCGACCAGATCGACAAGGCGCCGGAGGAGCGCGAGCGCGGTATCACTATCGCCACCGCTCACGTCGAGTACGAGTCTGAGAAGCGCCACTACGCTCACGTCGACTGCCCGGGCCAC
>JBPCJP010000076.1:0-2821 GCA_051005175.1 Gemmatimonadaceae bacterium | reverse complement strand
AGAAGAAACCGCTCGGTGCCGAGGGCGGCGGCGACGTCGGAGTTGAGGACCTTTACGGCGACGCTTCGCCCGTGCCGCGGATCCCTGGCGCGATAAACAGTCGCCATTCCGCCGCGCCCGATCTCATGCTCGATCGTGTAACGGTCACCTAGGGCTTTTTGAGGGGCAGGAGCAGTCAACGAGGGGGGATTAGGGATTAGACCCCTGATATTCAATCCCGGAGACGACTAAGTCAACCAGTCCGTAGCGTATCGCATTCGGCGGCCCGCCCCGAGCTCTCAGCTACGACGCAACTGAACAAAGGAATAGGTGCCAGCCGAAAGCTTAGTCAGCCGCAAGCTTGGAGCTTTGCCATGGTGCTTGCGGTCAAAGGGCGTCGTCCGGGGCGCAACGAAGCTGGCCCTGCTCGATGCAACGAAGCTGAATGCAGCCCGAACGCGCCTGAAGGAATCTCCTATTGCGGATCGAGGACCAGCCCCCAGTGCCGCGAAAGAAACTGCTGAAGCACCAGGGCCGTGACGTCTCCGAAACGGTCGCGATTCGCGGGAGTGTCCCGTACGCCGGCGAGATTCGCCTCGAGCTGCACACCGCACACATTCCCGCCCGACACTCCACCGAACGGCGTCGCCTCGGACCCGCACGTGTGGCGCCGCGTGTTGTCGCCACCCGAGAAATACGCATCACCGGCCGGCCGCGGGTCGGCTGAGCTTGGAATGGAGCGGAATCCCCCCGCCGCGTAAAGGCTGCCGAGGCTGTGGGGTCCGCGCAGGAGCTCCGAGAATGAAGCGGGGGCGGCGCGGGAGAGTGTCGTGACGCTCGCCTTGTCCTCGTATGTCGCGCCCGCATCGAGCGATTCGTCGCTCAGGTCGAGCTGGTCACGCGTCAAGAGATATCCAAGCTCGAGCCGGTCGATCGCATGCCGATGGCCGTGAACATCCATGTACCACGCGCGCGGCGATGAAGTGAGCGCAGCGCTCTTCGCGGCATCTATGAATGCGTGCCACTGTGCAAGTGTGGCCCCCGCCCTCCCGTTGCCGCAGCTCGCCTCCGGATCCGTTCGATTCGCGTCGAGCTTTCGCCGCGAAAGGTGCATTATCACAACGTGAGGATACCTGCCGAACTTTGCGAAGTATCGCTGCTGCATCGACCGCGCAAGCTCAGCGGTATTGAGGTCAGTAGTAATGATTGCCGAGCCACCGCATGCTGCTGCCGTGCGGTCGGGGATCTCGGCTGGATTCAGCGAGCCCCCATGCGGCGCGGTGAAGATTATCGGTGCATTGCCTGCGATGTACTCGATGTAGCTGTCCCGCCCGAAATAGGACACGCCGGGGGTGTAGGGCCCTGCAGGGAGGGGCTGCTCGGGCACCGGATTTTGAACGACTGGCTCCGTCGGTCGCGTCGCGCAACCGGCAAGCAGCACGGTTAGAAGGAACAGCCTCAGTGGGGAAGTCATCACTTATCTCGGTTGAGAGAGCTAAGAGATACTAACTGCGGACTGCGGACGTACTGCGGACGGAGACTGGGACTACTGCGGACAGGGACAGGTCCGTAGTGGTCGCAGTCTGAGTCCGCAGTACGCCCGCAGTCCGCAATTAGTGAGAAAGCCAACCTACTTCGGCCCTGGCTCCACCGCGCCAACGCGCCTCATCAGCGTCATCGACTCGTGCGTCAGCGGCTGTCTCGCCGCTGGTTGTGCGCCTGGAGACGCGGAGAAAAACAGTGCGGCGATGCAAACGCGAACAGTGGGCGAAGCGTTCATGTGAGTTCCCGTTGTCGTATGAACTTCAGGTCAAACGTAGCGGCCGATTGCCATCGTGACAGCCGACGCGAGCAGCAGCCAGGCGACGAACCGCCCGGCCCGCAATCCCTTCTCCCTCTGCCGCGTCGATTCCGCCAGCATCGCTTCCCGCTCCGCCACATCGGCATTCTCCGCCGACTGCGCGAGACTGGCGGCCTTCATCATCGCCGGGCGCGACATCGTCATGCCGATGACGAATGCAACAATAGCGAGAATACCCCCGGTGCCGTACATGTGGCCGGGTCCTGAGCGCAGGTAAACGGGGTCAAACCCTGCCGATATGCGCCAGTAGAGCCAGATGCCGGAAAGCATCGTCAGTATCGCGATAACGGGGACAACCTTGATGAATCCGCGCCGGCCGATCGCGGCCATCACCTTGCCGCCCGCGGGCCCTGATTCATTAAGGGCCGGCATGAGGTACCACGTAACGAACAGCATCGCTCCAACCCAGAAAATCCCGGCGAGCACATGTATAAGCCGCGCCACGATCATCCCTATGTCCATCGCTTCCTCCCGTCGTCGAGGTTAAACGAGTTCCCTCACCATCACTCTGTCAGTCTGGAGATCTTCGCCAAGCGTATACGGCTGCGACCCGGCGTCCCTGAATCCTGTTTTCTCGTAGTACCTTATCGCCCGCGTGTTGTGCTCCCATACGCCGAGGCAGAGTGTGCCGCCGCCGAGAGCGCGCGCAACCTTCTCGACTTCATCCATCATCGGCTTCGCAACGCCGCGGCCGTGCCAGGCCTTGTCGACGTAGAACCTGAAAAGCTCGACAGGCAAGTCGAACGCGAAGCACGATTCAGACTCGGGCTCTCCCACCATTGCAAACCCCGCTGGCTCACCATCCGCCTCAGCGACCAGATAGACCTTCGACGCATCCCGCAGCTCGGCGAGCTGAATCTCCGGGGAATATGAGCGCGCCGCGTGCATCTCGATATCCTCGCGCCTGTTCTGCTCGCCGAACGTGTCGAGGAATATCTTCAGCGCCATCTCCGACAGGAGAGCGGCATCTGCTTCGGTTGC
>JBPCJP010000075.1:0-32048 GCA_051005175.1 Gemmatimonadaceae bacterium | reverse complement strand
GCGATTCTGCCGGTTGCGGACTCGCTCGGGATTCCGGCTGACGACGTTCATGCGGTGATGATTCGCCTTGGCCCGGACGGCGGCTACGCCGGATTCGATGGCTCTTCGGCTCTGACGACGGCAACCGGAAAACGGGATGTCGTGGCGGGGCTTTCACTTCCCCGGCCGACCCTCGCTGTGGGGGACGGCGTGACGGATCTCGCGATGCGGGAGCATGCTGAAATGTTCTGCGCGTTCACCGGATTCGGGGCGCGGTCAGCGGTGACGAGCCAGGCGGACGTCACTGCCGAGTCATTCGCTGAATTGTCCCGGATAGTTTTCTTAGGAAACGCGAAACAAACTGCAAGGGGGGGAGACCAATGAGACCGGTGAGGAAGCGCAAGTGTCCGGTGTCGGAGAGTCGATGTTGGTTGGCGGGTGCGTTTGATGGTGGTTCTTGTTAACTGCGCGCAACTCTTCACTGGTCTCACCTGCCCTCACTGGTCTCCCCACCCCCCTGTAGTTCCACAGTCCGCGTTACCCTCCCTGAACGAAAGTCAGGTCAACCGGGATCGACTTCGACGCCAGGCCATCGAGGTCGCCTTTGAGCGTTGGTGAGATCGCACCGTACTGCTCCTGGAATACGCCGACACCATCGTAGTCCCCGTCTCCCTGCATGGTCAGGATCTTCGACGCAAGCGCGTTCATCCCCGACTGGAATTTCGCGAAGTCGACACGATACTTCCCGCTGGACGAATCCCGGGCGAAAGCGCCTTGCTCGATGAGGAAGTTGAACGCTGCGATGTTCGCCCTGCCGTGAGCCGAGGCACCGCCGAAGCGGATCGACCTGAAGAGACCCGCGAGGAACGTGACGTAGTTGCTCTGCATGTTCGTGCCCTGCATCTCGCCGGTCTCGTTCAGCTTCTGGATCATGTAAAGACCGAGGATGTCGGCCTTTCCTTCCTCGAGAGCGCTTGCCCGCTCCTTCAGCGCGGTCCTCACCGTTCCCTTCCCGTTCACCGTGTTCTTGATTCCGAGGCCGTGCGCCACCTCGTGGAACATCACGTTGTTGAAGAACGCATCGAAGTTGACGAGCGCGAGCTGGTCGTCGGCGATAAGCTCGCTGGCGATCGGCATAAGTATCTTGTCGAACTTCGCCTGCATCACGTTCTTCAGTTGCAGCCGCCGGGTTCCCTTCTTCAGTTGAACCTGTTCGTCGTTCGGAAGGTTTATCGCGATCGTCTTCGAGCCCGCATTGGACTGGCCTGAATAAAAAATCGCGTCGTACGCGTTGAGGTCGGAGTCGGTGCCCGGAGTTTCACTCTTGTACCTGTCGGCCACCGGAATGCCGCGCTGGAGTTGCGGGAGAAGCGCCGCATAACGCGAGAGGCGCTGGCTCCATGCCTTGTCCTTGATCAGCACGTACGACTCGTTGGCCGCCTTGTAACCGAACAGCTCGTCCTCGTACGTCTCGATCGGCCCGATGATGATGTCGAGCGTGTTGTTCTTCATGTCCATCCAGGCGAGATCGCTTGCCTGATAGTCATCGTTCAGCAGGGCCTCCGCTCTCAGCTCGAGATACCGCTTGAGGCCGGCATCCTCGGCGAGTTGAGCCGCTTGGCGAAGTTTCGCCGACGCGATCTCGTTCTGAGCCTTGAATGCAACGTGATATGGTATTGCGTAAAGGCGCCGGTCAGCGTCGCGGCGGACCAGCGTATAAAGACTTCGCAGCGAGTCGGCGCGCGCAGCCGGGCCCTTCGCGACCTCGGCCTCGAACTCCTCCTTCGTTATGTCCTGTGGATAAAGGTTGGCACCCGGTGGGCGGCTGCCGACCTCAGGAACGAATGCGGCATAGTTGTCGAGCCGGTCGTAGGGGCCGTAGTTGATGTCGATGAACGTGCGCACCGCCGGATCATTCACCTGAGCCAGCAGTGAATCGCGGGACCCCCAGGCCTGCGCCCAGTAGATGGGATCCATCGCCTTCCCTGCTTCGATCAGGAGCGGAATCATCCGCCGCTCGTTGGCAGTGAGCGCCGTCGTATCGGCGGTGAGCTCGACAGACGTGTAGGCGGCCATCCTCTGCTGGATGCTGCCTGACCCCGCCGCAATAGCTGAATCCGCTGACCCTGATGCGCTGGTGTCGCATGCAGCAGCTGATACGAGAAGCAGCAGTGACGCCGCCTTCGACATCGATCTCGCACTCATTCAATGGTCTCCGTTATGTCAACACGCCTTGGCGACTCACGTCGCCATCATCCGGATGACATTACGAAGGGGGAACGGCTACCGCCACCCTCTGACAAGTTGCTTACAAAACGGCGCGTTCCGCAGCCGGGTCTGCGTTCTCCGGCGTTGTGGCCCCCGTGAACCGCCCGTACGTTGTGCATCACACCCCTGCCGCCTGCGGGCGACTCTCAAAAACTTTTCCGGAGGCTGCGTATGCAACACACAGTGTCAGCAAGATTGGCCCTGCTGTTCGCGATCGTCGGTTCGTTTTTAATCAAATCGGAGGCAGATGCTCAGCGGCCCCAGACCGGAGGAGTCGCCGGTGTCGTCGTAGGCGACACCGGCGCGCCCGTGAGCGACGCGACAGTCGTGGTAAGTCGCAGCGGCGGCTCGCAGCCGCAGACGGCAACCACGACGAGCCGGGGCGAGTTCAGGATCGGCTCACTCGAACCCGGCTTGTACCGGGTGGTGGCAAGGCGCATCGGCTTTCGCGAGGCACGCCTGCCGTTTCTTCGCGTGATGGCAGGATCGACCTCCGAGGTACAGGTCACGCTTACGGCGTCGCCGACGCAGCTATCGACAGTCGAGATCCGCGTGACCCCGACGTCGATCAACGCCGAGACCACCGAGATCGCCCGGCGGATTGAGGTTGCGGACGTCGGGATGGTCCCGATGGGGCGCGATGCATCCTCCCTCGTGGACCTCGTACCGGGGAGCAAGCGTGGCTTCATCTGGGGCGGTGCCGGAGACGCAGCGAACAACTATCAGATAGACGGCGTCTCCGTGAATCACCCCGGGACCGGTGGAGCATTCCTCTCACCCAGTATCGACTGGATAGAAGCCCTCGAGGTGAGAGGGCTTGGATCAGGCGCCGAGCACGGCGGATTTCAGGGCGGAATAGTTAACGCGATCACCCGCACCGGAACGAATGCGTGGAAGGCTGCGATCCGGACGAACCTGATAACGCCATCAACGACGGCGACAAACCTTCTCCCCAACGAGGAAGGTGCCGAGCAGTCGCTGAGGCATGAGATGAGCGCCGACATGGCGGGGCCGTTAATCAAGGACAGGCTTTTCTACTTTCTTGGCGCAGCGGTGATCGACCGGAGAGTTCAGGTTCCCGACCTGTTCACCGGGGATCCTTACGACGTGCGGCCAATCGAGCAGGAATTCAGGGATGTACGCGGGATCGGCAAGCTCACGTTCAGGCCCGGCCCGCTCGACCGCATCGACGCGCTTGTTGGGCACACCGACAATCAGGTCGAAAACGGCGAGTTGGACGGCATGAGCGATCAGTCTTCCTCACTGCGGGTGAGATCGCCGGCAACGTTCTACGAGGTCGGCTGGTCGCGCGCGGGCGTTTCGAGCGCCTTCGATGCGCGACTCGCCGGATTCAAGGCGCGCGAGACACGACTCGGATACGCTGGCGACAACGTCCCCGGTATCGAGATCTTCACCCCGGGTCGCCGACCTGTTTTTCAGAATGCCAAGTTCAACGATCGAATCAAGCCTGCCAGTATTGGCGGAAGCGTGTCCTGGTCGAACGAACACCTGCTTCTCGGCGGCTCAAACCGCATCGTACTCGGCGCTGAGCTGACGCGCGGGTCGTGGACGAAAGACCGCACGAGGAATGGCGGGCTTACCTGGATGCCGTATGTCGATCGTGCGACCTTTCGCGTCGATCCCGCGCGAGCCGACACCTGGCTCGATGCCGCAAACGAGTGGGGCGGTGCGATCCATATAGATGCGGATGTCGAGGATCTCGCTGTCTATTTTCAGGATTACCTGACGCCGTTCCCCGGCCTTACCGTCACGCCCGGACTACGCTACGGGCGCTGGACAGGATGGCTCACGCCGGCGGCCGGAAGTGCCGGCAGATTTCAGGCGGTCAGGGACCAGGCGTTCGATCCCCGCATCGGGGTGGTGTGGGACGTGAGCGGGAAAAGCGATTTCGTGCTGAAGGCTCATGTCGGCCGCTATCACCAGGCGATGAGCGCGCTTTTCTTCGACCGCGCAGAGGGCGGGAGCGCCTACGAGAACGAGCGGCTCTACTACCAGGGTCCGCCGCTGACCGATCCGGCGACTGTCTTCACCCCCGAGCAGAGGGACGCGAACCTCGACACGTTCACCGGTTTCTCCCCGACGTTCGTAGAGACGATCCTCAACGAGGCAGGGAGAGTCGAGAACTACCGGCAGCCGTTCGTCGACCAGGCGACGCTCTCTCTCGAAAAACGCTTCGGGCCGAGATGGAAGGTCGAGCTTTCGTTCACGAATCGCGTGAACAAGGACATCGTCGGGCTCGTCGACCGGAACCAGGCGGAGAACTACAGTCCGCTCTCCGGAGTCACGGTTCGTGACAGAATTTTCTTCACGACTGTCTTCGATCACCATGGCAACCCGCTCGAGCTGCCGACTGTGTGGGTTTCGAATTTTTACCTGCGCCAGGAGTTGATCTCAAGGCAGTCAGGGATGCTGCCGCGGCCGCCGGTTCCCGGATACACTTTCGCCGACATATCCCGGCTGGAGTTCAATCCCGACATCGTGCTGACGACAGTGCCTGATGCGAAACGGCGGATGAACCAGGTGTCAGTGGTGGCGAGAACCCAACAGGAGAAATTCAGCTGGTTCGGGTCGGCGAGTTATACGAGTCTCTGGGGCAACGTCGCCGGTCTCACGGGATTCGGGACGAGCGGCGTCGACTTCACCGCGGGTCCAGGAGTTCGTCCCAATGAGCGAACGAACTACGAGGGCCGCCTGCCGAATATTCCCGCGTTCGATTTCAAGACCTGGATCACGGGCAACATACCATTTGACATCGAAGCCGGCGCTTTCGCTTCGATGACGCTTGGAGAGTATTTCGAGCCTGCGTTCAGGATCACTCCACGCTTCAGGTTTTACGACGAGGCTGACCGGCTGCTCCCTGATTCGATTTTTCTCGGGGTGATAGGCCAGAACATCCTGCTGGAAGAGCGTGGAACCCGAAAATATCCGGCTGACGTGAATCTCGACCTTCGCCTCGAGAAGCGTTTCCAGACGCGACAGTTCAGGGCCGTTGTATCAGCGGACCTGTTCAACGCGCTCGCTTCGGGGGCGATCATCCAGCGAAACCTGACGGTCAACGACCAGATCTCGACCGATCCGACTTCTGTATTCGGCGCACCGCGTCGGCGCGTTGCACCAATGAGATTGCAGTTGGGATTGAGACTGGAGCACTGAAGGGACGGGAAGTCCACGCGAGTCGTGAGTTTCCAGTTCTGAGTTTTCAGTTTTCAGTAGCTGCGGAGCAATAAGATCCGGTTTAACATCCGTTTCTGCGTGAACTGATTACTGGAAATTCAAGACTGGAAACTCATGACCTCGCCTGGATTTCTGGTCCCGTGTCCTTGATCGTATTGACACACCGCGTTCCGGGTTCGTACCCTACGCTGTCCCCAACCCCACGCCCATGTCCCCAAATCGTCGCGACTTCGTCAAAGCCTCGGCCGCAATAGCCGCCGTCACAGGCGCGCGGGCGGCGTTCGGCCAGCCGATCGCGCTGCCCGCTCCACCATCCGACTCCGTCGTTGACGATCTGGCCCTCGAGGCGCTGAATGCCGCGCAGGCAGCCGGCGCCTCGTACGCCGATGCGAGAATCGGCCGCTATCGCCGGCAGTCGATCAACACTCGCGAGCGGAATGTCTCCGGCGTAAGTGATTCAGAGTCATATGGTATAGGGATTCGCGCGCTTTACGAAGGATCGTGGGGATTTGCATCGACTAGCTCGATGACGAAGGAGAGCATCGGTCGAACGGCGCAGGAGGCCGTCCGCCTCGCGAAGGCCGCGCGCGCGGTCCAGAAACGGCCTGTCGTGCTGGCGCCTGTCACGCCGGTAAAAGGCACCTGGCGCACTCCGGTTGCGCGCGACCCGGTCGATGTGCCGATCGAGGAAAAGGTGGCGCTGCTCCTCGCGGCGAACGAGGCAGCGCTAAAGGTGCCGGGCATAAGGTTCGTGAACTCGGGATTGCAGCTGCTCCGCGAGGAGAAGACCCTCGCCACCACCGATGGGACACTCATCACCCAGACCTACATCCGCGTAGGACCGAGTTTCTCCGCAACCGCTATCGGGGACGGCGACTTCCAGTCCTACAGTGAAGAGCTCGCGCCTCGCGGGTCTGGCTGGGAATACATCGCATCGCTCGACATGCCCGGCAACGCGGAACGGTGGGCCTCACTTGCCGCGGAGAAGCTGACCGCGAAGTCGGTCGAGGTCGGCCGCTACGACCTCATCCTCGACCCGACGAACCTCTGGCTCACCATTCACGAATCGATCGGGCACCCGACCGAGCTGGACCGGGCGATGGGATACGAGGCTAACTACGCCGGGACATCGTTCATCGCCCCGCCGGAGAAATTCCTCAACAAGTTCCGCTACGGACGCGACTTCATGAACGTGAGGGGCGACCGCACCGAGCCGGAGTCGCTGTCCCGCACAATGTGGGACGACGAAGGAGTTCCAGCCGAAGACTGGCTCATCGTGAAGAACGGGATATTCAGCGATTACCAGACTACCCGCGAGCAGGCTTCCTGGATCGCGCCGCTGACGGGGGTGACGAAATCCCACGGATGCTCGTTCGCCGACTCGTGGTCGAGCGTGCAGTTCCAGCGCATGCCGAACATCTCGCTGTTGCCCGGTGACAAGGATATCGGGCTCGACGACATAGTCGCGGCAACCGACAAGGGCATAATCGTGAAGAACCGTGGCTCGTGGTCGATCGACCATCAGCGGTTCAACTTCCAGTTCTCGGGCCAGGTGTGCTATGAAGTGCGGAATGGAAAGATCACCGGCATGCTCAAGGACGTCGCGTATCAGAGCAGGACCCCCGACTTCTGGAACTCGATGGACATGATTGGTGGGCCGAAGAGCTACTGGCTGGGCGGGTCGTTCGGCGACGGGAAAGGCGAGCCCAGCCAGTCGAATTCGGTGAGCCACGGCTGCGTTCCGGCGAGATTCAGGGAAGTCAACATAGTGAACACCGGGAGAACGGCATGAGGCCGCGTTCTCTCTTCAGTGCCACGGCCGCGGCGGAAAACCTCATGAGCGAGGAGCAGGCGCGCTCGCTGACGGGCCGCGTGCTCGCGATGGCTACCGCCGACGAAACACGGGTCAGCGTCGAGAACGAGTGGCAAGGAAACACCCGCTTCGCGGGCGGTGAGATCACGACGTCCGGCGAATCGACTGATACGACCGTGACAGTGACGAGCAAGATCGGCAGAAGGCGCGCGTCCACGACGACAAACGTCCTCGAGGAAGATTCGCTTCGCCGCACAGTCGACCTTTCCGAGCGGCTGGCACGCCTGTCGCCGGAAGATCCGGAAATAATGCCGGAACTCGCCGCACAGACTTTCACCCCGGTGAGCGGATTCGTTGACGCGACAGCCAACCTTGGCGGTGATCTGCGCGCTGCAGCCGCGAAGCAGGTCATAGATCGCGCCGCAGCCCTGGGCGGTGCCGCAGGTGATCTGTTCGTTGCCGGCTTCCTCGAGGCGAACGCCTCGGCCAGGGCACTCGCAAACAACCGGGGACTTTTTGCCTACCATCGCTCCACTGACGCCGAGCTTTCAACGACAGTCAGGACGCCGGATGGAACGGGCTCGGGATGGGCATCGGCAGGCGCGCGAAACTGGGCATCGATAGATCCAGCTGCGCTCGGCGCGCGGGCGGCTGAGAAAGCTGTGGCCTCCAGAAATCCGACAGCGATCGAGCCGGGGATGTACACTGTGGTTCTCGAGCCGCAGGCAGTGGCAAGCCTTATCCCGCTGCTCGGTGGCGCATTCAACGGCAGGTCGGCGGACGAGGGACGAAGCCCCTTCTCGAAGCGCGGAGGAGGCACGAGGGTTGGCGAGCGCATCGCTGACGAGCGTGTCACGCTTTACTCGGATCCCGCCGATTCCGACCTGTTGATGGCCCCGTTCGACAACGAGGGGTTCCCTCTCACGCGGCGGGCCTGGATCGAGAACGGCGTGCTGAAGAATCTCACCTACACCCGGTTCTGGGCGCAGAAGCAGGGCGTGGAACCGACCGGCACCGGAGGAGGCTTCGGTGGAGGGGGTTTCCCCGGCGGGCTCAAGATGGCCGGCGGCACGAAATCTCTCGACGAGCTTATTGCAGGGACACAGCGGGGAATCCTGATCACCCGCCTCTGGTACATCCGCTCGCTCGACACGCGCACGGTGATGCTCACCGGGCTGACGAGGGATGGAACATTCCTGATCGAGAACGGACGCGTGACGCGCAGCCTGAAGAATTTCAGGTGGAACGAGAGCCCGCTGTTCATGCTCAACAAGATCGACGAGATCGGCCGCGCTGAGCCCACCGCCGCCGGTCAGGTCATGCCGTCTCTCAAGGCAAGGGATTTCAACTTTACCTCGTTGTCTGAAGCCGTGTAGCGGGAACGATCTTCCGGTCCGGGGTATACAAATCCGGCACGAACGATTGCACGTTTAATGGATGAACCCGTACCGGAGTTGCGATGACAAGTAAGGCGATGGCAGCCGCGGCGCTCGCCGCGGTCGCGCTCGGTGCATATCTCATTGCCGGATCCTCGAACCCGGCGCTCGCTGCGTCGCCGTCCAGCGTTCCTGCGCCGGCTTACGACAACCCTCTCGCGACAAAATCCGGTGAAGAGGTCGCTGTTTTCGCCGGAGGATGCTTCTGGGGAATCCAGGCGGTGTACCAGCATGTCGTTGGTGTGAAGTCCGCGGTGTCCGGCTACACGGGCGGTCACCATGCTTTGCCCACCTACCGCGACGTGACGACGGGACGGACTGGTCATGCGGAGTCTGTCAGGATTGTCTACGATCCATCGAAGGTCACCTATGGAACGCTGCTCCGCGTGCTGTTCGCGGTCGCCCACGATCCCACGCAGCTCAACCGACAGGGACCAGATGTTGGCACGCACTACCGGTCGCACATCTTCTACACGACCGACGCCCAGAAGAAGATCGCAGCAGCGTATATCGACCAGCTTGGGAAGGCAAAAGTTTACAGCCGCCCGATCGTGACAAAGCTTTCGTCGCTCGGCGCGTTCACAGTCGCCGAGGATTACCACCAGAACTATGCGAACGAGCATCCGAATGACATGTACATCCGGATACACGACGCGCCGAAGGTTGCTTCGCTGAAGCGGGACTTCGCTCAGCTCTACAAGGAAGAATTGTCGGCCTGGAAGTGAGCGTGGATCGCGACCTTCTGCGCCCGGCAATTATCGCTGTCGGGATAACACTCGCGGGCCTGCTGATCGGCGGCGGTTTCGCGCGCGGACGGGCCGCCGACCGGTACGTCACGGTAAAGGGAATCTCGGAGCGCGAGTCAGGCGACGCTTCAGGATTTCTCCGTGATGGACGCCCAGACGAACCAGTATTCCGGTAACGTCCCAGC
Source organism: Gemmatimonadaceae bacterium (assembly GCA_051005175.1). Classification (GTDB taxonomy): domain Bacteria; phylum Gemmatimonadota; class Gemmatimonadetes; order Gemmatimonadales; family Gemmatimonadaceae; genus UBA4720. Next base: position 22,426 of record JBPCJP010000075.1, on the reverse strand, counting down.
CGGCTCGAGGTTCGTGATACGACAGACAGTTGTCGTACGTTCGACCCGGCCGGTGAGAGTGGTCTCGACCATCGATTACGCCCTCGGAAGATAGGGCGGGATCTGCCGGAGAGCGCCCTTCTCTCCACCGGTGGAGCAACCGCAGAGCCTGATTCTGAGTCAAAGGAACGGCACTCTCACCGGGACTCATGACAATTCGTCGTTTCGTATTCATCGTTGCAGCAGCGCTGATCGCGATAGTGCCCCCAAGTCAGGCGCATGCCCAGCAGTCAGATGTAATCCGTGGCCGGGTGACCGGCCCGGACAGCGCGGCAATCGAAAATGTGACGGTTACGGTTACTTCGATTTCCGGCAACGTGAGCCGCACTGCGCGCACTGATCGCAATGGGCGGTTTACAGTGACATTTCCCGGAGGGGACGGCGACTATATGGTGTCATTCGCGTCCCTGGGCTTCGCGGCGAAGCGCTTCGAGCTGAAGCGGATGGCCGACGAGGAGATTCTTGTCGCGGACACCCGTCTCGCGCGCGTCGGCACGGTCCTCGATCCCGTGAGGATATCCGCGGAGCGGCAGAGGGTGTCACGCACCGAGGTGCCTCCCGACGTCAGCGGGACGGAGCAGCCGCTCAGCAACAGCGCAGTTCCGGCAAATCTTATGGGCGACCTCGCTGCAATGGCCGCTTCCCTGCCTGGGGTCCAATCGGTTCCAGGCCAGGACGGCGCCGATGGTTACTCCGTGCTTGGTCTCGGGGCCGACCAGAACAATGCCACTCTCAACGGGATGCAGTTCGGCGGCTCCAGCCTGCCGCGCGATGCGATGATATCGAGCTCCGTCACTACATCACCGTACGACGTTTCCCGGGGCGGGTTCAGCGGCGCGCAAATGTCGTTGCGGTCCCGCTCGGGATCGAATTTCAAGACCCGCGGGATGAGCCTGAACGTCGATGCGCCGCAGATGCAGTGGACCGATCGCGCCGCGCGGTCCCTCGGACAGGAGTACTCGAATTTCTCGCTCGGCGGAACAGTCGCGGGCCCGCTCAAGTTCGATCGGGCCTTCTATAACGTCGCATATCAACTGGGCAGGAGATCGAACGACCTCCAGACCCTTCTCAACACGGATTCGCGGGGTCTCGCCGCGCTGGGCGTCGCCTCCGATTCCGTCTCACGCCTCCTGGCGATACTCAACACTTCGCAGGTGCCGTTGACGCTCGGCCCGCAGGGCGGAAGCAGGATCGGCGATCAGGGATCGCTGTTTGGAAACTTCGATTTCGCCCCACCGTCCTCCACGAGCGGACAGGCGATCAACCTTTCGGTCAATGGAAGCTGGAACAGGCAGGATCCCGCGACCGGGTCACCGCTCGAGTCACCTGCAAGCAGTGGCGAAAGAACGAGCTGGAGAGGCGGCGTTCAGGCGCGGCAGAACATGTATTTCGGCATCGGGATTCTCAGCGAGACGTCGCTCGGGTATAGTGCGTCGCGAACGTGGGCGAATCCGTTTCTCGACCTCCCGGCCGGTCTGGTCCGGGTGAATTCCACATTCGACGATGGCGCGAGCGGCGTCCAGAACCTGATGTTCGGCGGGAGCCAGAGTCTCAGCACGACTCAGACGACAAGCAGCCTGGGACTTCTCAATCAGCTGTCGTGGTTCAGCGCGAACAACAGTCACCGCCTGAAGCTCACGACTGAGCTGCGACGCGACGGCTCGGGGCTGGAGATCGCCAACAACCGGCTCGGCACTTTTGCATTCAATTCCCTCGCCGATCTCGACGCTTCGCGCCCGGCTTCATTCACGCGCCAGCTCGGATCCCGTGAGCGGGACTTAAGCCAGCTCGTCGCAGGATTCTCTCTTGGCGACGCATGGCGGAAGACAGACAATCTCCAGATTCAGTACGGTGTCCGGGTCGATGCAAACGCATTCCAGTCCGATCCGGCATTCAACCCGGCGATCGAATCACTATTCGGGCGGCGCAACGACCGGATGCCGAACAGGGTTTATGTGTCGCCGAGGGCGGGCTTCTCGTGGTCATACGGCCAGGCCCCCCAGGTCGCCGGGTTCGAGGGCGCGGCACGGGGACCGCGCGCGGTGGTGCGCGGCGGCCTCGGTGTCTTCCAGAATACTCCGTCAACAAACCTCGTGGGCAGCGCGCTCGACAACACGGGACTTCCTTCCGCAGTTCAGCAGCTGGTGTGCATCGGAAGCGCGACACCGATACCCGACTGGGCCGGCTACGCAGCGAACGCTGCCGAAATCCCGACACGTTGTGCTGACGGCTCGACGGGCAGTGTCTTCGCCAACGGCGCTCCGAACGTGACGCTCTTCGCTGATGACTACGCGCCACCGAAGAGCGTCAGGTCAAACCTGCAGTGGAGCGGCCCGATCCTTGGCAACCGGTTTTCTGCCACAGTCGAGGCGACGTATTCGGCCAATTACAACCAGGCAAGTCCGATCGACCTCAACTTCAATCCGGTTTCACGGTTCACCCTCGCGGGCGAAGCGGACCGGCCGGTTTATGTGCGGCCCACGAGCATTGTTCCGGCCACCGGCATCGCGTCCACGGTCGATGCGCGGTCGTCGTCACTGTTCTCCCGAGTGAGCCAGCTCTCTTCTGATCTCGAGTCGCGGAGCCGGCAGCTGAGCTTCAGGCTTTCGCCGGCGACATTCAACCCGACCCTCAACTGGGGGCTGTCGTACGTCTACTCGAACGTGCGTGAGCAGTTCAGGGGATTCTCGAGCACCGTGGGCAACCCGCTCGCCGTTGAGTGGGGCAGGTCGTCGTTCGATTCCCGGCACCAGGTCGTATACAACCTCGGGTACAACTTCTTCGATTTTGTGCGCGTAAACTGGTTCGGTCAGTTCCGTTCCGGGTCGCCGTATACACCGATGGTCGCCGGTGACATCAACGGAGACGGATATCAGAATGACCGCGCATATATACCGTCGCTGGGCGATTCAGACCCTGCCCTTGCAGCGTCCGTCAGGTCGCTTCTCGACAACACGACTCCCGAAGCACGGAGCTGCCTCGAGAAACAGCTCGGCACGCTCGCGGGACGCAACAGCTGCCAGGCGCCATGGATGTCCAGCGCATCGATGTCCATCTCGTTCAACCCGGTCAAGGTGCGCATGCCACAGCGGGCCACGCTTTCATTCCAGGTGTCGAATCCACTTGGCGCGGCAGACCTTCTGGTCAACGGCTCGAGCAAACTGCGGGGTTGGGGCCAGCCGTCATTTCCGGACCAGCAGCTGTTGTACGTTCGCGGCTTCGACCAGCAGGCGCAGCGATACAGGTACGAGGTAAACCAGCGATTCGGCTCGAGCAATCAGTCGTCGGGATTCAGAATTCCCGTCACGCTGACTGCCATGATGCGGTTTGATGTCGGGCCCACCCGCGAGAAGCAGATGCTGACGCAGCAACTCGACCGGGGTCGCCGGACGAACGGCACGAAGGCGCCGGAGATGCTGATCAAGGCGATGTACGGCAGCGGCGGAATACCCAATCCGCTCGCCACGATTCTTCGCCAGCAGGATACGCTCAAGCTCACGAGTGTCCAGGCCGACAGCCTTGCCACACTCAACAGGCTCTACACGATCAACAACGAGCAGCTCTGGGCACCTCTCGCGCGGCAGTTCGCAGAGCTTCCCGATGGCTACGATCGCGAGGAGGCGTACAGGAAGTACATGGTTGCACGGAAAGCGACGATCGACCTTCTCATGAAGCTCGCTCCTGATGTCAAGGACCTGCTGACGTCAGAACAGCGCAGAAAGCTGCCGGCATTCATCTCCCGCCATCTCGAGCCGCGATACCTCGCTTCGATTCGCTCCGGCACCGCCGGATTCACCGGCAGCACGGTGTTCGGCGGCGGATCTCCAGTAATGATGACCTCCGAGATGACCATGCACGGCGGTGGCGCGCAAAGAATCCTCACCCGTTAACTCCACCACACACACTTTCTGGATACCTCGATGAAAACTGTTTCACGACTTGTAGCGGCATTCGTTCCTCTGCTTCTTGTGGCGACGGCCGAAGCACAGCAACGCCCGCCGGTGCGCCAGCTTGGTGCCGTCACAGCAAGGTCAGCCGAGACATTCACCAGCGTGGCCGGAGTTCGCGCGCTGTCGAATGGCTCCGTTCTCGTCAACGATGTCGCCGGCCGGCGCGTCATTCAGTTCGACGCTGCGCTCGGCTCGTTCAAGATTGTGGCTGATTCCACCAGCGCCACCGCAAACGCCTACGGCGGCAGAACCGGAAGCCTGCTGGCTTATCGCGGCGATTCGAGCATCTTCGTCGATCCATCATCCGTGTCGATGCTTATCGTCGATCCGGATGGAAAGGTGGCCCGCGTCATGGCGATTCCGAGAGCCGAGGATGCCGGCACGATCGGCAGTCCAATGGGGAACGCGGCGTTCGATGAAAGCGGCCGCCTCATTTACCGTGCTTCGCCCGCACTACATATGGGAGGCGGCGCGGATCGGGTTCGCATTCAGGCAACACCGGGCGTGGCCCGCACGGGTCCGCCCCCGATGCCCGACATACCGGATTCCGCTTTCATATTCAGCGTGGATCTCGCCACGAGAAAGGTGGACACTGTAGGCTATATCCGCACGCCAAAAGTGAAGCTCGACATGCAGCAGACTGAGAACGGGTTCAGGATGCAGTCGATGCTGAATCCCCTTCCTGTCGTCGACGACTGGGCGGTTCTGCCGGATGGGTCTGTCGCAATCGTCCGCGGCCGCGACTACCACGTTGACTTCATTGCCCGGGATGGATCGACGACCTCCGGGGCGAAGATCCCGTTCGACTGGCAGAGATTGACGGACGAGGACAAAGTCGCTTTTCTCGATTCAGTCAAGGCGGCGCGTGAGCGGCTCGGTGCAAATGCGCCCGTGCCGGCGGCGGGAGCCGGTGCAGCGCCGGGAATGGGCGGGGGCGGCGGTCCGCAGGTAATGGTTTTCTCGCAAACCACGGGTGGCCCTCCTCCGGGTGGCCGCGGGGCGGTCAGGGCAGGAGCCGGCAACATGCAATCCGAGCTCGTCTACGTTCCCGCAAGTGACCTGCCGGACTACAAGCCGCCCTTCTTCGCCGGTTCGACACGTGCCGACACCGAGGGAAACCTGTGGATACGGACGATTCCGACGAGCGCCATTCCGGGCGGACCCGTGTACGACGTCATCAACCGGCAGGGGAACATCGTCGAGCGAGTCCAGGTTCCGGAGAACCGCTCGATAATAGGGTTCGGACCGGACGGAGCCGTTTACCTGCTGCATCGCGACGGATCAACCTCGGCTCTGGAGAGGGCGTCGGTGAGCTAGGCGCCTCATTATCTTTCAGGGATACCCGCCCACAAGGTCCCGACTGATGACCCGTTTCAATGTTTCGCTCGCTTCGATCGCACTTCTCGTTCTCGTATCCGGCTGTCTCGACAGCGCCGGACCGGGCCAGGCAATCCCCATTGAGGAAACGACGTTCGCATCCGCACTGGGCGTCAATCTCGCGCAGTCTACAAAGACCCAGAACGGCGTGTACTATCGCGACATCACGGTCGGGTCGGGCGCGAGCGTCACGAACGGTAACACCCTCGATGTCGGTTACACCGGATGGCTCTCGAGCGGTTTTCAGTTCGAGAGCAGTACGTACAGCTTCATCCTGGGTACAGGGAACGTGATTCCCGGATGGCATGACGGCATGCAGGGCATGCGCGTCGGCGGGGTCAGGCAGATTATCATTCCGCCACACATGGCATACGGCGCCGGAGGAAGTGGCCCGATTCCGGGCAACGCTGTCATTGTATTCAGGGTTGAGATCCTCGGCGCCCGATAGCGCGTAGTATGAGCGTCGGCCGGGCGGCGCGCACTTTGATGACGGTCGCGGCAGTCACAACCGCGGCGACCGCGATGGTGGCCAGAGATGCGCACGCGCAGCTGCGTCCGCTTGACGGCCCTGACTGGCGCCTGCTCTCGGGCAGTCAAGCGATTGCCGCCAGTATTGGCGTCGCACGACTCTCGGAACAGCGCGCATCGCTTGCCGGGACCACGGGCACGCTCTGGGAGATTGGGACGTTCTCCGCCGCGTGGCGAACCGGCAGGGTTGTTCTCGAGGCCGGGGGGACGGCCCGGAGATCGTTCACTGAAACGGGCAGGTTCAGAGAAGCCTACCCTGATGTCGAGCAGTCGCCCGACGGACGAAGAAATGATTCGGGAGACTTTCGCATTTCCACTATCGTCAGGTTGACTCCCGCCCGATCGGCGGTGATGGCCGCACTGCGATTCGGGACGCGGCTGCCGACGACGGACAACACGACCGGGCTCGACAGGGACGCAACTGATTTCTTTGCGACGATCGGCGCCCGGACATCGGTTGCAGCTGTATCCGTTGCTGCCGATGCTGGCCTCGGCATCAACACCACCCGCGAGCCGCGATTCGAGCAGGAGGATGTTCTCCTCTATTCGCTTCAGGCGGAGTACGCTGGATACAGGGTGACGCCAACGTTTTCCATCGTCGGGCAGAAGCACGGAACGGCCCATGCGGCGATTCGCGGCACGGAGAATCTCGGAGAGATCAGGTTGGGGCTGCGTGCGGGCTCGCAGTACTGGGTTCGGCTCGAGATAGTGCGAGGCTACGAAAGCTTCTCGCCTGAGAGCGGAGCTATGGTTACTGTTGGCTCGACCATGAACCTGGCAACGCCGGGAGGACGATAGATGTACCAGCCACCTTCAACGCCTCAGGCTCCTGCCGCTCCGGGGGCTCCCGTACTGGCGCCCGCTGTTCCTGCGCCCGGCCAGCTGACCATAAACGGGCAGCCGGTTTCGACGCCCCAAGCGGCGTATCACGCATTCCGCGCGCAGCGCCGCGAGCTTTCACGACAGCTCGAAGACCTTCAGGAATCCCGGCAGTCGATCGCCGAGAATCTCGCGGGCGACGCTCTGGGTCAGGCGGACCGGGCCGGGCTCGAGCAGCGCCTCAAGGCCATAGACGAGCGCATCATCTCGCTCGATGCCCAGATCGCGCAGGCCGACGCGCAGGTTGCTCAGGCGGCGGCAATACCGGGCGCAGCCATCGAACTGCCGTCTCCCCGGCGGGATGGACCACCGGAAGAAGCATTCGTGCTAGGCGGCATGCTCATCGTGTTCGTCGTGCTGCCGTTGACGATAGCGTACGCGCGACGAATCTGGAGGCGAAGTGCGAAAGTCATAACGACTTTCCCGCAGGAGCTATCGGACCGGCTGATCCGCGTGGAGCAATCGGTTGAGGCAACCGCGCTCGAGGTCGAGCGAATCGGCGAGGGCCAGCGCTTCATGACGAAGCTCTTCACCGAGGGCCCCGCCGCCCACATGCTCGAAGGTCAGCGGCGCGATAAGCTTCCATCAGAGTCGCGGGGCACATGAGGCCTCTGACGCCGTAGCCGGATTACCCTGGCTTACGAGAAAGAGTCGCAGGCTCTCGGATCGCCGCTCGACAGTCCCCGCCTGAACCACTCGGATCGCTGAGCGGCTGTGCCGTGCGTGAAGCCGTCGACATTCACGCGCTGCCCGCTCTGTTGTTGAATCCTGTCGTCACCGACAGCTGACGCGGCGGTGAGCGCTTCCTCGACGTCGCCCTCCTCGAGCAGTCTCCGCGACTGCGTCGAGTGCGCCCAGACGCCCGCGTAACAGTCGGCCTGAAGCTCGAGCCTCACCGATAGCTGATTCGCCGACGACGGATTCTGCTGCTGCGCGCGTCTGACCTCCTGCTCGGTTCCTGTGATGTGCTGAACATGATGCCCGATCTCGTGCGCAAGGACATAAGCCTGCGCGAAGTCCCCGGCAGCGCCGAATCTCTTATGCAGCTCGTCGAAGAATGAAAGGTCGATGTAAACCTTCTGGTCGGCAGGGCAGTAGAAAGGTCCCATCGCCGATTGCCCGATGCCGCACGCGGACTGGGTGGAGTTGCGGAAAAGCACGAGTCGTGCCGGCTGGTATTGCGCATTGTTGCGGGCCATGATCTGCGCCCACGTGTCCTGCGCATCGTCGAGAACGAATGAGACGAACTGCACCTGCGGCTCTTCGCGAGCTGAGTCTGCCGCGCTCATCGGCGCACCGCCCGATTGGACTCCCGGCTCGACCCCGAGGTCGCTGAAGAGATTGCGTCCGGTGATCAGGCTCAGGGCGAGAATCACAACCGTCCCGCCGATTCCAAGTCCCTTCCCGATGCCACCCGAGGAGCGGCGGTCCTCGAGATTCCGGCTGCGTCCGCCTGGTGTCCAGCGCATGTTGATCCTCCGGGATCGTCGCGTGTCTAAACTGCCAGAGGGCAAGAACCTCGCCCGTTCAAATGCTCATCAGCATTGGCCGGTCGGACGTGGCCGGGGTAACATTGAATATGAAACGCCGGCCGTGGCCGGTCATCGAAACCCATATCAGGAACTCATGCTGAATCAAGTCAGATCGATTCGACGCTGCCTTATCGCAATGACAGCGTTTGCCCTCCCCGCGGGAGCTCAGGAAATCGTCCCGGTCAATCTCTGGGTGGCAGACATCGTGTCGACCGGATCGTCCCTGGGCCTTGGAACGCCGAAGAAGCTGACGGGCGACCGCGGCGTCAGCAGCCAGCCGTCGTTCACGCCTGATGGAACGTCGATCCTGTTCGTTTCGTACCGCGACAGCGCAAATGCGCCGGGCGACATCTACCGGATCGAGCTTGCGACCGGGGCCGAAACGCAGATCACCGCGACGCCGGAGCAGGAGAACAGCCCGACTGTCACGCCTGACGGCAACCTGATGGTCATACGCTGGATTCCCGCCACGCTGTTCAAGGAATGGGGACCGTGGATCTATGACATGTCGGGGAAGCCGCTTTCCGGCGTGCTTCCCGGACCCGATACCGTCGGGTACTACGTTCGAGTCGACTCGACGACCTTCGCGATGGTGCGACCGAAGACGCGAAATTCAGTTGCGATATTCGACACCCGGACCAGGACGATGACCGATCGCGACTGGACAGTCGCGAACCTCCCGCCGCAGCTGATTCCGGGAGAACGGGCCATTAGCTACACGCGAACAGATTCGCTTGGCATGAATGAGATCAGGCGCCTCGACATCGGGACAGGTGATATCTCGACATTGACGCCGACTCTCCCAGGCCGCGTAGCGCACGCATGGGCGCCAGGCGGAGTCGTGTTCATGGGCAAGGGGAACAAGGTGTTCGCCCGCCACCCGGGCCGGGATACGACCTGGCGCCAGATCGCAGAGCTTTCCGACCCCGAACTCCAGAGCGTCACCACCTATGTTGTATCGCCCTCGGGAGGCAAGGTGATTCTCATTTCCCCCGTGAAGCCGCAACTGCATCTCGTGATCCAGGATTCCCTGCAGGCGGGACTGAGCCTGCCCACTGCATTGTCGGGCTTCTCCAGCCAGCCGGCAGACGCGCTCCGGGAGCGCTACTGGATTTCACGCGCGCCGCTTCTCGGACTCATCCAGACGGAGCGTCGGCGGACTCCCGGAGCGACCGCAGAGCTCGAGGAGCTTGTCGTGCGCCTCACGGGGCCACTTCCAGCCCCGGAGCGCGACAGCTAGATATCAGGGATACACTAATTTTCCGCACCGCCCGAAGGAGGCAAACAACGTGAACAAGACGATAGCAACGGCCGCGCTGCTCGCACTGAGCGCGACAGCCGTAGCAGCACAGGGTTCAGACCCCGACAAGCTTCAGTCTGACGGTGGAGTCAAGGTGCCCGGCTGGACTGGCCGCCTCGATCCCCGGCCGGCGTCGCAGGGCCGGAAGATCACCGATGCCAAGTTCGTCCCGATGGGCGGCGGCATCCATGTGACCGCTGGTCCGGCGGCAATTTACTGGAGCTCCGAGAACAGCGTGGACGGCGGCAACTACACTGTCGCCGCGACCTTCAGCCAGACAAAAGCCTCGGCGCACCCGGAAGCGTACGGACTCTTCGTCGGAGGACAGAATCTCGAGGCGCCGAACCAGAGCTATCTGTATTTCGTCGTGAGACAGGACGGGAAATATCTTGTCAATCACCGCGCTGATGATTCAACCGTGCACAAGATGATCGACTGGACAGCGCACGAAGCAGTCAAGCCGATGGACGAGGCTGGCAAGGCAACTAACGCCCTCTCCATAGTCGTCGAAGGCGACAAGCTGAGCTTCCGCGCGAACGGGACGGAGGTAGCATCACTTCCCCGTGCGACGGTCGACGCGGGCGGCGAGAAATCAGGGACGAAGGGAATCGCCGGCATAAGGGTGAACCACAACCTCGATGTTCACATCGACGGCTTCGCAGTAACGGAGTATGCCGGTGGACATCAGGGGTCCCGAGTCCAGTAGCTACTCTACGGAGGCGTACACCCTCTGAAGAGCCTGCGGTATCTGCCGGTTGACGCGTGCTCCAAACAGGCACGCCGGCAGATAACCGGGCTCTGACCCTTCACACAGCAGGCTCCGTTTGTCGGGATCGGGCGTGAGCACCAGTATCTGCTCACCCACCGCGGCGTGACATATCTGCTTGTTCGCGTCCCCGGGCACCGCCCTGCAGAAGGCAAGGCCGTCATCCGCGCGCGCATTGAGGTCGATCAGATTTTTCACGACGCCGAGAAAACACCACGGCTGATACCGCTGGCTTCCGAGCGAGCACATGCGGATCGCCTCGGCATGGACCTGCCGCGCGTATGAGCTGATGTCACGACCAAGGCTGGCGTAACATGTAGTTCGCATGGCCTTGGGCGCCTTGTCACATGACCGCGCCGCGTCCGCCATGTCGCCACCGTTGTTGTGAAGCATCACGGATGTCTGCATTCCGTAACACGCCGACTGGTACTTCTCTCCGAATATCGAGCAGGGATAAAGCTGGTCGGCGGGGTCGACGGCCTTGAACGGAGTTGCCGCGGCGGTGGCTGGCCCCATGTCATGGCCGGCGTGCTCGTCATCCGATGAATCATCGTGCGCAAGCGAGCTCGCCGGGTGATGAGGGTTGGTGACGTTTACAATGTTCTCCATGAACGCGCCGCCGTAGCAGGCGTGCCTGTCCCAGTCGTCAGAGAGAAGATCGCCGCCCTCGAGACCTTCGCGAAGGTCGTGCTTGTGGAGCATCGTCAGGCCGTGTCCCATGCCATGCACGCACTGGAACCTGATCCATCTCTGATTCTCGTCGCCGCGGAACGGCTCGCACAGCTCATTCACTTCATTTTCGCCGACTGCCGCCTGCTTGGCGAACCATGCCTGGATGACACCGTGATAACATCCTGACTGAAATGATTCAGAGCACTGAGTGAATGCAGAGGCCACATTGCTGCGCGATTTACCGGCTGCGATCCCGATCGCGTGAGCATACACGTGCCCTTCGCTGCGCACGTTGGGGTCGAGAGCGGCAACCTGCCCGAGTGCTCCCATCGCGAGCTTGACCTTGCCTTGTGTCGCCAGCGGCACGAGCTGCGCCTCGAGGCACTGCTGGCGCGTGTCATGGTTCTCACATGCGTGGTGCAGCTTCCGGGCAATGGCGACCGAGTCGCCCGACTCGGCGAGTCGCGCGATCTGCGAGGCAAGCGCAGCCGAATCAGGGACAGCGCCTGACGCTTCCCCGCCGGGGCGGTTTGCGCATCCGGTCAAAACGACCCCGACCATCAGTACGCACGCAATTCGTGATCTGCTCATATTGGCCCTGATCCCTAACTCAAAGTCGCGGGACAGTTCTTCGGCCCGCGGGCCCGCATTGTGGCCAGGCAACATCGCGCCCGCTCGCGTCCGGACCAACGACTCTCTCGCGGCTGATGAATGACTGCTCCTCCGAGGCAAGATAAACAAGCATTGCCGCGAAAGCTGCATTCGACTTGAGATCCTCGAACACGAGTTTGTCGTAGGTATCCCTGTTTGTGTGCCAGGTGTAATTGCCGTAACTCCAGTTCAGCGCGCCAAGGTTGAAGGCGGGCATTCCGTGGCATGAGAACGATGCGTCGTCGCTCCCTCGTCCGGCCGGTTGCCCAGGACCTTCGTATGAGACCTGGCGCTGCAGGTATTCCGGCAGATTCAAGAGCCAACGGGTGAGATGGGCGCCGGCGTCGGGCAGGCCGGCACCGCTTATTCGCGTAATCCGCCCGGTCCCGTTGTCCTGGTTGAATAGAACCTGCATCCCCTTGAGAACCTCGGGATGGTCTTCCGCGAAAGCGCGGGATCCGTGAGTGCCCTGCTCTTCAGTCGTCCAGTGCCCGGAGATGATCGTGCGTCTCGGATTCGGATAAACCGATTTCAGGATGCGCATCGCCTCCATCATCATCAGCGTGCCACTGCCGTTATCCGTCGCGCCTGACGCTCCGTCCCATGTGTCGAAGTGTGACGACAGAACCACATACTCATCGGGCTTCTCGACGCCCCGGATCATCGCGACAGTGTTGAACACAGGGCGCTCGCCAGGAAGCTCGGCGTCGAGATTCATGCGGATGCGGGGGCTGGCACCTGACTCGGTCAGACGGTAGACGAGCCCGTAATCCTCGCAGCTCAGGGAAACGGCCGGCGCCCTCGTGTTGTAGGTCTCGAAGACCCTGACCGTTCCCAATGCGTCGGTGGGGCGTGACGTGATGATTCCGGCAATCCCTGCCCTCTCCAGCCTTGTGCCCAGACTGCCGGTGCCAAGTGCCAGGCTGTAGCCAGTGCCACGGACGTCCAGGGTCGTCCATTCCCTGTTGAGCGAGTCGAGTCTGCGCGCGAGAGCCCGACGTGAAGCGTCGGTGGCGTGCTGCACGTAGTCCTGCGTCGGACGGCAAGTCGGCCTCGGAGCCGATACGAGCACGAACTTCCCCTTCGCCTGCGGCAGCCAGCGCACGAACTCCGTGCTGTCTGAAAATCGCGGCAGAATGATGCTGGAGGCCGCAACGTCGCGGCTCTCCGTGCCTGGACTGTACGCCAGCATCATTCCTTCGAGAGATCTCGTCCGCGGGCTCACAAGGTCGATGTGGGAATGCCCGCGTCTCCAGCCTCTCCATGTCCCGGTTGGCTCGTTTCGCGCTTCGATCCCCCACGACCGGTACTGTTTCACGAGCCAGTCGTTTCCACGTTCCAGCCCGGGAGTTCCGGAGAGCCGGGGGCCGATCGAGTCAAGGAGCGAGTGGGCGAGCCGCTCGAGGTGAGAGCTGTCCACCGCCATGCGGTTGATTCGAGTGAGGGGGTCAACGGGTTGCAGGGCCTGGGCGAAACCGTCACCCCCGGTGAGAATGGTGATCCCACCGGCAAGAACATAGCTGAGAAATTTCATGTGATGCTGGTCGACTGACTGACTGAGTTATGAGAGCTGTCTTCTTCAATATCTCAGTCGTGCATGCCGAGTGGCACCTGTTACTTCAAGCCGTGATCTTTTTCCCGCACGTCGAGGAGGATCGTCTGGCCGGTGCCCTTGCCGAAGTACTTGAGCGCCGGAACCATGAGGTACCCCGCGGCAACAGGGAGCGACTCGGGCTTTCCCTGCATTGCCGCTTCTCCGCGCCAGAGATTTCGTATATGGCCCGTGCCGCGGTAGTACTTCGCGTCTGACGACAGCACCATCAGCCACACGCTGTTCTCGAGCGACGGGACTCGCAGGTATTCCATCCTGTCGGGCCTCACACTCCGTCCGGTTGCCTCCCCCGACGGTGACCGTTGCACCCTTACATCTGCCGGCCGGAACACTGCGGCCGTGGAGCCCACCACCCGCGGGCCCGATCCGAATGTTGCGAGAACATAGAGCTCCGCGGTGTCGGGAGATGCGAGTACGAAGCCCTGCTGGAGGAGGAATTCCTCGAGGCGAACGCGGATCCTCGATTCGAGGACGGTGTCCTGCATCTCCGTGTTCTTCACCACATGAACCGTCCGTCCCGCCGAGTCGATGACCGGGGAAACTTCACCGGCAAACGACACCTGCCTGAAGCTGCCCACTGCGCAGGCTGACGAAGCGAACGTGACTGCGAGGAGAGACAAGAACACCCGAGTGCGCATATTTCCTCCGGGCGCGCGTTGGTTCCGGAATGATAGCATGTGGCGCACAATCCGCCATAATCATTGCGGCAGACCCGGCGTCGCGTGGTTGGTCGCCGGCGGATTCATCTACACCGGCGGGGTGTTGTTTTACATCTTCGACAAGCGGCTTCGGTACGGGCGTGCCATCTGGCACCTGTTCGTGCTGGCAGGAAGCGCCTGCCACTTTGTGGCAGTGCTCCGGCATTCCGGCGTCTAGCCGGCGTCGTCAGCGGGGCGAGGTAGAACCCGCGCGGAGGTGGAATTCCAGGTTACCGTCTGCCTGCCAGCGATACCGCCTCGCTCTCCCATGGGCGCCGCGCGTACGGCACGACAGCATTCAGCCCCGAGGCGAACGGAACGTTGCCGCCAATATCCACGTAACGGTTAACGAACCTGCCGACTGCGTGCCTGCCCATCAGATGCGACTCGAGGGGCTCGCTCAAGGCGTTGAACAGAAAATCCGCCTGCACGACGTGGACTAGCTCGTGCCCAATTGTGCCACGGATTTTCGCGGGACTCGCCGTTCCCTGTGGTATCCCCGTTCTGTACCTCACAACCCCGGCGGCGTGCGACCCATCAGCGAGATCTGGATTTTCAGCGCGGTCTGCCCTGAACACCGCCACCCCGTAGGCAAAACTCTTCCCGAGCTCGAAGTCGAGATCGGAATCAGCCAAGGCAACGATTGTCGCAACCGATCCCGCCAGATCGAGCTTGACCATTACCTTCGTCGCCGCCTTCCGGTCGATGTGAACGCGGACCGGACCCCAGGGGAGGGACAGGTTATCGAAGAAGCCGCGCCCGGACGAGGCATTTCTAACGCCTGAGCTTCCAACCGCCGCGAACTCCCTCCCGAGAAGGTTCGTGAAGCCGCTGTTGCGGGCGACCACTTCCTTTCCGGCGTAGACCAGACCACCGCCGGCGGCGCCCTGGAGAGTCCTGCGCAATGTTACCCGCTTCCCGCGGACGCCCTGGCCGACGACGCTCGCGAGCGCACCAAGGCCGGCATTGCCGATTGCCAGCATTCCCTTATCGTAACGCTGGGGGAGCGATGACTCCTGGGCCTCCAGGGGCATCCCCGACGGAAAAGCCAGGCAACCGAGAAGCGCGAACCAGCGGAATTGGTTGCTCAACCTTGCCCCCTCACGTTACCATCAATGCGATAAACGTTGTCTCAGTTTGCATAGCCGGTGGCCTCCCCTTGAGACTGTAGTGTGGCGTCCGTGCAAAGCATCTGGCCTACTCCTATTACACGGACATGTTCGTAACCGGCTCATATAGTTCCACGCGGCTGGCAACAAAGGACACCGGACGTCAACGATTATGCGACACCGGAGTTCGCCGTGGATGATCAAACTGACGCCGAGCCGGGCACGGTCACCCGACTGCTGGCCGATCTCGCGGGTGGCGACAGGTCCGCTATCGAGACGCTGTTCCCAATCGTATACGAGGAGCTGAGAAAGCTCGCGCACCGTCAGAGACGACGCTGGGATGGCGACTCCACGCTCGGGACAACCGCGCTGGTCCACGAAGCCTACCTCAAGCTCGTCGACGTCGACCGGCTCGGCGCACGTACAAGCGTGCATTTCCTCAGGGTCGCCGCGATCGCGATGCGTCATATTCTTTGCAACTACGCGCGCGAGCAGCGGGCAGCGAAGCGGGGCGGTGACGCGCCGCGCATCGCGCTCGACGCGCTTCCCGAGGGAGTCCTGCCTCTTACGTTTTCCGATTCCCAGTCGGCGACGCTCGAGGCCCTCGATGATGCGCTGCGCCGTCTCGAGAAGGTTGAGCCGCGCCTGGGCGAAGTCGTGGAGTGCCGCTTCTTCGGCGGCCTTACGATCGAGGACACCGCGGCCGCGCTGGGTACCTCGCCGGCGACGGTGAAGCGCGACTGGGCGCTGGCACGCTCATGGCTGTTCCGCGAGTTGAGCCAGGACGCGACAGAGTGAGCGAGATCCATGAGCTCACCCCCCAGCAGCGGGAGCGGCTCAAGACGATCTTCGAAAACGCGACAGCACTTCCCCCATCGGACCGGCAGGGGTTCGCGGCAGCGGCCTCAGCTGACGACGCCGGTCTTCAGGTTGAGCTTCGGGCACTTATCGAAGCATACGCCGGGAGCGACGAATACTTCGAGAAGCTCGCAGGTGAGCTTGTCACGCCGGTGATCCAGGCAGTGGTTCACGAACCCGATGAATCTTTCGGAGTCGGGCAGACTGTCTCCCACTACGAAGTCATAGAGAAGATAGGGCGGGGCGGAATGGGCGTCGTCTACAAGGCGCGGGATACGCGATTGGGCCGCACTGTCGCGCTCAAGTTCCTCCCGCAGCGGCACGCCGCGAATCCTGTTGCCCGCGATCGCTTGCTCTCAGAGGCGCAGGCGGCGTCGGCACTCGATCATCCGAACATCGGAGTAGTCTACGAGATCGGCGAGACCGACAGTGAGAGGCCGTTCATCGCCATGGCGTGGTACGAGGGCGAAACGCTCAAGCAAAAGGTCGGGCGGGGCCAGCTATCAATCCCCGAGGTCCTGAGTGTTGCCGCGCAGCTCGGCAGTGCGCTGGCGGCCGCGCATTCTGCCGGGATCGTCCACTGCGATGTGAAGCCGGCAAACGTCCTTGTCACAAAGCCGGGCGCGGTAAAGCTCGTAGACTTCGGCATCGCAAAGCTCGTGAGCGCCGAAGCCGCCGGTGAGGGCACGACTGCGGGGACGCCCGCATACATGAGTCCTGAACAGACGCGCGGCAGTCCCATCGATGCCCGTACTGATCTGTGGAGCCTCGGTGTCCTGCTCTACGAATCCCTGACCGGCCGTCGGCCGTTTCGCGGTGAGACGGACTCGGTTGTCGTCGAGAATATCCAGACCGCCGAGCCGGATCCCATCGCCGTGTCGAGGCCCGATGCGCCAGCCGAGTTGTGCCGCGTTGTCGAGCGCTGCCTGCGGAAGGATGCCGCGGAGAGGTTCCAGAGCGCGGACGAGTTTTCGGAGGTGCTTCGGCGCATGGAGATCGAGAGTCGCCAGGCTGAGCGCTCAGTCTCGCCTGAAGTCCGGGGGGCCGGCATCCGCCGATACCGGTGGGCGCTCGCAGGCGTCCCGGTCATCCTGATCGCTGCCGCGGTCTGGGGAGGCAAGGACTACGCGCGCCGCACGGCCTCCGACGTAGTCGCAGCCCCGGCCCAGCCGATCACCGTAGCGGTGATTCCATTCGCGAATCGGGACAGCGTCGCGTCCGAGGAGCACATTGTTTCGGGCTTCACGGATGAGGTAATCGGCACTCTCGGATCAGCGGGCGCCTTGAGAGTCATCGCCCGTAGCTCTTCCGCTGCGCTCGCCCGGCAGGGCTTGTCGCCGATTGCGATCGGTCAAAGCCTTGGCGCGGGTGCAATCGTTGAGGGTAACGTCGCACGCATCGGAAAACGGCTGCATGTCTCGGTTCAACTCACGGGTGTCGCTGACGGCGCAGTGTTGTGGTCGAGGGAATACGATCGGCCGGTCAACGAGGCATTCGCTGTTCAGCAGGAGGTCTCCGGATCGATCATCCGCGCGCTCGATCCCGGAGGGATCGGATCGAGCCGGGCCTTCCAGGCTCGCCGGCCCACCTACGACAGCGACGCGTACGAGATGTACCTGAAGGGACGCCTGAGCTGGAATCAGCGAACCGAGGCTTCACTTAAGCAGGCTCTGGCTTACTTCTATGGCGCTCTCGAAAGGGACCCCGAGTTTGCCCTCGCGCACTCCGGGATGGCCGCTGCCTATGTGAACATGTCGAACTTCGGGTACATGCCGCCAGGGGTCGCGCTGGCGCACGCCGACGTTGCCTCGGCCCGAGCCGTCGCGCTCGACTCGTCAAGTGTCGATGCCGCCGCAGTGCGCGGGTACCTGCTTGCGTCGCTGAGACGCTACGCTGATTCCGAGGCCGAGTTCGAGCGGGCGATCCGCCTGAATCCACGCTACCCATGGACCCATCATTATTACGCGCTGCTCCTGATGATGCTTGGCCGTGACGAAGAGGCGACACGGGAGATACGAAGCTCACTCACGCTCGATCCGCTTTCCCTGCCGGCAAACGCGACGCTGGGGATTCTACTCGGCATTCGCGGAATGTATTCGCAGTCTCGCGCGCAGTACGAGCACGCGATGTCGCTGTCCCCGGACTTCGCGCTGACTCGCCAGTATTTCGGCGCCCTCGTGGCGCGCGAGGGACGCTACAACGAGGCGATCGAGCTGCTCGAGCCCGCAGTCAGGTCGACGCCCGATTTCCCCGGGACACGCGCGACATTGGCTTATGCATACAGCCGTGCCGGCCGTACCGCTGACGCCAGACGCCTTGCCGCCGAGCTGAGGGCGTCGGTGAAGGATGAGCGGGCGAGAGTGAATCTCGCGCTCGGTCATGCCATGCTCGGGAACCCCGATACCGCGTTCGCGATGCTCCAGACCGCCCGGTGGGACGCTCCAACCTTGATCGAGCTTCGCGCCAATCCCCTGCTCTCCGGTTTCCGCGCGGACCCGAGGTATCGTTTACTCTTGTCGAAACACGGTTTGAAGCCCTGACATTTCGGATTTCCCTAACGCATGAAACCGACCATCCCGGTGCACCAGAACCGGCATTGCCGATTGCCGGCATTCCCTTATTGTAACGTTGGAAGGAACCCGCCTGGGCATCCATGGGCCAGCCACGACGGGCAAGGTGTGCAGCCGATGAGCACGAAGAAGCGGAGCCGGGACGGGACAGGGTGAGCGAGATCCATGAGCTCAGCGCCAAACAGCGGGAGCGGCTCCAGACGATCTTCGAAGACGCAATTGCCCTTCCGCCATCAGACCGGCCCGGGTTCGCATCGGCCGCCTCGGCCGACGATGCGGTGCTCGAGGCCGAGCTTTTGTCACTGATCGAGGCTTACGGCAGAAACGACGCCTATTTCGAGAGGCTCGCAGGAGAGCTTGTCACGCCGGTGATCATGGCAGTGGTTCACGAACCCGATGAATCGTTCGGAGTCGGGCAGGCTGTCTCCCACTACGAAGTCATCGAGAAGATAGGGCGAGGCGGAATGGGCGTCGTCTACAAGGCGCGCGATACGCGACTTGGCCGCACGGTGGCTCTCAAGTTCCTTCCGCAGCGACATGCGGCCAATCCCGTCGCCCGCGATCGCCTGCTCTCAGAGGCGCAGGCCGCTTCGGCACTCGATCATCCGAACATCGGAGTGGTCTACGAGATCGGCGAGACCGAGAGCGAGCGGCCATTCATCGCAATGGCGTGGTACGAGGGCGAAACGCTCAAGGACAAGGTCGGACGGGGCAAGCTATCAATCCCCGAGATTCTGAATGTCGCCGCACAGCTCGGCAGTGCGCTGGCGGCCGCGCATTCTGCCGGGATCGTCCACTGCGATGTGAAGCCGGCAAACGTCCTTGTCACAAAGCCGGGCGCGGTGAAGCTCGTAGACTTCGGCATCGCAAAGCTCGCGAGTGCCGAAGCCGCCGGCGATGGCGCCACTGCCGGGACTCCCGCATACATGAGTCCTGAGCAGACTCGTGGCCAGGCCATCGATGCCCGCACGGACCTGTGGAGTCTCGGTGTCCTGCTGTATGAATCGCTGACCGGACGGCGGCCGTTTCGCGGTGAATCGGACTCGGCTGTCGTCGAGAACATCCAGACCGCCGAGCCGGATCCCGTCGCCGTGTCAAGGCCCGATGCGCCGGCCGAGTTGTGCCGCGTTGTCGAGCGCTGCCTGCGGAAAGACGCCGCGGAGCGGTTCCAGAGCGCGGACGAGTTTTCGGAGGTGCTGCGCCGCATCGAGACCGCGAATCGCCAGAGCGAGGGGGGAGCTTCGCCTGCAATGCCGGGGATCGCCACTCGCCGATACCGGTGGGCACTCGTCGCGGTTCCCGTAATCCTGCTCGCTGCCGCCGTGTGGCAAGGCACGGATTACGCGCGCCGCGCGCCGGCCCGCGCCGTCGCCGGCGCCACTGCTGAGCCGATCATCGTGGCCGTGATACCATTTGCGAATCGGGACAGCGTCGCGTCCGATGAGCACCTGGTTTCCGGCTTCACCGATGAGGTGATCGGCACGCTCGGATCGGCGGACGCCTTGAGGGTAATTGAGCGGAGCTCTTCGGCCGCACTGGCGCGGCGTGGTTTGTCGCCAATAGCGATCGGTCAAAGCCTTGGAGCGGGAGCAATCGTTCAGGGTGAGGTCGCACGCATCGGAAAACGGCTGCATGTCTCAGTTCAACTCACGGGTGTCGCTGACGGCGCAGTGTTGTGGTCGAGGGAATACGATCGGCCGGTCAACGAGGCATTCGCTGTTCAGCAGGATGTCTCCGTGTCGATCCTGCGCGCGCTCGATCCCGCAGGCGTCAGATCGAGCCTGGCCCAGGCGCGGCGGCCCACCTACGACAGCGACGCCTACGAGATGTACCTGAAGGGACGCCTGAGCTGGAGTCATCGAACCAAGGCCGGGCACGAGCAGGCGCTGGCCTATTTTGGCGGTGCACTCGACAGGGACCCGGGTTTTGCGCTTGCGCATTCCGGGATGGCCGCCGCCTACCTGAGCATGTCGAACTTCGGCTACATGCCGCCCGAGGTCGCGCTTGCACGCGCGGATGTCGCCTCTGCGCGCGCAATAGCGCTCGACTCGTCAAGCGTCGACGCCGCCGCGGTGCGCGGTTACTTGCTCGCGTCGCTGAGGAGGTACGCTGAGTCGGAGGCAGAGTTCGCGCGTGCGACACGGCTGAATCCACGTTATCCGTGGACCCACCACTACTACGCGCTTCTCCTCATGATGCTTGGCCGCGAGGACGAGGCGACGACGCGGATTCGTAGCGCACTCAGGCTCGATCCGCTTTCCCAGCCGGCGAACGCGACTCTCGGAATTCTTTTCGGGATGCGCGGAATGCACGTTCAAGCGCGTGCCCAGTACGAGCACGCGATGTCGTTGTCCCCGGACTTCGCACTGACTCGTCAATATTTCGGGGCCCTCGTGGCGCACGAGGGACGCTACAACGAGGCGATCGAGCTACTCGAGCCCGCAGTCAGGTCGGCGCCCGATTTCCCGGGCATACGCGCGACATTGGCTTATGCATACAGCCGTGCCGGCCGCACCGCTGACGCCAGGCGCCTCACCGCCGAACTGCGGGGGTCGGGGAAGGATGAGCGGGCAAGACTCAATCTCGCGCTCGGTCATGCGCTGCTCGGGAACCCCGATAGCGCGTTCGCGATGCTTGAGACAGCGCGCTGGGACGTTCCGACACTGATTGAGCTTCGCGCCAATCCCCTGCTCTCAGGTTTACGCGCAGACCCGAGGTACCGGGTGCTCTTGGCGCAGCACGGGTTGAAGCCGTGATTGCTCCGTGATCGGAGATGTGTCAGCGCACGTAACCCACTACCTGCCCTCGATCGTTGATTCCGTTTGCGTAAGTCGAAACTGCGCCTGGCAGTGTTCCAAGTTTCCTGACAGTGCCGTCGGCGAGCCACACGAATGCTGCCCGTACTCTTTCAGGAATCGCCGACCCAGTCTCGAGGACATGGCCTGATATGTCGCCTCGGCTGTTTATCCCTGTCGCAGTGCTTGGCGCGGCGGCTTCGGGAAACATGACTGCGTTTTGTCCGGCCTCCCTTCGAAACGCGCGCTCACCAATTACGCCCGCGATCTGTCCGGCATCGTTGATTCCCACGGCGACGGCTGCGCACGGATTGTCGTAAGACAGGAGCGGCTCCCACCCGTTCTCACAGCCGGTACCCTTTCGCTCGAGGAGTTCCGTCGGGGTATCAGATTTCCGATTCCAGACCACGGGAGCAGGAGCCATTACCTGAGCGTTGCGGATGCCGGCCTCCCGCGCTCCGTCGTACCCGACGATCATGCCGTTGTTGTTTATGTCGAAGGCCCGCGAGGTCTGCGTTCCAGTAGCGACCGGCAGGACCAGCACGCCGGTAAGATCTGTCCAGAGGAAAGCACGGCGCGACCTCACGGGGAAATTCGGATCGTAGGGCCCGCCAATCACCAGTTCGCCGACCACTGCTCCGTCTTCATTGATCCCGTAAACGCCGGTTATTTCGTCAGTCCAGCTGAAGACCCGCGATGCGTCGCCACGCAATACGAATCCGAAGTTGCCGAATCCGAAGGTCTCGTCGCCATACGATGCGTCACCCGCGACCATTCCATGCTCATTGATAGCTCGAGCCGCGGAGGGGCCGAGGTCACCCTCGGGATGGATATCGCGAAACCCGCCGGCTTCCGACCAGAGGAACGCCCGCCTCGCGTACCCCAGCCCGTACCACCCTACGACCTGTCCCCGACTATTGACGGCCAGCGCCTCGCCAGGTGCATCATCAGGCGTTGGGATGCGTTTCATGCCTATCTCGGGGCTCCAGATAAATGGATACGGCCGGGCATAAACGCCGACCGTGAAGCTTCCCTTGGCGCCCGTTATGGTGCCCGTAACGTATGCCGAGGCAACAAAGTGTCCGATGAT
>JBPCJP010000074.1:0-21618 GCA_051005175.1 Gemmatimonadaceae bacterium | reverse complement strand
AGAGAGTGGTGCTTTGCGGCGAGGCAGTGAGATTGCGAAGACGATACCGCGCATACAGAACCGACGAGTCGGCCGGACCAGCCGCGAAGCTGGTGATCGTCATCTCGAGTCCCGGGGAGGTCCACGTAACCACGGGAATCGGCAGGTCCGTCCCCACTGCAGTCGTGGTCCGTGTCACGTCGCTCCACGTGAGCAGTCGGCCACCGGAGAAGAGGAAAGGCTCGACGGAGAACTGCCCCTTCCCCGATTCGATTTTTCCTTCTTCGTCGGTCATTCCTTCCCGGGTGTCGCCGCTCACCCCGACGACTGTCCAGTATGACTGCTTGTCGGTGTAGTATCGCGGATAACTTCCGGCTGGCGCATCCCGCGAAACTGCGGAGAAGAAATCGTTGAGGGTCGCTGACCAGGCGAGCGGCTGCACTGTGATCTCCCTGAGTCCGACGACACCGGATGTGGCATCGAGAGTCATTCGAACGTGGCGCGCGTCAGATTCGGGGAGATACAGATAGTCCCTGTCGCGCGAGCTGGCCCCGACGCTGTAGCCATCGGTCCAGGTCGTTCCGTCCGTGGACGTGCTGACCGAATACGATCGAGGCCTTCGGCCCTGTTCCCAGTCGATTACGAGACCGCCGAACTCCCGCCGCCTGAGGAAGTCGACATCGACTACATGTTGCCGCCCTGCGGCCGCGCGCCATGAAGTCGATGTGTCTCCATCGAGGGCCCTCTGAGCGCCAAAACCGGGCAAAGCGGACCGCGCCGAAACGGCTGGCGTGAGATCGTAGGGCGCATCGGGCTCGAGCGGGGTAAGCACGAGATCGTCGATCCAGACAGTTCCCTTGCCGCCGGTTCCCGCGGTGATCGCGATCTCGATGCCCGCCACGTTCTTCATCTCCCCGCCGCCCGCGGGTCCCCACGCGAACGTGATGTGCCTCTTCCTGCGAACGACCCTGCGCCAGTCGGGATGGAAGACAAAGCCGGGCTGGTTCGACCACCAGACATTGTCCCCGCTGGGGTCGACGAGCTTGAACTCCAGCGTGTTCACCGGCGCGTCGCCGCGGATCGAGAAGGAAAACTCGTAATTCGCCGGCAGGACGAGGTCGACATCCCGGCGTATTACCGAGTACCCGCCATGCCCATGGAAGTCGAAGTCGATGCGGATCGATCTTCCGCTCACGCCCTTGTCCTGGCCTATCGTGAGACTCACATCGTCGGAAGGCATTGCGCGCCATTGCAAGACCGACTCGAAATCGTCGATTAAGACTCTTGGCTGGAGCAGCATCGCCACCGCGAGCGCGGGCAGGACTCCAATCATCCCTTCACGCTCCCGGCCATCACGCCCTGGATGTAGAACCGCTGGAGAAACAGGAACACGAGCATGACAGGTATGACGGTGATCACCGACCCCGCCATCATCAGCTCGGTATCCTGCACGTGCTCACCGGAGAGATTCGCCAGCGCGACCGGGAGGGTGTAGAGCGACTCGTCGCTCAGGACGATGAGTGGCCACATGAAGTCGTTCCACGTGGCGAGAAATGTCCAGATTGAGAGAGTCGCGAGAATCGGAACGATTCCCGGAACGACAATCGACCAGAAGATCCGGAACTCCGACGCTCCGTCGACGCGCGCGGCGTCAAGCATTTCATCCGGGATCGACAGCGCATACTGCCTGACGAGGAATATCCCGAAGATGCTTGCGAGGCCGGGGATTATCACTCCCCAGTACGTGTTGATGAGCCCAAGGTTCTTCATGAGCAGGAAGAGAGGGAGCATCGCAACCTGAACCGGAAGGACAAGCCCGGTGGAGAGAACCCTGAACATCCTGTCCCGGCCCCTGAAGCGAAGCTTGGCGAACGCATAGCCAGCCATCGAGTTTATAAGAAGCGAGGCGAGCGTCACGACCAGGGCGACGAAGGCGCTGTTGAGCAGGTATCTGCCGAGGTTGAGGCGCGTGAATAGATCAGCGTAGTGGTCGAGCGTGATGCGGCTCGGGAAGAACCGTGGCGGGTAAGTACTCGCCTCCCCAGCGGGCATCACCGAAGCCGATACCATCCACACCATCGGGAGCATCGCCAGGACGGCACCCACAATCAGAAGACCATAAAGAAGCATCTGCGAACCGAGAATGCGGCGGCGCGCTGATGAAATCGACGACCTGCCACCGGCCGGCGTCATGTCGCCCGCTCGCGCTGAATCCTGAACTGGAGCAGGGTCGCTATCAGGATGACGATGAAAAGCACGAACGCGATTGCAGCCGCGAAGCCCATCCGCCACCAGCGAAAACCTTCCTCATACATGAGGAGAACCACGCTCCTCGTACTCCCGAGCGGACCACCCTGCGTCATCACGTAAGGCTCGGCGAACAGCTGGAAGTAGCCGATCATCGTGATGACTGTCACGAATACGAGCGTCGGCGCGAGCATCGGCAGCGTGATGTTGAAGAAGCGGCGGAACGGCCCGGCTCCATCGATCGCGGCGGCATCGTAGAGCTCCTCGGGAATCGCCTGAAGCCCCGCGATGAAGATCAGCATGTTGTAGCCGAAGCTCTTCCATACTGCCATCAGGATTATCGCCGGCATGGCCCAGCGCGGGTCACCGAGCCAGTCGATCGGCCCGATGCCGATGTGTGAGAGCGCGTAGTTGAAGAACCCGTAGCGCGTGTGATAGAGGTAGCGCCACACGATTGCAACTGCGACGAGCGTCGTTACGAAGGGGGTGAAGTAGATAGTCCTGAAAAACCCCTTGAAACGGACGAGCCGGGATCCAAGCAGCAGCGCGGCGCCGAGTGAAACGGCGATGGTGAGGGGTCCGCCGACGAATGCGAAGTAGAAGGTGTTTCTGAGGGCGAGCCAGAAATCGCGCGTCTGGAGGAGGCGGGAATAGTTGTCGAGTCCGACGAAGCGCGTGTTCCGGATGTCCGCGATGCCGTAGAGATCGAAATCAGTGACGCTGAGGAGGAGGGAAGCGGTCACCGGCAGGAAGAAGAAAACCCCGATCAGGGCGAGCGCCGGCGCGAGAAAGAACCACGCGGCAGTGTTCGCCTCGGACGGGATGCTCAGTTTCTTCATCGCGCTGAGACTTCCCTGCGTGACAGCAGCCAGCGCCGCTTTTCGAGGAGACGGTCGACGTCACGGTCAAGCGCCGTCATTGCCTGCGCCGGCGTCTGCCGGCCGCGGACTGCGCGCTCACCGTGCTCGAACACCTTCGTCGCGATCTGCTCCCACTCCGGTACCTGCGGCGTGGGAACTACCCGCTCGAGCTGGTCCCTGAATGCCGCCGCGTAGCGGTTCCCCGCCAGCGACGAATCCTGCCACGCAGACCTGCGAGCCGGGAGATCGCCCGTGAGGTCATGAAACTTCACCTGAACGTCCGGGCGCGAGAGGTATTCCATGAGCTTCCACGCCTCATCCTTGTGCTCGCTACTCCTGAAGAGCGCGAGCGTAGCTCCGCCGGCCAGGGACACACCCGGCCCGTCAACACCGGGAAGCGGAGCCGTCATCCATTTGTCCTGCATGCTCGGAGGAAGCCGGTTGGTGAACTCGCCGATCTGCCACGGCCCGCTGATGTACATCGCGATGTTGCCGCGCTCGAATTCCTGGTAGAGGTTCGATATCTCGCTGCCACTGAGCGCCGGTGCCAGCCCTTCCCGGAAGAGATCCACGTAGAACTCGAATGCACCGAGGAATTCGGGCTGGCTGAAGGCGCCGAACTGTGCGCCATCGCGCAGGAGCGAAGATCCCGATTGCAGGCCGAGGATCACGATCGGAGGCCATTCGGTTATCGGCACGAGCAGCGGGTATTGATTCGCCCCCATCTTCGACTTGATCCGGCGCATCGATTCGTGCCAGGCCGCCCAGGTCACCGGCATGCGGTCGTACCCGGCCGCGGCAAGGATGTCTGTCCTGTAGAACAGCACCCTCGTGTCGACGTACCACGGAATGCCGTACGTGACATTGTCGACGACGTTCGTGTTCCAGATGCCGGCGAAGAAATCGGCGCGATCGACCGTACTCGATGCAGCTACGCGCTGGTCGAGGGGCTCGAGCGCGTCGAGGGCGGCGAACTCGGGGACCCAGGTATTGCCAAGCATGGCGATATCCGGGGTAGCGTTGCCAACGAATGATGTAAGAAGTTTTTCGTGCGCGGCAGACCAGGGGATCTGCTGAACCCTTACGCGAATTTCCGGATGAAGCCTTTCGAATTCCGGAACGAGATCCGACAGGACCTCGCCCTCGCGTCCCATCGCCCAGATGCGAAGCGTCGTGCGGCCGTCGCTCGAGCCGGGCGAGCATGCAGCGCCCGCGCAAAGCGCAAAAAGCGCCAGCGCGCCAGAGTAATAACGCCGCCGGCGCGTCATCCGCGAATCCCTGCTACTGGAGCCACCCGCCTGTAAACCCCGCCCGCTTGAGCCCGCGGACGATGTGCGGATTCGTGCGCATGACTCTCCAGACGAGATCGCTGCGATAATTCTCGATCATCGCGATGATCGGGCCCTGGTCGATCCCGAGGTAATCGGTGTCGAACCAGCCGACTCCCCTCACGACCCGGCCGTGCTGGGTCCTGATGTCGATATCGAAGGTCGGGTTGAACGAATCGAGAAACCCGTATGTCGAGAAGAGATGATCACCGTATTTCTCGCGCATTGCGACGAGCGCCGGAATCGTGGTCTCCGGGGCGAACGGCACAGAGCCTCCAGCTGCGGTCGGCACCAGCGTGCCGTCGTCGCGGATCTCGCCCGCTGCTGCGCCGCGCGCCGTGTATGTCCAGAACTGCCGGCGCCGGCCGTCGATTACCAGGGTCGTGTCGAGCGGACCGTCTGCAGCAGTGAGTCCCCAGATATCGGGGCCGTAACCCTTCCATCCACCCGGGTTCGCGATTGCATAAGCGCGTTGCGATTGCGTGGCACGCCGGGAGTTCTCGAAGTAGTCGATTCCTTTCTCGCGCATGTACTCGTCGCGGATTCCCCGGAAGTCGATCCAGACGTGGGAGTACTGATGCCCGAAAAGCGGCGCGAAGTTAACGTGCGTGTAGCCGTAGAAGTCATCCCACCGGTAAGTCGACGTGAATTCCTTCCAGGAGGAGGCATCGATCGGGTACGTTGGCGATGCGAGAGCGAGAACGTAAAGAAGCATTCCTTCATTGAAGCCGCGCCAGTCATAGTCGATGAACCCGTTCTCCGGCCTCCATCCCATGCTGACGAGTGGCGCGTTCGGTCTTATCCACTGCCAGTCGACTCGCAGGTACAGCGAATCCGCGTATGCGCGAATCGACGCCTCAGTCGGATTTGCGCGGTCGAAGTAGGACTGGCCGAACAGCACGCCGGCGATGAGGAGCGACGTGTCTATTGTAGAGAGCTCGACGTTCCCGAAGCGTTTTCCCGTCTCCATGTCGAGAAAGTGATAGAAGAATCCCTTGTACCCGGTAGCGCCGGCCGAGTCGGGCCCCTGGGGCGCACGGTACATGAACCGGAGCGTGTTGAGCGTGCGCTCCGCAGCCTGTTCCCGGGTTACGTACCCGCGCTCGACTCCGATGGGGTAGGCGGTAAGCGCGTACCCGATTGCCGCGACGCTCGAGAAACTCTTCGTCGGCCAGCGATCTGGTGTGAGCCCGGTCTGGTGGTCGGTGCGCTCCCAGAACCAGAGGAATGTCCGATGCTGGAGCGTGTCGAGAAATGCCGTCTGCCGGGGAGTGATGCTGGTCGACGGCGTTGGCGCGACCGGAGTGGTCTGTGTCGCACAGCCCGCAATGACAAGGAGCAGGGCAAGCCGGGTGAGGGGGTTCCGGTAATTATTCATACGCAGGCTGTCCGTCGAATCCGATGAAAAAAATGCCGCAGGGCACCAGGAGCGGTACCCTGCGGCCGTCAAAGCTAGAAGTTCAGTTCTGCACCTACCTGGTATCTCCGCGCATCCGTCACAACGCACGTCGGGTCACCGAAGTTGTCATCGTTCCGGTTGCCGGTCGCGTAGCACCCGAAGTTGTCACGGTTGAACGCGTTGAACACGTCGAGCGTGAGGCCGAACGCTGTGGTGGTTCTGCCGAAGCTCGGGAAATCCTTCCTGAACCGCAGGTCGAGATTGCGGAACGGGAAAGTGCCAGGGACCGTGAAGCCTCCGCGCTCGTAGGCGTTGCCTTCACTGCCCTCGCCGCAGAAACGTCCCGGACAACCGACGTCCTGCTTGAACTTGCCGCCAAGCGTCAGCAGCCCTGAGGCCTGAATCCCCCACGCGTAAGGAATATCGGTTATGAAGTTGGCGACGACGCGCTGCTTCTCGTCGTTTGCCGGGTGTTTCGGGATGCTTGCCGCGTTGGGGAAGGCAAAGTCATCGCCAAGACCGTCGACTCCCTTGACGGAGCGGTTTGCATAGCTGTAGGCAAGCCCGACTCCCCAGCCGATCGAGTTCTCGGTGGCGCGGAAGTACGGGCGATCGACCTGAACCTGGATCGCGTCGTACCACGTCTGCTTGTCGTTCGTGGAGTAGATGAAGTTGCTGAACCCGTGCTGGCCGATGTTGAAGTCGCGGCAGCAGCGTCCCTCGGCGTTGAGGCCGAAGTTCGCCCAGTTCAGCACCATCTGGTCGTATCCGCGGACGTTGGCGTACGTTGCAGACATGGCGAAGTCACCGATCAGCTGGCGCACTCCGACGTTCATCTGCCGCGAATGCGGAACCTTCGCCTCGTTGTCGATGAACCAGGCTTCGGGCCGGCCCGACGTTCCGACCAGCGCGTCGAGCGTTGCGCGGTCAGCCGTCAGGTAGGAGTCGTTCCATGCGACCTGACCCGGTCCAGGTGCGACTCCTCTCGGGGCGAACCTCACCGTGAACTCTGGATGGCTCAGCTTCAGCTTCTCGTCCACCGCATAAAGATCGAACGGGATGCGGTCGTAATAGAGACCCCAGCCGCCGAACACAGTCGTCCGGCTGTTCTGGTCAATGGCGTAGGAGAACCCGAGCCGCGGCTGAATCGCGCCGTAGAACGGCTTCCTGTTGTCGCCCGTGCTGATGTACCGGTCGAGGTCGAGGGGCGTGATGAGGCTGTTGTTGTAGCGAGTCAGGGTATCGACGACGTTCTGGGGCGTGACATAGTCGCGGTTCAACATGCGCGACTCGTAATCCCACCGCACGCCGATGTTGAACGTGAGGCGCGGGAGCGGGCTCCAGTCATCCTGGATATACAGGCCGACCTGGTTGTTGCTCGTCTCCAGGTTAGGATCGCCCGTGCCATAGATGAGCTGGAAGGGGGAGCGGAAGCCGTACGATACTCCGTTCTCGATGTTGCTGTAGAAGAACTGCGGAGTCACCCGGTTACCCTTGAGCACGTCGTACCGCACGAAATCGACGTTGGCCCCACCCTTGATGATGTGCTCGCCGGCCATTTGAAAGCCGGAGTACGTGACGTCGTCACGAATCCCGAGCCGCTTCTGGATGTAGTCCTGCTCGCTGAGGTGGCTGCCGATTCTCGCCTCGCCGTTCGGGTAGAAGAACTGGCGTGATGGTGTTCCCGGTGTCGCGGGCGACGGATTACGCCTGAACCGCGAGTAGTCGATCTTCGCCTCGTTGAGGAGCGGGCCCGAGAAGTAGTTGTGCCTCAGCTGCCCGACTGATACCTGCTGGCGGAAGTCGACAGCAGACTGGAGCGCGGTGTTTCCACCGAAATCGCGCACGTCAGTCTCATTCCGGTGCGTCACGCTCAGCTCGGCCGAGGAGTTCTCGTTGATGGCGTTCGAGAGCTTGCCGAAGAGCAGCGTCTCGCGGAACGGCGACGTGAAGTTCCCGTTGTACTGGGTGAGATTCACGGAGTCGAGACCGGGGATGCCGGTGGGCGGTGCCGCGAAGTTGACGCGGTTCTGCCTGTTCTGATAGTTGCCCTCGTACGACCCGAAGAAGTGCATCTTGTCCTTCACTATCGGGCCTCCCGCGCTGAAAGCCGCGAGGGTCCGGCGGTACTCAGGCTTCTTGAACGTCGTCGGAGAGTTGTTCTTGTCACGCCGCTGAAAGCTGTCGAGCCCGACCAGTCCCTTGTTCTGGAACGAGAAGAGAGCGTTTCCGAGCCACTCGTTGGTGCCCGACTTCGTCGTCGCCGTTATCACGGCACTCGACGCCTTCTGGTACTCGGCCTTGAAGTTCTGGCTGATGACGCGGTATTCCTGCACCGCGTTCCTCGGGAACGGGTTTCCCCTGCTTGCATCCTGGCCCGCGATTCCACCGGCGGTCAGGTCGTTCTTGAAGCTCGTTCCGTCGATGAAGAGGTTGACGGAGTTTGCGGTCTGGCCCCCGGCTGACACAGTCCTGAACTGAGTGTTGACGCGGTCCTCCGTTACTGTGACGCCGGGAGTGAGGGCAGCGAGGTCGAGGAAGTTGCGGCTCGGTGTCGGCAGCTTCTCGATCTGCGCCTGGGTGATGTTCGTGGCTACCTCGGATGTTCGGGTCTCCACTGTCGGAGGCGCCTCGATGTACACCGTCGCCAGCTGGGCAGCCTGCTGGGTGATCGAGAAGTCCTGTATCTGGGTGCTCCCGATCTGGACGACGACGGTGCGCGACTGCGGATTACTGCCGATGCGCCTGACTGTCATCTCGTAGGTGGCGGGAGCGAGACCCGCAAGGACGTAGGATCCGTCGTCGCGCGTCATCGTGCCGCGCTGCACTCCCGTCGCGGGATTCCGTAACTGGATCTGCACGCTTCCCACTGGCGCGCCGCCGGAGCTTACCGCGCCCCTGATCGTACCGGTCGTGGTCTGCGCTGCCGCAGAGCTCGCCACGAGAGCGACTGAGCCGATGAAAGCGAGCACAATCGCTCGACAAAATCGGTGCAGGGTGAACATTGCCGTTTTCATTGCTTTGTCTCCTTTTGCAGTGGTCATTCGATAACATCCGTTGCTGCTCCAGCGGTGCTTCATCGTGAGACTCCCTTCCGGCGTTTCGGCGGTGGACGCTCCGCGTACGGCGCCCCGGTTGACCGGCGGATGACGAGCTCCGTCGAGACCCGCTTTCTCTGCGGACCGCGGCCATTCTTATGGTTGATGCTGTGGAGCACCGCCTCGACTGCGAGCGCCCCGATGTCGGCGATTGCGACCCTCACCGACGACAACGGCGGATCCATGTAGCGGGCGAGAGGGATGTCGTCGAATCCCCCTACAGCGATCTCCTGGGGAACTCTCACCCCGGTCTCGCGAAGCGCGCTGAGCGCCCCGATTGCCATCGAGTCGTTGGCCGCGAAGATCGCCGTCGGGCGCGGATCTTTCGCAAGAAGCTCGACTACAGCAGCGTAGCCCCCGGCTTCGGTGAAATCGCCATCGATCTCCAGCTCCCCGTCGACCTGGATTCCCGCTTCCCTCAGCGCCGCGCGGTATCCTCGGAGCCGCTCGGCCGCATCATAGTTTCCGGCGGCGCCCTTGATTATCGCGATGCGGCCGTGTCCAAGGGAGATGAGGTGGCGGACCATCTCCTTCGATCCCCGGAAGTTCTCGATGATTATCGAATCAACCGAAGCGCCGCCGGCCGGAGTGCATAGGAGAACCACCGGAAGGCCATGCGGGATGTTCCTGAGCGACTCGGCGTCGACGTCCGGCGACATGAGGAGAAGGCCGTCAACCCTGCCTTTCATCGCGCGCATCGCTTCCTCGATTTCCGTCCGCCCTTCCCACGACCGCGAGACGAGGATGTGGTAACCCTCGCGCCTCGCCGTGATGTCTATTCCGTGAATCAGCTCGGAGAAAAAGTCACCATACAGGTCGGGTAGTAGCACGCCGAGGGTATGGGTTCGGCGGGTGATGAGACTGCGCGCTCCTCCATGGGGGGCGTAGCGCAGGGTCGCTGCGACGTCCCTTATCCGCCTTGCCGTTTCCTCGCGCACGACGGCCGCGCCGTTGAAGACGCGGGATACCGTGGCTACCGAAACCGATGCTTCACGTGCAACGTCCTTGATTGTCGCCATCACCTGCTGGTTGACGGACGGGCAAGAATGTAATCGTTTACATAAATAGGATGAGGACTCTTTTTCCGCAACCTGATTTGAGATTCCGTGAGCACCAGCTGGAGAAGGGTTGCGACCTGCGATGGATCCTGGACCTGAGGCCGCAAGGGTCCTCAGTCCGCGAACGCAGGACAACATCAAACACCCGATGAATCAAGACAGGCCCAGAACCGGCCGACCGCATACCAATGCCGATTCTCTGCTGCCGGAGCTGTCGCTGCTCGGCGACGAGCGGTACTCGGTGCTCGTTACCTCGGCTGGAGGCGGAGCCAGCCGGTCCGGCGGGATAGCAGTCAACCGGTGGAGAAACGACGGCACCAGGGACGCTCACGGACAATGGTGCTATCTAATGAATGTCGGCACTGGAAAGGTCTGGTCTGCCGGCCACCAGCCCGTATGCGGGCCTCATCAGTCGTACGAGGCAGAGCTTGGCGGCGACTCCGCGACAATCCGCCGTCGCGACGATGATATCGAGACGATAACCGAGATTGTCGCGCTCAAAAACGTTTCGGGCGAGGCACGACGGATATCCGTCACGAATCACTCCGACACCGATGTCCGGCTCGAGCTCACGAGCTACCAGGAGGTCGTCCTCGCGTCAGCGGTGTCAGATCGGGGCCATCGTGCCTTCGGCAATCTTTTCGTGCAGACCGAATGGCTCCCGGAAAGCTCAGCAATACTTGCCATGCGTCGCCCGCGCTCGGCCCTCCACGCTGCGGCGTGGTGTGGGCATACAGTTGCGCTGGCGGAAGACCATACATCCTCGGTGAGCTGCGAAACCGACAGAGCGCGGTTCATCGGCCGCGGAAGGTCTGCGCAGAACCCTGTCGCTATGGACAATCCCGGCAATCTGTCGGGAACGACAGGGGCGGTGCTCGATCCGGTACTGGCTCTCCGAACAACTCTGCTCATCCCTGCTGGCAATACCGCGAGGGCGGTCTTCACGACCTTCGTGGCCGCGGATCGCGAAGAGGCGGTCAGTCTGGCGAGGCGCTACACCGATTTCCGGAAAGTACAGGGCGAGATCGAGCTGGTGCTCGATGAGGGGGACTGGGTCGCACAAGATATGGGACTCGGGCCCGGCGCCACTGAAGCGTACCACGCAATTGCCGGCGAGCTCCTCTACGGAACCGGACGCATCCCAGAGGGGACACGGGATGACCTGCTGGCACTTGGATTGACCGGAGAATGGCCGATTCTCCTCGCGCGACTACGCGCGGTGACCGATACAAGCCGGGCGGCGGATGTGCTCGCGCTGCACGAATATTTGCGGAGGACGGGCGTCGCAACCGATCTCGTTTTCATCTGCGGCGATGCAGGTCTGGAGCGGGAAGTCATCGAAAAATCCACTCCACCCGGCGAAGAGGCAAGCGACGCCGCGGTCCTCGACCAGCAGGGGATATTCATCCGCAATGAGCCCGCGCTCGGCTCTGCAGCGGTTGCGCTCCTTGAATCGCTCGCCCGAGTCAGTATCGATTGCGCGAGTGACTGGAGGAACCCATGACAGGCCTTGCATGCTTCAACGGCCTGGGAGGATTCAACTCCGAGGGCGAGTACGAGATCAGGCTCAATGCCGGACGACTGCCTCCAGCACCATGGATAAACGTCATCGCGAACCCCGATGGCGGTTTCATCGCCAGCGAGAGCGGCTGTGGCCCCACATGGGCAGTGAACAGCAGCTTTTTCCGGCTTACCCCGTGGGAGAACGATCCGGTTTCGGATCCCTCCGGGGAGTGCATCTATCTTCGCGACGAAGATACCCGCGACGTGTGGAATCCAACTCCCGCACCGATGCATTCTGCGGGGGCGTACACGGTCCGGCACGGCCATGGATACTCGGTTTTCGAGCACGAGCACGGGGACATAGCGACGAGCCTCCGCGCCGGAGTGCCAGAATCCGGAGCGGTAAAGATTCAGGTGCTCACGCTCACCAACAACGGCCAACATGCACGGCGCCTTACCCTCACCACTTACGTCGAGTGGGTGCTCGGCACTGATCGCGAGAGAGGCCAGGGACATCTCCGTGTCGATACCGACATTGCCCGCAGCGCGATATTCGCTTCGAACGGGTTCGAGGCTGACTACGCCGGGCAGGTCGCCTTCTCCGCGCTGAGCGAGCCTGCGTCCGACCATACGACGGACCGCAGGAGCTTTCTCGGCAGAAACGGATCGGTGTCGTCACCCGCAGGGCTCAGCTCCGACACGCTCGGCGGCGAGAACGAGGTTGCCGCGGACCGGTGCGCGGTCCTTCGCGCCCTCTTCGATATCGGGGCCGGGGAGACTCGCGAAATCGCAATCGTGCTGGGAGCTGCGACAGGCCAGGCCGCAGCGTTGGAGGCGATAGAACGCTACGCAACACCCGCGGCCGCAACGAGAGCCCTCGACGACTCGACAGCAGCGTGGCGGAAGCGCCTCGAAACGATTCGCGTAGCGACTCCCGTTCCGGAATTCGATCTCATCCTCAACGGATGGTCGCTCTACCAGGCCCTCGCCTGCAGGATGTGGGGGAGAATCGCGCTGTATCAGTCGAGCGGCGCGTACGGATTCAGGGACCAGCTTCAGGATTCGATGGCGCTCGTCTACTCGGAGCCGTCCCTCGCGCGCGAGCAGATAGTGAAAGCCGCATCACGCCAGTTCGAGGAAGGTGATGTCCAGCACTGGTGGCATCCCGACACGGGAAGAGGCGTTCGAACCCGTTTCGCCGATGATCTAATCTGGCTTGCCTTCGTGACGAATCACTACGTGCGCGTCACCGGCGATTTCCCGGTTTTCGACGAGGTCACGCCATACGTGAAATCCCGCCTGCTCGTCGAAGGGGAAGACGAGATATATGGAGTGCCGGAGATCTCCCCCCTGACGGACACAGTCTACGATCATTGCGTAAAGGCGTTGCGCCGGGCATGCACGTCCGGCGCGCACGGGCTGCCCCTGATTGGCGGCGGTGACTGGAACGACGGAATGAACAGGGTGGGGATAGAAGGCAAAGGCGAAAGCGTCTGGCTGGCGTGGTTTCTAATCAAGACCCTTCGCGAGTTCATCGGGCATTCGAAGGCCCGCGGAGACAACGAGGCCGCGCAGGAGTTCTCGGAGATTGCCGACTCGTATCGAGAAGCCGTCGAGCGCACATCCTGGGACGGCGAGTGGTATCGCCGCGCATTCTACGATGACGGGACCCCCCTCGGCTCGCGTGAAAACGAGGAATGCCGGATCGACGCAATCGCGCAGAGCTGGAGCGTCATCTCGGGAGCGGGCGATCCCGCACGCCAGCGAATCGCGATGAAATCCTTCAACGAACGTCTGGTGCGGGAGGACGCGCGGCTGATCATGCTGCTGACTCCTTCGTTCGACCGCAGCGCTCACGATCCCGGGTACATCCAGGGATATCTCCCGGGCGTGCGCGAGAACGGGGCGCAGTACACGCACGCGGCACTCTGGTCAGCGATGGCCGAGTCGATGCTTGGCCACGGGGACAGGGCTTTCGAGCTGTTTCAGATGATCAACCCCATAACTCACGCACAGACCGAGGATGCTGTCGCGACTTACAAGGTCGAGCCGTACGTTGTGGCGGCGGATGTCTACACGGCAGAAGGTCATCTCGGCCGCGGCGGCTGGACATGGTATACCGGTTCAGCGAGCTGGCTTTACCGGGTTGGCCTCGAGTCGATACTCGGCTTCACGAAGCGCGGCGATACACTCGCTATTGACCCCTGTTTTCCGTCCGCGTGGCCGGAGTTCGGAATCGAGTACCAGTACGGGCAAACGCTCTACTCGATAAGAGTGCTGAATCCCGACGGAGTGGAGCGCGGCGTCTCGTCGGTGAGCGTCGATGGCGTTCCACTCGAGGGGCCGATGCACCTCGCGGACGATGGGCGGACGCGGAAGGTCGTAGTGACAGTAAGCGCTGAGCGTCACTAGCGCTTCGTATTTCGCCTCGCGTCAACTACCGGCGTTCCAGCGTTTGAGCGCGCGTAATCGACGATGAGGCCGTCGGCTGTGACGAGCGGGACACTGTTGAGCTGGGCGGTAGCGAGCAACATCCGATCAGCGGGATCGTTGTGCGCCATTCCCGCGAGCCTGGTGCTGAGGAAAAGGATGTCACGGTCGAGCGGCAGGAAGCGGATGCCAGGCGCCGACGAAGCGCGGGAAAGCCACACCGCGGCGTCGATTGAGAGCGTGAGCTTTCCCTTCGCAGCTTTTACCGCGACTTCCCAGTATGAGATGTCCGACACCAGCAGCTTGCTCTCACGCCCGATTCTCTCCAGCAGCGGCGCCAGTCCAGGGCCTATCTGGCTT
This sequence comes from Gemmatimonadaceae bacterium, assembly GCA_051005175.1. Lineage (GTDB taxonomy): Bacteria > Gemmatimonadota > Gemmatimonadetes > Gemmatimonadales > Gemmatimonadaceae > UBA4720. The sequence continues at coordinate 7,356 of JBPCJP010000074.1, read as the reverse complement.
TCATCGCCCGCGAGATACCAGATCCAGATATGGGTGTCGAGGAGCAGCGATCCCTCGTACGTCTCCAGCTCCTCGGGGAGCCACAGTTTAGACCCCGGAGCGACCTTCAGGAGTCGCCCCAGGCATCGAAGTCCGGCGACACGATGTCACCCTCGGCTACGATCGTCCCGCGCATGAATCCCAGTGCGCCGGGCGTTTCGAACTCCGCGGGCACCATGCGCGCGACGGCGTCGCCGTGCTTGGTGATGAGCACGTGCACTCCTTCGTCACGTACCTGATCCATGAGCGCAAGACAGGTATTCTTGAACACTCCGGCTGGGACCTCGATCGTTGGGGGTATATCCAACGATGCTGAGGGAGCCGCTGCATTGCCGGGTCCTTTCTTTTTCACTGGCATCCGAAAACCTCACTACCCTTATGGCTTTATCAATATAGCCATGGCTATAAAAGTATAGCCATGTCCTAGCCGGCGCAAGGTCTCGTGTCGTGAAGCGGGCTCGCTTACTCCTCGCCCATGAAGGGATAGGAGTAGTCACGCGGCGGTGAAAACGTCTCCTTGATGTTCCGGGCGTTGACCCAGCGCGTGAGATTCAGCTTTGATCCCGCCTTGTCGTTTGTCCCCGAGCCCCTCGCGCCGCCAAACGGCTGCTGCCCGACGACAGCGCCGGTCGGCTTGTCGTTGATGTAGAAATTCCCCGCCGCGTTTCGGAGCGCTATCGACGCCGTTCGCACAGCTGCGCGGTCCTGCGCAAAAATTGCCCCTGTCAGCGCGTAGGGAGAAGTCCTGTCGACGATCCCCAGGGTCTCCTCATATCTGGCATCGGGATACACGTGGGCAGTCACCACCGGTCCGAAAATCTCCTCGCAAAGGAGCTTGTAGCCCGCATCGTCAGTCTGGATGAGGGTAGGCTCGATGAAGTACCCTTCGTCTCCCTTCACTCCGCCGCCGGCGATGATCTTCGCGTTCGCGCGGCCGTGCGCTACGTACTCCCCGATCTTGTCGAATGCCTTCTTGTCGATTACGGCGCCCATGAAGTTCCGGAAATCCGAAACGTCCCCCATGCGGATCTCTTCCATTATCGCGACAGTGCGATCACGCACCTCGGGCCAGAGCGACTCCGGGACATAGACCCGGCTTGCCGCCGAGCATTTCTGTCCCTGGTACTCGAATCCGCCTCTGGCTATGGCGACTGAGAGAGCGACAGGATCTGCCGACGGGTGCGCGACGATGAAGTCCTTTCCTCCGGTCTCGCCGACGATTCGCGGATACGAGCGGTAGTTCGACATGCTCGCGCCGATCGTCTTCCACATCGAGTTGAAAACCCCGGTGCTGCCCGTGAAGTGCACTCCGGCGAGGTCCCGGTGCGAGAGAAGCTTGTCGGAGATCATCCCCGCGTCGCCGGGGACGAGATTAATTACCCCCGGTGGAACTCCCGCTTCCTCGAGCAGCTTCATCAGGTAGTATGCCGAGAGCATCGCGCTCGACGCAGGCTTCCAGATGACGGTGCTGCCCATCAGCGCCGGCGCGGTGGGAAGATTTCCAGCTATCGCCGTGAAGTTGAATGGCGTCACGGCGTAGACGAATCCTTCGAGGCCGCGGTAGTCGAGCTGGTTCCACATCGTGTGGTCGGAGAGCGGCTGCTCGTCGTAGAGCTGCTGGGCGAAGTGCGCATTGAAGCGCCAGAAATCGATCAGCTCGCACGACGCGTCTATCTCGGCCTGAAACGCAGTCTTCGACTGGCCGAGCATTGTGGCGGCGTTGAGTGTCTGCCTCCATGTCGTCGTCAGCAGCTCTGCCGCCTTGAGGAAAATTGCCGCGCGATCCTCCCACGCCCAGCTTGCCCATTCGCGTTGCGCCTTCCGCGCGGCCTCGATTGCCATGTCGACGTGGGCATCTGTTGCCCTGTGCCAGTCGGCGAGGACGTGCCGGTGGTTGTGCGGCATCACCGACTGCGCGAGGTCGCCGGTGCGGATTTCCTTACCGCCGATCACTGCGGCGATATCCACGCGTTCGCTGCGCATCGACTCGATGCGAGTCTTGAGCTCGGCCCGCTCAGGTGAGCCGGGTGCGTAGCTCTTTACCGGCTCGTTGACTGGAGGGGGGACCCGTCTATTTCCGTTGAATCCGACCGCCGCTGTCGCCGGGCTCGGGGGGGTGGAGGAAGGGCGAGTTTCAGTCTTATCTGTATCAGCCGCGCGGGGGCGTAGCGTGGAGGTCATCTGTCCTCTGAATTGGCGAGTGCGATTCAAAGTTAGCTGGCGGGTAGGGCAAAATCACCCAGCTCAAGCTCTGTTGCCAACAACGTACTTCTGAAGGTTCAGCCGTTGCTTCGCATCCGGTCAGCGGGCTTGTCGGAGGCGGCGACTTCTCCCCCGACCGTCATTCAGCCGCAAGACATGGAGAACGGCGCGGCTGATCTCGTTCCGACCCTGCACGCTGAATAAGTTTGCCTGATGCTCCGTCGAACGTTTTCGCCGCTCCTCCTCATTCTCGCAGCCTGCTCCGGAGCGGGCGTGTCCTGGAGCGAAATCACGTACCAGGACACCCCCCCCGAGCCTCGTGAGCCCCGAACCGAAGCCCGACCGCTGCTGTCGGGCGGATGTGAAGCAAGCCTGAGAGTCGCCGAGTCCGATGGTTCGGCGTTCGCGACATGGTGGCAGGTCAGGCCTGATTCGAGTGCAGCGCTGATGGTTTCACGCTCGATGCATGGCGGGCCGTGGGAGCCACCGGTCGTCGCCGACTCGACCGACCGGAGCAGGCGCGGATGCGGACGGCCACCGCCGGCCATCGTCGCCGACGGAAGCAGCGGCTACGTTCACATCGCCTACTTCGTCGAGCAGCAGGGCGCGCCGGGCGTGTTCTTCGCCCACTCAATGGACAGCGCGGCAACGTTCCACTGGCCTGTCCCGATCATATTCGGGAACAATCCCTCGCGCGTGAGCATAGACGCCGAGGGCGACCGTGTAGTCGTCGCCTGGGAGGACCCCAACGCGAACCAGCCAATGATCGGAATTTCCCTGTCGGGTACCATGGGCCACATCTTCGAGCACCGCATGCTCGCCTCGAGCGCCAATGGCCGCGCAAAACAGCCGGTGGTGAGGCTGGACGGAGACTCGATAAAGCTTTGGTGGAGCGAGTATTCGGCAGATCCATCCGTGAGCGCGACCCGCGCCACGTATCGCACGGGATACATTCAGGCGAGATAATCCGCCTCCGGAACCAGAATCCCAACAAAGTGAGAGAGCTACAAATGAGGAAAGCACAACTGCTGCTCGTGACAATTACTGCTCTTCTCGCCATTGGCGATGAGGCCGGCGCGCAAATAAGGCAGCCCCAGCTCGGCGTATACGGTGGACTGACTCTTCCGCGCGGCGAATGGAAGCTCGAGACAGACCTCGGATGGCATGCCGGCGCGCTCGGCAAAGTCCGCGTTACCCGGACCTTCGACGCGAGAATCGACGGAGCATACAGCCGGCTTGGCTCGAAATCGACAGACTTCGCAAACGCATCAGTGAGCTCGGCGAGCGAGATAACCTTCGGGACACTTGTCGCCGAGCTCAATCTCGGTCCCGATTCGGCGCAGTATCCCGGTGACAACTCGGTATCGCCCTACATCCACGCAGGCCTCGGCCTCTACCGGCACAAGTTCGAGGGAACCTGCACCGGCGGCTGCGCAGGATTCACTGAATCCCACGAAGAGACGAAGGTAGGACTCACAATCGGGGCGGGCGCCAACGTTCCCTTTGGAAGAATTCCGCTTTTTGCCGAGTTCAGGTGGCACAGGTTCGGAACGGTTCTTCCGATAAGCCAGTTCGAATCGACTGTCACGATGTTCACCTTCTCGGCCGGCTTCAAGATCAGGTAGGACCCCGATGGCCAGATACCTGGGCGCGCATACGATAAATAACGGTGGCATTCACATGGCCGTCGCCCGCGCGGGGAACGCGGGGATGACGGCGATGCAGCTTTTCACCGCCATCCCGAAGTACTACGGCGACAAGGTCTCGATAAAAGCCGAGCGCGTCGAGCGGTTCAGGTCGGCTCTGGCGGAGACGAAGATCAAGCCGGATAACGTCGTGGTTCACGCCGCGTACGTGCTGAGCGTCGCAACCCCTGACGATGACAAGTGGGTGAGGGCAGCCGGCGGCCTGAAGAAGGAGCTCGAGAGGTCGAGCGCGCTCGGCGCCGGATGCGTGTGCTTTCACTCCGGGTCCGCGGGGGATAGCGAGAGGTCGGAGTCGGCGAAGCGCATAGCGAAAGCGATAACCGAAGCTCTTGAAGCTGTCGATTCGCCTACGCGCCTGCTCGTCGAGAACACCGCGGGGGCAGGCCGCACAATGGGGAAGACGGCAGACGAGATCGCTGAAATACTCTCCCATGTTCCGAAGTCTCTCAGGTCCAGGACCGGGTACGGACTCGACACATGCCATCTCTATTCCTCCGGTTACGACATCACCGAGTCGAAGCGGGTATTCACGGCGATCCTCGATGATTTCGAGAAGAAGGTGGGCGAGCCGCCGGCTTTCTTTCACCTCAACGACAGCGCCGATGCCCTGGGATCCAACAGGGACAGGCATGTACTGATAGGCGATGGCCTGATCGGAGTCGAGCCGTTCAGGTGGCTGCTCGGTGATTCGAGGTCGAAGGACGTCCCGCTGATTCTCGAAACGCCGCAGCAGAACTACGACATTGCCGATGACGACCCCTCGCCCGATCCGTACGATGTTCGGATGATGGAGCTTCTCCTCTCGTGAAATCGGCGTTTTTCCCTCTTGCAATTGGCATTTGCCTCTATACTTTGCCTCGCGTGACGCGCAACGCGTCGGCGTAATCTGCCGCCCGAAAAAACCACCAGGAGAAGCGATGGCAACTGCGAAGAAGAAGAGCTCGGCGAAGAAGTCGTCCTCGAAGTCAGCTAAGAAGTCGAGCGCGAAGAAGAGCTCCGCCAAGAAGAGTTCCGGAAAGAAAAAGTCGGCCACGAAGCGGACGCCGAGCGCGGCGTTCATGAAGCCGATGACGCCGAGCCGGGAGCTTGCCGCTGTGGTCGGAACCGCTCCGCTTCCGCGCACCGAGGTCACCAAGAAGCTTTGGGCATACATCAAGCGGAAGGGACTGCAGGACAGCAAGAACCGTCGCATGATCAACGCCGACGACAACCTTCGTCCCGTGTTCAACGGGAGCAAGCAGGTCTCGATGTTTGAGATGACCCGCCTGGTCAACAAGCACCTGAAGTAGACAAGCACCTTGGCAGTCGCGTCGAAAAAGGGGCGCGCTCAAGCAGCGCGCCCCTTTGCGCAGCACTCACGGCTGCGCCGGTTCTGGGAGAATTTCAAGGCGCTGTTGAGCGCCCTTCTCTTTTTCATCGTCCTCAGGACGTTCGTGGTCGAGGCCTACCGGATTCCGTCCGGGAGCATGATCCCGAGTCTTCTCGTGGGCGACTGGCTGTTCGTCAACAAGTTCGTGTACGGCCCTCACATCCCGTTAACCGAGAGCAACCTTCCCGGCTACCGCGACCCTGCCCGTAACGACGTCGTAGTCTTCAAGTCCCCGCCGCAGATAGACCAGCCGTGGGATCCGAATCCGACACTGGTGAAGCGGCTGGTTGGCGTGCCTGGCGATACGATCTTCATGCGGCGCGCGATGCTCTATGTGAACGGAGTTCCGCAGCCGCAGCCATTCCCGCCGCCGCCGGCGGACGAGGTCTTCGATTCCGTCGATCCGCTGTTCGACTGGCAGAAGCCGGTTGGTCTCAAGGCATCACGGTTCGGCGCCGCTCCGGACCAGCCGTCGCATGACAATTGGGGCCCGCTGGTAGTGCCCGACCGCCATTACTTCATGATGGGCGACAGCAGGTATAACTCGAAGGACAGCCGCTACTGGAGCTACGTGCCGCGCGAGAACATTCGCGGCCAGCCGATGTTCGTGTACTACGCCTATGACCCCGATGGAGACAGCGTTGTGCCCTTCATGACCCACATTCGCTGGGGCCGGCTGGGACACTGGATCAACTAGAGAACACAGAGGGGTCAACCAGAGGGCGCAGAGAACTGCACGCAGAGGCGCAGACGGAAGCGCAAGGGCGCGCAGAGAACTGCACGCAGAGGCGCAGAAGGAGCGTAATGGCGCGCAGAGAACAGCGAGGCAGTGCGCGCAGAGTTAGCTTATGAGCATGCGCGATTTCATCGCGAGTCAGAACAGCGAGCGGCTGCGGCAGCGGCTGGCGAGCGGATTGAGGGAGCGAGAGCCGGCAGCATTTGCAAAACTCGCCCGCTCGCTTGTCGACATGGCTCTCGTCACAGGCATCATCTCGCGGATTTACCGGGCGATGGTGCTGAGCCGGTCCGAAAGTCCCAGCGGGACGTACATCGCTGTCACCCTTACGATCGCCGCTGTTTTCCTCCTCGCGATGGTGTCGATTCACCTGAGCCGGTTTCCACTGCGGGACTGGCTCTGGCGGGCCCCGGTGTTTGCCGCGGCTGAAGGCGCAGCAGAGATGCTCGTAAGCGCGGTCCTCATCGCCCTCGCTCGCGAGCCGCTTGGAACTGGCGCCGCCCACTTCCACGACTGGCCGATGATGTTCGTGCGAACCATGGGATGGCGGATCGTCGTGATCTCGCTCTTCGCACTGCTTCTCGCGGCCGTCGTAAAATGGGTCCGATACCTGCTCCTCCGCCGGGAGCACGCCGCCTGGAGCGAGGGAACAGTGAGGTCGGGAATGCCCGGCGAGGACTTCGTAGAGCGCCGTCGCCGTTAGGACGCCCGCGCGCGATTATCTTTCAGTCACACGCACTGCAACACACAACAGCAGGGAGAACGATGTACGATCCACGAATGGTAGCGCCGATGCGCGAAGAGCTCACCAGGCTCGGCGTCGAGGAACTTCTCACACCCGAGCAGGTCGATGAGAAACTGAAGGACACGATGGGAACGACTCTCGTGGTCGTCAACTCGATTTGCGGATGCGCCGCCCGTAACGCGCGCCCCGCAGTCGCGAAGGCCCTCGAGCATACGGTCAAGCCCGACAATCTCACGACAGTTTTCGCGGGGATGGAAGTTCCGGCGGTCCAGCGGGCCCGGAGCTACTTCACCGGCTACCCGCCTTCATCGCCGCAGATAGGGCTGCTCAAGGACGGCAAGCTCGTCTTCATGCTCGAGCGGCATCAGATCGAGGGACGCACCTCCGTCGAGATCGCCCAGGACCTCGTCGGCGCGTTCGACAGATATTGCGCCAATTAGTAGCGATACGCTACTAATTCAGCGACTGTAGGAAAGCCAGCGGCCCATCTCCCTCAGAGTGGGCCGCTTGCCGTACATGAGCAGCCCCACCCGGTAGATCCGCGCCGCCAGCCAGGTCG
>JBPCJP010000073.1:0-8801 GCA_051005175.1 Gemmatimonadaceae bacterium | reverse complement strand
CGTGTTGCACCGTGCTCCTCGTCCCTCGAGAAGAGGTGGATCAGCTGTTGCCGCCTGTCGTACACTCCGACGAAAGATCCGTCGCGGAAGATAGGCCAGGTCACCGGGTGGCATTTTATTCCGAGATCGGCTTCTACGTCGCTGACGAGCTTGAGGGGGTCCTCGCCGGCGCGGTCGCACTTGTTGACGAATGTGAAAATCGGAATCCGTCTCTTCTTGCAGACGTCGAAGAGCTGCCTCGTGCGCTCCTCGACTCCGCGCCGGTTGTCGAGCAGCATCACAGCGCTGTCTGCCGCGACGAGGGTGCGGTAGGTGTCCTCGGAGAAATCCTCGTGGCCGGGCGTGTCGAGGAGGTTCACGTGGTAGCCGTCGTACTCGAACTGCATGACGCTCGATGTCACCGAAATTCCCCGCTCCTGCTCCAGCTTCATCCAGTCTGAGGTTGCGTGGCGCGCGGCGCGGCGCGCCTTTACGGAGCCGGCGAGGTGGATCGCCCCTCCATATAGAAGGAGCTTCTCGGTGAGGGTCGTCTTGCCGGCATCCGGGTGGCTGATGATGGCGAAGGTGCGGCGGCGGGCGATGGCTGCTTCGAGCATGGGAGGTAACATAATCCGGGATGCGCTCGGGCTCGCTTAAATCCCGGTTTGCTTTCACATTTGTCGCTCTCATTCACAGGCCCCCATGCTTACCTCGGTTTCATCGCGCGCAGCACTGTTATTGGCGCTGGTATTTCTCACCGGGTCCGGGTTCTCCGATGACACTGTCACGACGGCTCTGCCAGTCGTGGAGGCAAACGACAACAGGAAGCCTGCCGGGGTGCTTAAGAACGACACCTTGAGCATCGGCCTTGTCGTCCAGATGGCGCGCTGGTATCCCGAGGAAGCCGATGGTCCCTTCGCCGAGGTGGCGGCGTTCGCCGAGGAGGGAAAGGCGCCGCAGATTCCGGGGCCGCTCATCCGGGTTTCTGAGGGGACGATGATAGTGGCGACGGTACGGAATACGTTGCCCGATTCAACTGTCTGGGTCAGGTCGATGGTGACGAGGCCCGCGGCCGGGCCGGACAGCGTGCCGGTCAAGCCGGGCGAGACGAAGACATTCAGGTTCATGGCCGGCGCACCGGGCACCTACCTGTATTACGCGACTCCGGGCACCGTGAATAACGAGATCAGGGAGCGCGAGCAGTTGTCAGGCGCTTTCGTCGTTGACCCGCGTGGCAAGCCCGCCGATGACAGGATCCTGATGATCAGCATCTGGGGAGAGCCAGTCGATTCGACCGGGTATCGGAATGCCGTCGCGATAAACGGGAAGTCATGGCCGCATACGGAGCGGATGACCGCTGAGGTTGGAGACAGCGTGAAGTGGCGCGTGATAAACGCCAGCATCAGGCCGCACCCAATGCATCTTCACGGCTTCTATTTCAGGGTCGATTCACGCGGGACGCATCTGGCTGACACTGCTTTGTCTGCGGAGGCCCGGCGGCTTGTCGTCACCGAGAACATGACCCCTGGCACGACGATGAATATCACGTGGAGCCCTGACCGGCCGGGCAACTGGCTGTTCCACTGTCATCTCGTTTTCCACGTTCTCGAGGGTGCGCGGCTCGATAGCCATCGTGAGGAGCATGGGCATGCGACCAACCTGATGAAGCACATGGCCGGTCTCGTTACGGGCATCATCGTCAGCGACCCGAAGGGGTTGGCGAGGGGATCGACCGGCGAGGTCAGAAAACTGAGGCTCGTTGCAACCGAGCGTCCGCGGCAGGGAAGGACTCCGCTGCACATGTCGTACGTGCTTCAGCGTGATGCGCGTATGCCTGCCGCCGATTCGGTCGAGGCGCCTGGGCAGATGATAGTCCTCATAAGGAACGAGCCGACCGAGGTCACCATCGTGAACAAGTCGCACGCCGGGACGTCTGTGCATTGGCATGGGATCGAGCTCGAGAGTTATTCGGATGGGGTTGCCGGCTGGAGTGGCGCCGACATGAAGGTTGCGCCGATGATCGCGCCGAAGGATTCGTTCATTGCGCGGCTGACGCTTCCCCGTGCCGGGACGTTCATCTATCACACGCATCTCAATGATGTGGAGCAGCTTACATCGGGGATGTATGGTCCGGTGATAGTGCTCGAGCCGGGTGAGAAATTCGATCCTGAGACTGATCATGTATTCACGCTCGGGTGGGACGGCGCTGGAGAGCCGCCGGGGATCGTTCTCAACGGCGACACTACAGGTGGCGTACCTCTGGAGATGAAGCTTGGGGCGACGCATCGGCTTCGCTTCATAAACATCGGGGCCGCTGGGGGAATGACTTTCGCTGTCAGGAAGGATTCCCTGCCGGTGATGTGGCGACCGCGGGCGAAGGATGGCGCGGACCTGCCGGACGGACTTCGCGGAGAGAAGGTGGCGGTTCGCAGGATCTACACGGGCGAGACGTTCGATGCTGACTGGAAGCCGGCGGAGGCGGGTGAGTACATCCTCACCGTTGGCAGGAGGCAGCCGTGGGTTTATTCGAGGAAGGTCGTGGTGAGATAATTAGTATCTAGTTAATACTAATACGGTTATAACTAATAGTATGCTTGGAGGTCGTGGCAGTCAGAATCCGGTGGCCGCAGTTGTGACCATTGCTCGGGTTGCTACGATCATCCTGAAATTGTTCGCGCGGGATGCTGCAGAATTCTCGCAGCATCCTGCTCCGAAGCGGGATGGGGGCCGGGCGTAAGTCCTCATAGAGTGAGGCGTTACCCGGATTTCTCAACTAGGGCCGAGCACGATTGGCAGCAAGTGAACGTCGATTTGTCTGCCCTCCGCAGTATATTCTCGCCGCCTACTATGTGGTTAGCGCTGGTGTGAAGGCAGCATCTGTCCGGCGTGGACCGCACGGTAGCGAGGCCCCGCTCGACGAAAGATGTCCGCCAGCTCCGGCATGGGAGCGACGGTGGAACGAACCGCGCGTGCCGCGGCGTTACATCAGCTGCGCGAGCTGCGCGACACCATGCCGCATCAAATCATTGATGGGCTGGACCGCGGTGTCACGGAGCTCACGGGTGAGATGTGTGTAGACCGCTGTGGTCTTGGGACTGGTGTGGCCAAGGTAGTCCTGAATCAGGCGGAGGTTGACACCAGCTTCGAGGAGATGCGTCGCGTAGCTGTGACGGAGCGTGTGGACGTGCGCGCGTTTGTGCACCCCACTCTGCTTCACCGCGCGCACGAAGGCGCTCTGGAGACTCGCCCGCGAGATGTGTCCCACCGTGGGATCACTGAGCAGCGCCACGCCGCTTCTCGTTCCCGTCGGGAAAAGCCAAAGCGGATTGCGATGCGAGCGCCAGTACTCGCGCAGCAACTGCAGCGTGGCATCCGGGAGCGGCACATAGCGGTCCTTGCCGCCCTTGCCGTGAAGGTGCAGGTTGCCGAGGCCCTCGACGAGGCACGGCCCACGCCGTTGCCGACGGGTCCGTCGATCGCCGTGCTCCCATTCGTCAATCTCAGTACGGACGCCGAGAACGGCTATTTCGCCGACGGGCTGACCGAGGAAGTCATTCTCACGCTGTCGAAGGTGTCGGTGCTGCGTGTCTGCTCCCGCACGAGCGTGATGCCGTACCGCGAACGCGCCGTGCCGCCGCTGCAGATTGCGCAAGCGCTTGGGGTCACGCACCTGCTCGAGGGGAGCGTCCGCAAGTCGGGCGCCCGAATCCGCGTCGCTGCTCGACGCGACGTCTGACCGGTCACTCTGGTCCGAGACATTCGACGGTACGCTGGACGATGTGTTCGAGATGCAGGACCGCGTCGCCCAGGCCATTGTGGGCGCGTTGCAGCTGACGCTCACCCCGCAAGAAGCGGCGATTCTCGTGGAGCACCCCATCACGAATGCGGCGGCGTACGACGAGTACCTGCGTGCGCGGGAGGGGCTGAATGCGTTCAGTACGTCAGGGCTGCAACACGCACTGCATCATCTTGGACAGGCGGCGCACCTCGAGCCGGACAATGTGTACGTGCTGCGCGGGATGGGGCGAGCGTGCTGGGCGGCCGTCAACCACGGGCTCTCGGACGATGTCTCGCTCCTGGACCAGGCACTCGGGTACGCAGACCGCGTCGCGCAGATCCTCCCGGACAGTCCCTATGTCCCGGAGATCCGGGGGCTGGTGGCCGTCGCTCGCGGCGATCTCGAGACTGGGCTTCGGAATCTCGCCGTGGCCCACGAGGCGATGCCAGCCGACGAAGATATTGGCGTGTGGTACGCCATCCTTATGCTCTTCGCCGGCCAGGTCGAGGAGGCCGTGGCATTGGCACATGACGTCGCGCGCACACACGACAGCGGATTTGCGGGGTTGATACTGTTCGCCGCCGACTTCTTTCGTGGACGCCCGCATCTCGTCCGCTTGGGATTCGACAGCGGACCCAGGAACTACCCGAAGATGCCATGGTGTGTCTTTCAGGTGATGGCGGGACTCGCCGAGGGCAATCGCGAGCATGTCCTTCGCGCCGTCGACTTCGCGCGGAGTCTGCCCCCGGAACCGCTTGTCGGCCTCTGCATCTTTCTCGGCGAAGCCGTTCGCGGTGATGCGGCGGCCGCGGCGGCCGCGCTCACGCCGGAAATCGAGGCGGTACTCTGGCAGGACTTCCAGTACACGGAATGCGTCGCCGAGGGGTTCGCGCTGCTCGGTGATGCAGCGAATGTCGTGAAGTGGCTGGGGCGGTCCGTCGACCTGGGGATGGGGTACTGCGCCCTCGTCGCGGTCAACCACGAGACGTGGCAGCCATGGCTTGATCATGTCGACGTCACACCGCTGATGGCGCTCTCCCAGGAACACGCGGTGCGCTACGCGGCCATCCCGGTGGCCCCGCGCGTGGCATCGCTGGTGGCGCTCGCCGGCTGAGTCACGCCACGTCGGTGGATTCCGAGCGGTACCTTTCCGGGGTGTGTCCCGAGCGTAGTTGCAATTCAGGCAGCGCCTGGTGCTCGCCGCTCACGCGGTAGCGTCTCCTTCCCCAATCTCAAGCCATCAACCGCGACGATCTCGTTGCGGTTGCCGAAAGACATGTTGGATGAGATGACGGTCCTGGCGAATCAACGTGATGTGCCATATCAGTCGCCGATGAAAGTGTATCTCGCGGAACGGCTTGCCGAAGAACTCGCAACGATAACGCGGCCAGGTCAGCGCGCCAGCGCCTAACAAACGGTTGCAGCAGGCAGCGGAGCTATCGACTGCGCGCTTCGCGCGCTCTATTCCATTCCGCTGCTGCTGAACCGTAGGTCGTTAGGCCGCCAGTGCCAACCCACAAGTCGCTAGATGTGCGGATGCTTTTTGCGACCTGAATGCGAAACGAAGGAGTCATCTCAATGGCCATTGGGAAGTTCCGCTGCATCGTGATGAACGTCACGAATCTGGAACGAGGGGAAAGCTTTTGGACGCAAGTCACGGGGCTCCCCCTTCGCTTCAGCGGAGTCGGATATCCGACCCGTTACTCGCGGCTCGGCGATATCGCGTCTTATTCCATTTTGCTCCAACTCGTTCGCAAAGATAAACCGGCGCCCACCAATAATGCCCACTTGGACCTGACCGTCGATGATGTGGATGTGGCCGTCGAGCAAGCGCTGGCACTGGGGGCCACTTTGTTCCGCCCGAAAGGCACTTACCCGCTTGGCTCGCCTGAGCCATATCTCGAATGGGCCGTCATGCTGGACCCTTTCGGAAACGCGTTTTGTCTGATCAAAGATCTGGTTGAGTAGAGATCGGCTCTACTGCCACACCGGTTTGGCCCAGGCGTGCTGTCGTCCTTATGAAACGGAGCTAATACACCTACGAGGAGCCTGAGTGGCGGTGCGGCGTTGATATAACTGGGCGGGTGTCAAAAGTTGGGCTAAGGTGATCGCATTTGAAGTAGGTGAAGTGATCGTGATACGATGTGGGCTCGAGCAGGAGCAGCAGAATTCGTTGATGATGACATGGGCTGGTCTCCGTGGAAAAGTGCGACAGATGGATCGTCGCATGTGGCTGTGGCGACTCCGGTTCACACGGGAGGAGCTAACCCACGTAGAAGTCGGAGGCCAGCCCAGTCATACTTTCTATGCGGACACCCAGCATTGCAATAGATTCAAGAATCGGAGGCCCTATGCGTTTCGAATTCACTGCAGTCTTTAAGGAAGCCCCAGAGGGAGGCTATGTCGCATTTGTGGAGGAGCTCCCGGGCGCAAACACCCAAGGCGACACGCTTGATGAAGCACGGGATAATCTGCGTGAGGCGGTGAGCCTCGTGCTTGAGTCAAATCGGCTCTTGACCGAACAGGAGATTGGAGGCGCGAGCGTGATTCGCGAGCGGCTGAAGCTTCCGGTCTAGCGTGAAGCGGGTCGACCTCATCCGGCACCTGGAGAGACATGGCTGCCGGCTACTTCGAGAAGGGGGCAGCCATTCAGTTTATTTGAATACCGAATTGCGAAAGATCTCGACTATCCCGCGTCATCGCGAAGTTAAGGAATTCCTGGCAAGAAAGATCTGCAGAGACCTGGAGATTCCATCCCCAGCCGCATAACACACGCTGATGCCGACAAGCGATTTAGTGTTGCTAGCTCCGCTCGCGATTGTATGATTCGCTTGCGGCATAGCTGAAGGCGTTATACCGCGCGCCCATTTCTAGGCATACCGTTTTCGTGAGCCATATCGAGTAATGCGTGTCACTCCAGGAAGCCCATTTCTCACGCGCATCTCCTTACGAGAGGAGCGCATACAACCGGGCATCCATCCCTTTGATATTCCCCTCCTTCGCGATGGTTTGAGTCTCCCGTTCTCCACGCCGGTAACCTTTCTCGTTGGCGAGAATGGTTCCGGGAAGTCGACGCTCCTCGAGGCGCTGGCGTGGAGTGTTGGCTTCGGCACGCAAGGCGGGAATCGGGATCATCAGTTCAGCGACGGCGTAGACGGACACGCGCTCGGTCGCGCGCTTTGGCTCGACTGGCGTCAGCGCACAACGACTGGCTTCTTCCTTCGCGCCGAGACCTTCTTCAACTTCGCGACATATCTCGAGACGGCCGGCAGCACGTTCTCGTCCTATGGCGGCGAGTCGCTCCACTTGAAGTCTCATGGCGAAGCCTTCCTGGCGTTGTTCGAGAACCGATTCGAAGATGGACTCTATCTCCTCGACGAACCGGAAGCCGCCCTGTCGCCGCAACGGCAGCTGGCGTTTCTCCGTATCCTTCATCAGCTGACCGCGCCGCGGATCGCGCAGTTTGTCATCGCGACGCATTCGCCGTTGCTGTTGGCGTTTCCGGAAGCGACTGTCCTGAGCCTTGATGGTGGAGCGATTGAGCAGGTCGACTACCGGGACACCGATCACTACAGGATCACCCGTGATTTTCTCGCGGCACCCGAGCGCTTCTTTCGACACTTGTTCGACGAACCAGACGCTGGTCCGCCAAGCGCGGTGTAACGTGCGGTGAACCTGTCGGGCTATCAGAGGAAGCTCGCTGCGCTCGCATTTTATATGATTCGCCCGCAGGTTAGCTCAGGCGTTATACAGCTACAGAGTTGCGCGCGACTGTATAGCTTGAGTATGTTGTGGCGTCCCCTCTGCGGAGCCACTGATGGCCAGGACACGCCGCGTGCTGAAGCGCAAGAACATGCTTATGGACCAGCGTAAGCTGAACGCGGCGAAGGTCGCGCTTGGCACCGAGACCGAGACCGCCACGGTGGATGCGGCCTTGGATCTGGTCGTGTTCCGGGTCGAGGTGTTCCGGGGATTGGACGCACTCGCGGCGGCCGGCGGCGTGGCGAGCATTGAACCCATTCGCCGAGCCGGGTGATCTACACGCTGGACACGAACGTGGTCGTGGACGCGCTTCGGCAATCGCACGATCTGGATCGTCTCAAGGCCTTCTTAAGCTGGGCGCTCCCAGCGACGGTGCTGTCCAGCATCGTAGCCGCCGAACTCGCCGCGGGCGCGCGCACGGACCGGGCGCGCCGGGTTCTGGACGATGCTGTCTTGGCGCCGTTCGATCGGCGAGGGCGCATCGTCGCGCCCTCGGTGGCTGCGTGGCGGCGTACCGGCGCGCTCTTGGCACGCTCTGGCGCGACCGGGCTAACCGCGAGTCGCCAGAATGACGTGCTTCTCGCCACGCAAGCGCGCGAGGGAGGTTGGGTTGTCGTCACCCGTGATCACGATCTTCAGACGCTGCGCCCTCTGATCCGCGGGCTGCAAGTGGCGGCCCCGTATCCGGCTCGCTCGTGACGGGTGCGCCGCTGTATAACGAGCAATTGCTGCAGAATTGCGGGCGTTTAGGCCGCCAGTGCCAACACACAAGTCGCTAGATGTGCGGATGCTTTTTGCGACCTGAATGCGAAACGAAGGAGTTATCTCAATGGCCATTGGGAAGTTCCGCTGCATCGTGATGAACGTCACGAATCTGGAACGGGGGGGGAAAGCTTTTGGACGCAAGTCACGGGGCTCCCCCCCTTCGCTTCAGCGGAGTCGGATATCCTACCCTTTACTCGCGGCTCGGCGAGAGCTCGCCCGCTCGATAGAAGCGAGCGAGGTCGGCGGCGTCTCTCGTGTCGTGCTTGCGCTGCACGCCTGGCCGTTTCGGAATGAGCGATGGGGCGATGACCTCGGATGAATATCCCCATTCCTTCATCGCCCTATGAATCACATAGCCGGCTCCGCTCGCCTCGTAGCAGGCACGGATTCCACCGCCCTGCGCGAGGCGGTCAAGATATCGTTTCAGCTTCGGTAGATCGTTCGGCAACCGGTCGAGCCGGGACGGCGTCCTCGCTCCCTCCGGCAGAACGGCGATGGTGATCGAGTCCTTGTGCAC
>JBPCJP010000072.1:0-7425 GCA_051005175.1 Gemmatimonadaceae bacterium | reverse complement strand
CAATGCCCCTCGCCCGGATGCGGCCGCAGCTGTCGCGCCGCCAGCGCCGGTCGAGCCCCCCCAGCCTGTCCCTCCTGCACAGGTTCCTCCCGCCCCGGCGCCGACGCCTGCACCACCCGCGACTTCGGGCGCCGGGCAGGGGGGATCTGGTGCCGGCGCGGGAACGTCAGGCGGTCCAGGCGCGGGTCCGGGCACCGGAGGCGGCATTGGATCCGGAGTCGGGACAGGCACGGGCAGCGGCACGGGCCCCGGGACCGGCGGCGGCCCCGGTGTGAACTATCCTCCGACGCCGACACAGTTCTTCCTTCCGCCGCTACCCGCGCCCGCGTCTCTCCGGGGTTATCACCTCATCGCATACTTCGACGTGGACGAGAAGGGGAACTCGACGCTCCTGGGGTTCAATCCGTCACGCGACGGGGGATACAACCGGAAACTGAGGGATGTGCTTCTCGCATTGAGATTCCGGCCGGGGACACGCCCGGATGGAACTCCGGTTCGCGATACCGTTGATATCCAGTTCATCTTCTGAGGGGACGCGGATCGGGCGGATCTGGGCGGAAAGGCAGTTCCCGCTCTTCCCGTTTCCGCTGGCCGAAATGCTCTCCGGAAAGTAGATTCCGCGCGCTCCACCCACCGTACCAAACCCCCGCAGGAAAGCTTGGCCCCAGTACCTCGACCGTTCATACAGCAGCGGCCGCCGGCACCTTGCCGGACCGCAGGTAACCTCAGAAGAGCTCCAATGAGATTCAGGATTCACCCGTTTCGTCGCGCCTTGCCGATTGCAGCAGCCGCCTTGATGACGCTGCTCGGAGCGGGCATGCTCGCGCCGATCGCACACGCCCAGCAACCACTCGAGCCGACGGGCGAGCTGCCCCGGGCGGTCGAGCACAGGCCGGGCGGCGAAGCGAATCTCGTTATTCCGGATCTCTCCCAGGTGACGTTCCTCGGCATCCCCGGCGACACGCTCCTGATGTTCGGCCTGATTGTCTGCGCGGCCGGACTGCTCTTCGGTCTCGTCATCTACTCGCAGCTGAAGAAGATGCCGGTTCACGCTTCGATGCTGGCGATCTCCGAGCTGATCTACGAGACCTGCAAGACGTATCTCATTACACAGGGCAAGTTCATCCTGATACTCGAAGTGTTCATCGGGTTGATAATCCTGCTCTACTTCGGCGTCCTGCTCGACTTCGAGGCGGTGAAGGTCGCCACGATTCTGGCATTCAGCCTTGTCGGTATCGCGGGAAGTTACGGGGTCGCCTGGTTCGGGATCAGGGTGAACACATTCGCCAATTCGCGTACCGCGTTTGCCAGTCTCAGGGGCAAGCCATACCCCTGCTACGCGATTCCGCTGAAGGCCGGGATGAGCATCGGCATGCTCCTGATCTCGGTCGAGCTGCTCATCATGCTCGCGATTCTGCTCTTCATTCCGGGAGACTACGCCGGCGCCTGCTTCATCGGATTCGCAATCGGCGAGTCACTTGGTGCCGCGGCCCTTCGAATCGCAGGCGGAATCTTCACGAAGATCGCCGACATCGGCGCCGACCTTATGAAGATCGTGTTCAACGTGAAGGAGGACGATGTTCGAAATCCCGGCGTCATCGCCGACTGCACAGGTGACAACGCGGGAGACTCGGTCGGACCGAGCGCCGACGGCTTCGAGACATACGGAGTCACAGGTGTCGCGCTCATCACGTTCATCCTTCTCGCGGTAACCGAGACCACCGTTCAACTCCAGCTGCTGGTCTGGATCTTCGCGATGCGCGTGATGATGATCATCGCCAGCGGCGCTTCGTACCTGGTGAACGAAGCGATAGCGAAGGCGCGCTACATAAACGTTGACAAGATGAACTTCGAGGCGCCTCTCACCAATCTGGTGTGGCTCACCTCGCTCGTCTCCGTGGCGATCACCTACCTCGTTTCATGGCTGCTCATTCCCGACCTCGGCGATGGCTCACACTGGTGGAAGCTCTCGACAGTCATCAGCTGCGGAACGCTGGCCGGCGCGATCATCCCCGAGCTGGTCAAGATCTTCACTTCGACCGAGTCGCGGCACGTGCGCGAGGTCGTAACTTCATCGCGCGAAGGCGGAGCATCGCTCAACATCCTTTCCGGCCTCGTCGCCGGAAACTTCAGCGCCTACTGGCTTGGCATGACGATAATGGGCCTCATGGCCGTCGCATACGGGGTCAGCACGCTGGGCATTGGATCGCTGATGATGGCACCTGCGGTCTTCGCATTCGGTCTCGTCGCGTTCGGCTTCCTCGGCATGGGGCCCGTCACGATCGCCGTCGATTCATACGGTCCGGTGACCGACAACGCGCAGTCCGTGTTCGAGCTATCGACTATCGAGCAGATTCCTCAGATCGAGGAGGAGCTCCAGCGGGACTACGCGTTCATGCCGAACTTCGAGCGCGCGAAGCACCTCCTCGAGGAGAACGACGGAGCGGGCAACACGTTCAAGGCGACAGCGAAGCCGGTGCTGATCGGTACCGCGGTAGTCGGCGCGACGACGCTCATTTTTTCCATCATCATGTCGCTCACCGAGGGCCTGAGGCCGGAGCTCGTGACGAACCTCTCGATGCTCCATCCGCCGTTCCTCCTCGGTCTGGTCACGGGCGGCGCGGTAATTCACTGGTTCGTCGGCGCGTCAACCCAGGCGGTTACCACCGGCGCGTATCGAGCTGTCGAGTTCATCAAGGCGAACATGAACCTCGAGAGCGCCGCCGCCGCATCGATCGAAGACTCGAAGAAGGTTGTCGAGATCTGCACGCTTTATGCGCAGAAGGGAATGTTCAACATCTTCCTCGTGGTGTTCTTCTCGACTCTCGCCTTCGCCTTCGTCGAGCCCTACTTCTTCATCGGATACCTCATCTCGATCGCGCTGTTCGGTCTCTACCAGGCGATCTTCATGGCGAACGCCGGGGGCGCGTGGGACAATGCGAAGAAAATTGTCGAGGTCGAGCTCAAGGAGAAAGGAACCGATCTTCACTCCGCGACCGTTGTCGGAGACACCGTCGGCGACCCGTTCAAGGACACGTCTTCGGTGGCGCTCAACCCGATCATCAAATTCACCACGCTCTTCGGGCTCCTCGCCGTCGAGCTGGCAGTCTCGATGACGGCGGAGCGTGGCCCGAACCTTACCCACATTCTCGCGACTGTGTTCTTCGCCATCTCCGTGTTCTTCGTTTACCGGTCGTTCTACGGTATGCGGATCGAGAGGCAGTAAGTGGAAGCGGCGTCGGGACAGAGGCGGGGCAGGGGCATGAAGCTTCACACGAAGATTCTCCTCGGCCTCGTCGTCGGCGCCGCGCTCGGCATCGCCGCCAATACGTTCCTGGGCGGCGATGCCCCGATCGTCGAGGGCATCAACGAGTACGTAGCGGGGCCGGCGGGGCAGATATTCCTCCGTCTGCTGTTCATGATCGTCATCCCGCTCGTCTTCTCGTCGATTGCGCTGGGAGTTGCGGGACTTGGAGATCTCAAGCGTGTCGGACGGATAGGGGCGAAGACACTCGGTTATTTCCTCGGCTCCACGATTCTCGCCGTGATCCTGGGACTGATAATCGTGTCGGTCGCCAGGCCTGGCGAACGAATTCCCGAGGCCACCCGGATAGACCTGATGGCGACGTACGCAAACGATGCGTCGTCGAAGGTTGAAGCTGCGGCGATGTCGGAGTTCGGCATCCAGACGCTCGTCAACATCGTCCCGAGAAATCCGGTGCGGTCAGCGGCGGATCTCGACCTGCTCGGGACAATCTTTTTCGGAATAATCTTCGGTGCCGCGCTGACGATGATCGCGTCGTCACGCGCGAAGCCGATGATATCGTTTCTCGAGGCGCTGAACGACATCGTCATAAAGATCGTGGAGATGGCGATGCGGCTGGCTCCCTACGGCGTAGCCGCGCTCATCTTCGGAGTCACTTCACGATTCGGCTTCGACGTCCTGCGGCTGCTGGGCTGGTACGTGGTGGTCGTCCTCGGGGCGCTGTTCCTTCACCTCGCGATAAACATTTCGGCGATCGTCAGGTTCCTTGTCGGCATGTCGCCGGTTCTTTTCTTCAAGCGAATACGCGGGGCGCTCGTAACCGCTTTTTCCACGAGCTCGAGCAGCGCGACACTCCCGACCGCGCTCGCAACGGCTGAGGAAAATCTCGGCATTCCGAAGCAGATTTCCGGCTTCGTCATGCCACTCGGCAGCACGATGTGCATGCACGGGACAGCGCTTTTCGAGGGCATCACCGTCATCACGCTCGCCCAGGCCTTCAATGTCGACCTGAGCCTCGCGCAGATGGCGGCGGTCATGATCATGTGCGTCGTGACCGCGATCGGTGCCGCCGGCGTTCCCGGCGGATCGATTCCGCTGCTCGTCGGGATACTCGTGATGTTCGGTATTCCCGCCGAGGCGATCGCGATTGTGCTTGGCGTTGACCGGATACTGGATATGGCGCGGACGACGGTGAACGTCTGCGGCGACTTCAGCGCCGCCTGCTTTATCGGGAAGAACGAGGGCGTCTGGAACCCAGGGATGATACCGGCTGTCGAAGGCGGCGGAAAGCTCGATGACAGCCCTGGGTGGCCGAAGCCTCAGGTCTGAGCCGTCACCCGGCTGTCATATGCCCACTTCATCGCCCCCCGGGCGGGCACGATGTCACCTGACTTGACCTGAGCGCCCGGAGCGGCCGATTTGAGGCGCTGCTCGAGGCGCTTGCGAAGCAGTGAGCCCTTGAGCATCAGTCCGCCCGCTACTGCGACAGGAATGTGGGCCCGCTCGTCGCCAAACAGACTCGTGGCGAGCGTGCGCACGTGGAGAACCAGCTCCTCGACTGCCATCGACACTATCGCGTTCGCTCTCGCATCCCCGTTCGCCGCGGTGTTGAGCACGACGGGCGCAAGCGCAGCTAGCTCGCGCCCTGTGGCGGCTATCGCCCACGGTATGAGATCGGCTGGCTCGTTGACCTGGGCGGCGGTAAGGATGGCGCCGGTTAGCTCAGTGGGCGGCTCCCTGCCATCAGATGCTGCGGCCACGACGGCAAGCGCCCGCCGCCCGATCCACCGTCCGCTGCCTTCGTCGCCGACGAATATCCCCCATCCGCCGCAGCGCGCCTCCTGACCCGATGGACCGCGGCCGTGGGCGATCGATCCAGTGCCCGAGACGAGCAGGACTCCGGGACCCCTGTCGAACGCGTCGTAAAAAGCGATCTCGCCATCGCCCACCACGCTCACCTCGTCGGCGACCTCGAGGTCTTCAAGAGCGGCAACCATGGCCCGCTGGATGTTCGGGCGCCCTGCGCCCGAGACGCCGCATACAACCGATGCGGGGCGGGCGTCGCCCATTCCAGAATCCGCCACCGCCTGCCTGACGAGGTCGGCAATGATCTTCGAGGATTCGTCGGTCCGGCCCGGCGCGGTCGCGGAACCCGCGCCCGTCGTCTCCCCGATTATTTCACCGCTTGCGTTCCCGACGATGACCCGGGTCTTGGATCCCCCGCCGTCAACGCCTGCTACGAGTTCAGTCATCCGGATGTCGTGCCCGGTCAGCGTGAGTCATCGACGAAGAAATTCCAACGATCATTGTGATCGTCGTTCCTATCAGGACATACCATGGCCAGGCAATCTTCGTGAACGGCGTAAGTATTCCGGACATCCACGGAAGAATCGGCAGAAGCTGCCGCGAGAAAACTATGAACGACATCACTGCAATCGCCACAGCCATGCCCAGAATTGCATCCCGCTGGATTGCCCTTCGCCACAGCATACCAAGGAAGAATCCGCCGAGGAGGGCGCCGTAGGTGAAGGAGGCGATCGAGAGGGCGACGACGACGACAGGGGTGCCCTGCTGGCGGTAGAGAAGCGCCGCGGTCAGGAGACCGATGCCCCACATCAGCGAGAACCGCCGGGCGAGCTTGAACGTGTTCGCGTCTTCCGCCTTGCCGCCCTTGAGCGGAAGCCAGATATCGTGAACCGTCGCCGCAGCCAGCGAGTTGATCGACCCCGAGAGCGTGCTCATCGACGCCGCGAGAATGGCAGCGACGACGAGTCCGGTAAGTCCTGCCGGCATCACGTCGACGACGAATGTCGGGAAGATCGAGTCAGGCACGGCGAATTTGCGCCCGGCGTAGTAGCTGAAGAGTCCGAGACCGATCGTGAGGAACAGGGCGAACTGAAGGAACACGGCGATGCCGCTGCCGATCAGCGCCTTGCGTGCGTCCTTCAGGTTGCCTGATGCGAGCAGCCGCTGCACGATCAGCTGGTCAGCTCCGTGAGATGCCATCGAGAGAAACGCACCGCCGATGAGACCGGCGAAAATCGTATGCGCCCGGTCGAAACCCGTGTATGTGTCGATGAGCTGCGTCTTTCCCGCGCTCGACGCGTTCGCGAAGATCGTGCTCCACCCGCCGTCGACGCCCTTGCCGAGCAGGATGATCGCCGCGATTCCACCGCCGACGTAGACGCCCGTCTGGAGGACATCGGTCCAGACGACTGCGCGCATTCCGCCGTGATATGTGTAAAGCAGGGTGAGAAGGCCGAGTATCAGGATCGAGGCGGGGGTCACGTACTGGGCCGGTATCACCGGGCCGATTATCAACGCGATGGGTATCGCTGTCGCGAACACGCGCACAGAGTCGCCGAACGCGCGCGTGAACATGAAGATTGTAGAGGCGAAGCGCCGCGTCTCGACGCCGAAGCGCTGCTCGAGAAGGGCGTACGCCGTTACGAGCTCGCCTTTGAAGTACCGCGGCAGCAGGGTGTAGGCGACAACGATTCTGCCGAGCATGTATCCCATCGCCAGCTGGAGAAAGCCCAGGTTCGTGACGTAGGCGAGCCCCGGTATGCTGATGAAGGTCAGCGCGCTGGTTTCAGTGGCGACGACCGAAAAGAGGATCGCCCACCAGGGGATCCTCTTGCCCGCCACGAAGTAGTCTTTTGCTGTTTTCTGGTCGCGCCCGAGCCAGACACCGAGCGCCGTGGTGCCGACGAGGTAGACCACGAGCACAAAAAAATCGAGGGCGGTGAAATTTGTTCTCATCTCACCACCCTCGAGGTTTTGCTGTCCGCGAAGCGGGGATTACGCGTTGAAGGAGCTGCCGCACCCGCACCCGCCAGTGGCGTTGGGGTTCGTAAAGGTGAAACCCGAGCCCTGCATTGACGTGACATAATCGATTGTCACTCCGGAGATGTACTGGGCGGAGAAGGGATCCACAAAAACCTTGAAGCCTTCATTCTCGAGAATGAAGTCATCCTCGGCGCTCTTGTCCTCGATGAGGAGGCTGTACTTGAAGCCGCTGCATCCGCCCGGCTGAACGCTTACGCGGAGGCCGCCCTGGTCTCCAGTGACGCCTTCGGCTTCCATGAACTTCTTAACCTCGACGGCCGCGCCTGCGGTGACCGTGAGCTCGATATCAGGGGTTGTCGATGTCGACATTT
>JBPCJP010000071.1:0-4190 GCA_051005175.1 Gemmatimonadaceae bacterium | reverse complement strand
TGCATCGGGTGCATGCCGATCTCCGCCGGGAGACTGTTCGACTTGCGCGTGTTGCACGGACTGCACGCGGTAACGACGTTCGTCCAGTCATTGGTCCCGCCGCGCGAGATAGGCACGACGTGATCGCGGGTGAGTGACTCGCGCGGCGTGAGCTCGACATTGTAGCGGCCGCAGTACTGGCACCTGTACCTGTCCCTCGCAAAGAGGAACGTGTTGGTGACCTGGCGGCGGAATCGTCTCGGAACGTGGATGAACCGCGTCAGCCTGATGACGACCGGGCGCGGCAAGGTAAGCCGCTCGGAGCGAACCACGCGGTCGGCATCGGCCTCCACGATCTCGGCCTTGCCGTCAATTACCAGCCGTAACGCTCGTCTGAGCGGGACTATTGTCAGAGGCTCAAACGACGCGTTAAGTGCGAGACATCCGACGATCAAGCACTACCTCCACGTTCCTGCGAAGAACCAAATATACAACTCGCGCCCGGGAAATACGCGGCCGATCAACCGCAGCCGAAGTTGCTGAGCTCAGGCAGCCCCGTAAGGCGGGCCCTGGAGGCTACTCGACGGGCACCGACACCGGCACCGGCGTTCTCCAGCCGAACCTGTCGGCGATCCTTCCTTCCGCTATTCCCATGTACTCTTCCTCGATCGCGCGAGTCACGGGCCCGGGCTTGCCCGCGCCGACTGTTATGCGGTCAACCGAGCGAATCGGGGTTATTTCCGCTGCAGTGCCGGTGAAGAACAGCTCATCGGCGATATAAAGCATCTCCCGCGGCATCACCTGCTCGACAACCTCGTAGTCCATGTCGCGCGCGATCCGCATCACGCAGTCGCGGGTGATACCGTTGAGGATTCCCGACGACAGGGGCGAGGTAAAGATCTTCCCGTCCCGCACGACGAACAGGTTCTCGCCACTCCCCTCGGATACGAGGCCGAAGGAGTCCAGCATTATTCCTTCGGCATAGTTATCGAGCTTCGCCTCCATTTTTGACAGCTGCGAGACCAGGTAGTTGCCGCCAGCCTTCGCCATGGCGGGGAGGGTATCGGGCGCGGGCCTTCTCCAACTCGAGACGCAGACATCGACGCCATCAGCAAGCGATTCGTGGCCGAGATACCTGCCCCACGTCCACGGGATAATAAAAACCTCGAGCGGCGTGTCCATCGGATTGACGCCCATCTGTTCGCCGGTCCTTATCGCGACAGGACGCAGATAGCAATGCGGAAGCTCGTTCTCCGCGACAGTATCGATGCACGCCTGCACGAGAGCCTCGGCCGAATGCTCGAGAGGCATCCGGTAGATCCGGCACGAGTCCCCGAGCCGGCGGATGTGATCGTGGAGCCGGAAGATCGCCGGCCCCTCAGGCGTTGCGTAGCAGCGTATCCCCTCGAAGACGCTGGACCCGTAGTGAACGACGTGACTCATTACATGGATGGTCGCGTCGTCCCAGTTCACGAACTTTCCGTCGCGCCAGATGCGATGATGATTGTCAGCACGAGCCAAGCCGGGCACCTCGAGAGAGATGTTTCTAAGTTATGCCCGGGGATCACATGGGGGGAGGGAGGGGCGTGATATTAACTGATTGCGGACTGCGGACGTACTGCGGACACGGACTGCGGACTACTGCGGACTGGCACTGGCCTCATGCGGTGTAAGTTCGCGAAGGAAGCGGTCAGAGTCCGCAGTAGTCCGCAGTTTGAGTTCGCAGTACGTCCGCAGTCCGCAGTCAGTTAGAGGGACTGCCCCCCGGCGAACCAATCCCGATCGTATCTCCGAAACCCGGCGTGGGATATCCCATGTGCCTGTCGCAGCCCATTGTTGGCTCCGTCCCCGGGATGAAAAAGTCGCTTCGCACGCTTTCCCGCGGGCAGTATGGCGTCTGGAGCAAGCCGGTCGAGATATCGACCTCGCGCGTGATGATCGATGCCGGACGCGGCCAGTCCGGTGGCGCCGGCCTGCGACGATATACCTCTGTCATGAACTCCGTCCATGCCGGTGCCGCGAGACGCCCGCCCTGCGCGTCGCCCATGATCTTCTTCTGGCGGTCGAACCCCATCCATACACCCGCGACGAGGTCCGCGGTGTAGCCGATGAACCAGACGTTCGTGCCGTCGTTCGTCGTTCCGGTCTTGCCCCCGGCCGGGAGGTGGAAACCCGAGCTCCAGATTGCGGCGGCAGTCCCCCGCCGGACGACGTCCTTCATCATGTCAACCATTATCCACGCTTCCTCCGGGGAGAGGACTGTCGTGCGCGACGGCGTCTGCTGCCAGAGCACTTCCTGTCGCGCGTTCTCGACCCGGAGGATCGCATTGGTGTTCGCGCGAATGCCCTGGTTCGCGAATGGCGCATACGACGCGACCATCTCGAGCGGGTAAACGTCGGCGGAGCCGATGAAGATCGACGGATAGGGCGGTATTGGCGTGGTAATGCCGAAGTTTCGCGCCTGCCCGATGACCGTGTTCACGCCAAGCTCGAGACCCGCATTTATCGCGACCATGTTGCGCGACTGGTAGAGACCCCGGCGCATCGTCATCGGGCCCTCGAAGCGGCCGTCGTAATTGCGCGGAGTCCACGGACTCCCAGTTCCCTGGTCGAGCGAGATGGAAGTGTCCTGCAGGATGTACGACGGCGATCGCCCGTTCTGCACCGCCGCAGCATACACTATCGGCTTGAAGGCCGAGCCCGGCTGGCGAAGCGCCTGCGTCGCGCGGTTGAACTTCGAGTCGTAGAAGTCCCGGCCGCCGACCATCGCGCGGATCGCGCCGTTGCGCGGATCTATCGCGACGAATGCGCCCTGGAGGTACGGCGCGTTGTCGCCAGGCGTCTCGCCTGCAACGCTCCGCGCGATGTATCTCTCGTAGGTCTCGCTCGTGTACCTCCCGAACCTTCCCGCCTCGATCCTCTCGAGCTGTCGCTCGAGCGCCCGTTCCGCGGCCAGCTGCATGTCGAGATCGAGCGTCGTGTAAACGCGGAGGCCCTGCTCGTAAAGCTGGCGCCCGAACTGATCGTCGAGCTGCCGCCTGACCCATTCCACGAAATACGGCGCAGTGTCGCCGGCGTCCGTCTTGCTGGCGAGTTGAAGTGGATACGCTCTCGCAACGCTCGCCTCTTCGTCGCTTATTGCGCCGTTGCGCCGCATCAGCTCGATGACCGTATTGCGCCGCTGAATCGCGCGCTCGGGATGACGCTTTGGATTGTACCGCTCAGGAGCCTTCGGCAGCGCCGCCAGCGTCGCCGCCTCGGCGATGTTGAGGTCCCGGACAGATTTTCCGAAGTACCTTTGCGAGGCAGTTTCGACTCCGTATGCCCCGTTTCCGAGATTTATCTGGTTGAGATAGAGCTCGAGAATCTTCCCCTTATCGAACTTCGACTCGATCTCGCGCGAGACTTTCGCTTCCTTGATCTTCCGGACCAGCGTCTTCTCCCTGCTGATGCGCTCCGGGAACACGTTCCGCGCGAGCTGCATCGTGATCGTGGAGAACCCTTCCTGCCACCTCCGTGCCGCGACGTTTCGGGCGAATGCGCCGAAAACCCGGTACCAGTCGATGCCGGCGTGCCGGTAGAAGCGCTTATCCTCGGTTATGACGAATGCCTGCCGCACCGTCTCCGGAATCTCGTCCAGCGTGATGAGAGTGCGCCGCTCGAGCCCGAGCTCCGCGATGAAGCGGCCATCAACCGCAAAAAGCTTCGAGGTCTGCCTCGGCGTGTAATCGTTGAGGGACTCGACGGGCGGGCACTGGCCGCCGCGGCAAACGAGTGTCCACGCGCCGAAAGCCAGACCGGCGCCGAGCGCCATGCCGAACGTAAGGAAGAGAAGGACCGCTCTCACAAGCGTCGGATGCCTGCGGCGGAATGAGTCTTTGCGTCTGGCCATGCCCGTATAAGGTAATGCCGGGAACCGTGGTCTATGCCTGCCTTTCTCCATATACTTGTCGGCGATGCAAGCAAAGACACCGCTGCTCGAAGAGCTCGCCTGGCGCGGGCTTCTCCACCAGCACACTGACGGCCTCGCCGAAGCTCTCGCCGCGCGATCCGTGTCGGCTTACGCCGGCTTCGATCCGACCGCGTCGAGCCTGCATGTCGGGAGCCTAATTCCCGTCATGGGACTGATGCATCTCCAGCTGCACGGTCACAAGCCGTTCGCAGTCGTCGGAGGTGGGACCGGGCTCATCGGCGATCCAAGCGGCAAAGTA
>JBPCJP010000070.1:0-9322 GCA_051005175.1 Gemmatimonadaceae bacterium | reverse complement strand
GAGAGATTGCGTTGGGGGGCGTAGTCGATTGGGACGTTGAGTTCTCGGGGGGGGGGAGGGGGGGCGGAGGAGATGTCCCTCTCCCCCAATACACGATTTCGGTGGTGAATCGGCTCATTCGGCCGGTTCGTTGCCGGGTCAGGGCTTTCCCGGCCGGCCCAGGCTAGCGGGCCCAGGTCGCCGCATCATGGAGCCACTTGAGGAGCCGGGATGACAAGGGATGAAAAAAAGACCGGCCGCTTAGTCCAGAAGCCGCCGGTCTCGTAAGCAGGGAGCGGGCGCCCTTATTTGGTGAACCAGGACAAGCCGGCGGAAAGCTCCAGTCCGTTGGACCCACCGTTGCCGAAGTTCCGGACGTAACCTGCCTCCAGGCGCGTGCCCAGCTGCGTAAGGATCGGGCGCTTCATGCCGACTCCAACACCTCCGTAGAAGTTCGAGTCACTGTTGTCGCCGCTGAACCCCGAGACACCAAGTGATGGTCTCACGTACATCCCCGAGCGCTGGTTGCCCGCGGCGTTGAGGTGATAGAGCGCGCCGACGGCGAGATTATAGCTGGTGAACGTATCCCCGCCACCGCTCGAGACTGAAAGGCGACCGCGCGGCGCCGTGGTTTCGCCACCATTCCTGCCACTCCTGAACCCGAAACGATGGCATTCATCACAAGCCTGCTATTGCGTAACCCCTTGCGCCATACGATGCTGGCGGGCGCGCGACATGACGTCAGGCCTCTGATCCTTATCACTCCAAATCAGCCAATTCGGGTTCCGGCTCCCCGACATGCTGCGTGCGATGTACGCGAAGTTTGGACGAGATGGAGACGCACGCTACACGGCCCAGGACATCGCCCGTGTGGCGAGCGAAGCCTGCGCGTGTGACCTGCAGCCATTCTTTACGGCATACGTATTCGGTATGGATGTTCTACCAGTCCAGCAATTCACGCATCAGCTCGGCATCATTCTTCCAGATGACAACACGCCCTTCCCGGCGCGAACGGAGCCCGTCGATTCGGCGACACGGCGCCTTCGTGCTGCGTGGCTGGACGGGTGGCGGACGTCTGCGCCACGGTGGTGACCGGACGAAGACTTTCATCGTCACGCGCCGAGAATCAAGTGAGCTCAAGCGTTTAAGCTGCCGTCGTGCAGCTTGCACGTGCTCAGCAACGGGAGCGATTGCGGTCCATACCGTCCTTTTTGCATAGGAGATGCGATGACCAGGGTTCTCTCTCTGCTAGTCCTGCTACCGCTTTTGGGCTGCGTTGCCACTGCACCGGCGACGCGGGTGTCGCCAGCATCTGACGACGCGGTGATCCGAGATCTTGAGACGCAGGAGCGCCTTGGAGTGCTAAACCGCGACTCCCAAGCCCTCCAGCGCATATGGGCCGAGGATTTCATTGTGAACTCCCCCTTCAACCAGATCTCTACGAATAGAGCAGTGGTTCTCGACCTGATGCGACAAGGACTTATCCATTACTCCGCATTCGAACGCAGAATTGAGCAGCTCCGGGTAATCGGGGATCTCGCCATTGTCATGGGTGGAGAGACTATCCAGCCTGTCGCCTCCGGCGCGGGTGCTCCCCCGCCAGTGCAGCGTCGATTCACGCACATTTGGCGACGGGAAGCGGGTGCTTGGCGCCTCATTGCACGCCACGCCAACAATATCCCGCCAAGCTAGAAAACGTTGAACGATACCACGCGACACCGCAGCCTAACCTCGGCGTGAAGCAGGCGCCACTTAGGAGCATCACGATGGGCGCGCATAGCGGTCGTCATCATCGGCGGCGCCCTCTCCCCTCGCGAGAGGACTGCAGCAGCTTACGCCTTGGGACGTTAGGACTTCGACTACGACAGCCATGAGCGATACAAACACTGCGATCGTCAGGCAAGTCTACGACGCGTTCGTGCGAAAGGATCTTCCGAGCATCCTGGCGCTCCAGGCTGACGACTCGGAATGGTCTGTGGCGGCATCGAGCCAACTTATCCCCTGGGCTGGTCCATTCCAGGGACAGGATGGAGTCACCCAGTTCCTCCGCACCCTGAGCGAGTGGCTAGTTGCAGAGCGGTTTGAAATACTGCGCTACTTCGCCGAAGGGGATACGGTTGTTGCTCTTGGCTACCAGCGGGGGCATGTGCGCCCGAATCACACCGATTACGAGTTCGATTTCGTGCACGTCTGGACGCTTCGCGACTCCAAGGTCACGCGATTTCGCGTATACTATGACACTGCGTATGTCGCGTCGGCCCTGCAGGGTCATCCTGCAGCCTAACCCTGCTTGCAGGGGACGGAGGGCCGAGCATCTTTTCATGTTTCAGGGTGCGAAGAGGCCCTCCGCGCCTGAAGCTGAACGGTTAGCTGCGAAAATGCCGCAGAAATGCGGCCGCGAAGGGAGAGCGCTCCACGGTCGCGGCGTCCAGCGGGTTCGCCCACCACAGGCCCTCGCTGTTGGCGAGCAGAATCAGCGTCAGCCCCTCGTCCGGCAGCTTCAGGTAGAGGGCGGAATACCGCTTCTCCCACCAGCCGGCGTGCCACACCAACCGCCGCCCATCCGCCTGCTGGACGTACCATCCGATCCCGTACGGCAGCACCGTCCCGGAGGGAGAGCGCCCCGGCCGCCACATCTCCGCCTTGGCGGAGTCGGCGAGCAGCTGCCCACCATCCAATGCGATGTCGAAGCGCGCCAGATCCATCACCGTCGAAATCACACCACCCGCGGCGCCGTCGCCCTGCGGCCCCGGCGGATCTGAGCGAACCAGCGCGCCGGCGGAGTCAACGTGATACGGAACCGCCAGTGCTTCCGCCAGGTCGGTTCGCACCGGCAACTGGCGATGCTTTCGCGCCGACTCAGTCATCCCCGCAGTCGCAAACACCTCCAGAGCCACGAGGTCGCTGAACGCACGTCCGGTCAGCTGCATCAGCGGCCGCGAAGCCCAGGAAAACGAGACGGGATTGTAGTAGAAGCGCTCGCCGGGCGCGCCGTTGGCCTGCATCGACATCACGTGCCGGAGCGTGAGCTCAGGCGCGCAAGAGTAGTCGGCGAAGAAGATACGCGGACCGTCTTCTTTCACCGCCGCGCAGAACTCCCTCCAGTTGTCGAAGGTCGCCATCGGGCGATCGAGGTCCAGCACGCCGCGCTCAACCAGCCGCATCGCCGTGACAGCGGAGATCGTTTTGGCTACGGAGGCGATGTCGAACGGCGTGTGCTCGGTGGCCGGCCGCCGCGCCTCCACGTCAGCCCAGCCATAGCCGCGCGCCAGGACCACCCGCCCGTCGCTCACCACCGCCACGGAAAGTCCGGGGATGTGGTGCGCCTTCTGCAAAGAATCCAGTTCGGCCGCGAACGCCCGCACGTCCGCCTCCTGCGCCGCCAGGGATGAGCCGCCGCCGGCCATCGAAGCCGCAAGCGCGAGCACGAATCTCAGATCGGAAGTCGTTCTCATGCTGCAAGTTACGCAAGCCGGCCGAAGATCGTTTCGCCGATGGCCACCAGCAGCGGTGGCACACAAAGTGTCATGAACTAGACTAGTACCTGGGAAACCTTTTCAAGTACCCAACTCAACCGACCCGTCATGCCAGGCAAGATTCTCATTCTCGGCGCAGTTCTGATCGCGGGCTGCTCGCGCGCGGCCTCTTCGCCCCCTGCGGGCGCACCCTCTCCCGTCGCGACCCGCACCCCCGCTACACCCGCTGGCGCCTCCTCCACCGGCGACTCGGCCGCCGGCTCTCGCGCCAGCGGGCCGCCGAGTCCGCGCCCGTACAGCCGGGTGATAACATCCGACGCCATAACGCGGACGGGAATGTTCTCGGTCCATCGCGTGGGTGACAAGCTCTTCTTCGAGATCCCGCGACGGGAAATGCGGAAGGACATGCTGATCGTGGGCCGCTACGCGCGCGCAGCTGCGCCGCAGCCGACTGGTCAGTCCGGACAGCTCGGCGGCTCTTTCGGCGGTGACCAGTTCGCCGAGCGGACCTTGCGCTGGGATCGTACGGGTAACCGGGTGATCCTCCGCTCACCATCGTTCACGATAACCGCCGATACCGCGCTGTCGGTGTACCGTGCAGTTGAGTCCGCGAACTATCCGCCGATCATCGCTGCTTTCAACGTCGAGGCGTATGGGCCCGACAGCGCCGCGGTAATCGACGTGACGAGACTGTTCACCACCGCGATTCCCGAGCTTGCCGCCATCAGGGGCACCATCGATTCGCAGCGCTCATTTGTCGAGCGCGCGATCGCGTTTCCCGACAACGTCGAAATAGAAGCGACGCAGACCGGAACGCCGCCAGCACCGACCGGAGCGAGCGCTCCGTCGGCGGCAGGCCAGCCGCGCCCCGCGCAGAGTGTTCTCGCTCACTGGAGCCTTGTCCGCCTTCCGGAACAGCCGATGATGCCGCGCCGCTTTGACGAGCGAGCCGGGTACTTCTCTGTCCGCCAGCTCGACTTCGGCACGACGGAGCACAGGTCGGCCGTTCGCCGCTACATAACCCGGTACCGGCTGGAATGCTCCGACCGCATGGAAGGCAATCTCTGTTACCCGAAAAAGCCGATCGTCTATTACATCGATCCCGCGACACCCGATGTGTGGAAGCCGTTCGTTCGCGACGGAATCATCGAGTGGCAGTCGGCCTTCGAGATGGCGGGGTTCAAGGAAGGGATCGTCGCGATGGAGCCCCCCGCGAACGACCCCGACTGGTCGAGCGAGGACATACGCAATACTGTGATCCGCTGGCTTCCCTCCACGACCGAGAACGCGCAGGGACCGCATGTGAACGACCCGCGGACCGGCGAGATACTCAACGGCTCAATCAGGATGTTCCACAACATCCTGAATCTGCAGCGCTCCTGGTACTTCACCCAGGCATCGCCGCTCGATCCGCGCGCGCGGCAGCTGCCTTTCCCCGATTCACTGATGGGACGCCTCCTGCAATTCGTTGTCGCCCACGAGATCGGACATACTCTCGGGCTTCAGCACAACCAGATCGGCAGCTCCACGTATCCCGCCGACAGCGTTCGCAGCAGGACATGGGTCGCGCGAATGGGGCACAGCCCGAGCATCATGGATTATTCGCGATTCAACTACGTCGCGCAGCCGGAGGATGGGATCGCTCTCACGGATCTGATTCCCAGGGTCGGCCCATGGGACGAATACGCGATAATGTGGGGTTACAAGCCGATTCCCGGAGCGCGCACCCCGGACCAGGAGAGGCCGCAGCTTGAACAGTGGGCACGGATGCAGGACACGATTCCCTGGTATCGGTTCTCGGCCGGCAACGAGTTCGGGGCGACAGGGACGCAGAGCGAAGCCGTCGGCGATGCAGATCCGGTAAAGTCGACGGGATTGGGGTTCCGGAACATTCAGCGGGTGGTTGGCTACATCGCATCGGCCGCGACGATACCCGGCGAGGACAACAGCGACCTGCGCGAGTTATACGACAGGACGGTGAACCAGTGGGCGACGGAGGGAAACCACGTCGCCACTCTCGTCGGCGGCGGCACCGTGCAGTACAAGTCGGGCAGCCAGACGGGGCCCGTTTATGTTCCGATTCCGCGGGCGCGGCAGGCGGAAGCGGTGCGGTTCATCAACCAGAACGTATTTGCCACGCCGGAGTACCTCATCCGTCCGGAGATTGCGGCGCGCATAGAGGCGTTGGGAATGATCCGGCGGATCAACGCCGCGCAGATGCGCGTCATGAACAATCTGCTCGACGACGGTCGCATGAATCGCCTGCTCGAGCAGGAGGCATTGTCACGCAACACGTCTGATGTGTATCTGCTCTCGAGGATGCTTGACGATGTGCGCCGCGGTCTCTGGTCGGAGATCCTGTCGCCGCGGCCGGTGATCGATGCATACCGGCGCGAGCTCCAGATGGATTATCTCGAGCTGCTCGACAGAAAAATCAACCCGCCGGCCACGACGACTGCTGCTCCCGCGCCGCAGTTCGGTCCTCCGCGCGTGCCGCTATCGAGCGATGCGCAGTCGCATCTTCGCGGCGAGCTTGTCACCCTGCGAGGGGAGATCCGGCGCGCGATTCCGCGGACCGGAGACAGGTCCACGCAGCTTCACCTCCAGGGCGCCCTTCACAAGGTGGGCGAGGTTCTAGATCCCAGGCGCTGAAGCGCTTGCGCACTAACCAACTATTGGAACGCCGGATGGTCATCGAATTCAGTTCGGCGCTCCGACGGCGGCCACTTCATGATCTCACCCTTGATGCCATGGTGAATCTGGTTGGTATCGCGGGAGCGACCTTCGCAGTCGGATCATGGAGCAGGTGGTCCGAGTCCGCAGTAGTCCGCAGTCCGGGTCCGCAGTTCGTCCGCAGTCCGCAGTCAGTGAATCCCCGCGTCCCCCCTCACATCGCCCTGATAATCGCCTGATACCGTGGCGACGACCTGATGCTCTCCAGGTCGCTGTCATGCTCGAGCCAGCTCTTGTCTCCCCAGCCCTTCTCCACCGCGTGCTCGAGCGCACCAAGCGACTCGTCGACCATTCCCAGCTGCGCATACGTGCAGCAGACATTGTACAGCAACATCGGGTCGTCAGGATCGACCTCCATTGCACGCTGGGCGAAATCAACCGCTCGCTCCCTGTCATCGATTATCGCGTTGGCAACGGCGCCGAGTATGCATGCCCGGGGATCATCGGGATTGAGGCCGAGATGTACGTCAATGAGCTGAACCTGCCGGCGATATGACGCCAGGGCTTCGTCCCGCTTTCCCATCGCCATGAGCGCCTGACCCAGGAACCCGGCTGTCTGGAAATCCTCGGGCCTCAGCACAGCTGCACGCTCGAACAGCCGCGCCGCCTCCGCATAGTTTCCCTGCGACAGCCGCGCCCGCGCATACCAGTAAACCGCGTCGAACAGCTTCGGGTCGAGCTTCATCGCGGTCTCGAACTCGCGCTCCGCCTCCTCGTACTTCTTGAGCATCGAAACCGCGAGCCCCCGAGCCACGTGCGCTTCGGCTAACTCAGGCTCGAGCTCGAGAGCCTTGATGCTCGCGATGTCAGCCTGCCGGAGGTTGAACTCGCGCGCGTCGAAATAGGTGTAGAGCTGCGAGTAGCAGTCGGCGACCCCGGCATACGCTCTCGCATATTCGGGATCTATCTCGATGGCCTTGTTGAACATCTGCTTCGCGTACTCGAGACTTTTCCTGCGAAGCTGATGGAAATACTGCCGGCCCCGGAGATAGTAGTCGTACGCCTGAACGTTCACTGCGCGCGCCTTCTCTATCTGCTTCTTCTCGCCTTCCGTGAGAATCACGCGAAGCGCCTTGACGATTGCCTGCGAAATGTCGTCCTGAATCGCGAAGACGTCTTCCATCTCGCGATCGTACCGCTCCGACCAGAGCTGATAACCGTCGGCGACGTTGACGAGCTGGGCAGTGATGCGAAGACGGTTCCCCATTCGCCGCACGCTTCCATCGAGCACAGTCGAGACGCGGAGCTTCTTGCCCACCTCCGCCAGATCCTCGTTCTTGCCTTTGAGGGCGAACGAGACAGTTCGCGACGCAACGCGGAGTGACTGGATCTTCGACAACGCATTGATGATCTCTTCCGCCATTCCATCAGCGAAGTACTCGTTCTCCGCGTCAGTGCTCATGTTGGAGAACGGAAGAACGGCGACAGACTTTGCCGACGCCACAATCTGCTGGGGAAGCGTCTGCGTATCCGTGGGAGTCTCCGCGTTCCCGGAAGCGAGCGCCTGCGCGAACTGTGCGGAGGTCTTGTAGCGCCCTTCGACGTCTGTCGTCATCGCTTTCGACACAGCCCGTTCGACTGATTCCGGAATTGCGCTTCGCACCGAACGCAACGGCTTGACGGTTTCGGTGAAACGCTTCGCCATGACTGCCTGCGCTGTCGGACCGCTGAATGCGCGCTCGCCGCTCAGCATTTCGTATATCACGCAGCCGAGGCTGTACTGGTCGCTTCGTCCGTCGAGGTTGATCTCGCCGGCGGCCTGCTCCGGGCTGACGTAGGCCGGAGTTCCAATCATCATGCCCGTCTGGGTAAGCGTTTCAGACCCCGCCGAGCTTACCGCCTTTGCTATTCCGAAGTCCATGACCATGGCTTCGCCTTCGTAGAGCATCACGTTCTCGGGCTTTATGTCGCGGTGGACGATGCCCTGTCTGTGCGCATAGTCGAGCGCCGACGCTATCGCCCGTCCGTGGTGGACCGCTTCCTCGATCGGAAGCTGCCGCTCGCGGTCGAGACGCTCCCGCAATGACTCACCTTCCACGTACGGCATCACGTAGTAAAGGAAGCCCTCGACTTCTCCCGAATCATGCAGCGGCAGGATGTGCGGGTGATTGAGCCGCGCGGCAAGCTTGATCTCCCGGAGAAAACGATCCGGGCCAAGTGTTGCCGCAAGGTCAGGGTGGAGCACCTTGAGCGCGACGAGACGCTCGTGCTTAGCGTCCTGCGCGAGATACACGGTCGCCATTCCGCCTCGCCCGAGCTCGCGATCGATAGTGTACGTGTCGGAGAGGGCACCCTTCAGCCGCTCGAGTGGAAGAGGAGTGGTCATGTCACGCTCTCCGCCTCTGTGTGCACTCCTCTGCGCCCTCCTGCCGGCGAAGCCCTCTGTGCCCTCTTGTTCACATGGCCTCCGAAAGCGCCTGAAAGCGCATGCTGTCCCTGATCGGGTCGAGGTCCGGATCATGGTCGATCCATTCCTTGTGACCGAAGCCCTTGTCCACCGCTCGCTCGAGACAGTTCAACGCATCCTCATGCCTGCCAAGTGCAACGTATGTGCAGGATACGTTGTAGAGAAGCATTGGATCATCGGGATCTATCGCCAGGGACCTGTCCGCGTATTCCACCGCCTTTGTGAGGTTGCCGAGGCGCGCAAGGAAAGCCGCGGCAAGATTCGCGGCACGGGCATCGTCGGGATTCAGCTCGAGCCTGTCCTCCATCAGCTTGAGGGCGCGGCGTAGCCCGGTGTCCCTCTCGTCGACAAGGCCGAGCGAACCGTATGCCTGAGCGGCAAAACCCGGCGCCTGATAATCCTCCGGCCTTAGATGCGATGCCCGCTCGAACATCTTGGCAGCGTCCTCAAACCGGCCGGCTGACTGAAGCGCGCGCCCATACCAGTAAGGAGCCTCAAACAGCTTGGAATCGAGCTTCATCGCCGTCTCGAACTCCTGCTCGGCCTCGTCGAACTGTTTTCTAAGCGAGACCGCAAGACCACGTGCAACGTGCGCCTCAGCGAGCTCAGGCTCCAGGGCGAGCGCCTTCTTCGATGCGATGTCAGCCTGCCGCAGGTTGAACTCGCGGGCGTCAAAATACGTGTAGAGCATCGAGCACGAATCCGCCACGCCGGCATAGGCGCGGGC